>NZ_CP141728.1:2400000-2723602 GCF_035621135.1 Sinanaerobacter sp. ZZT-01
TTTTCAACTTCACGACAGTCCTTTGTATTTAAAAGAGCTTGCAGGCCTCCCATTCCCCGAATTTTTCGAGTCATTTCTCGCTTTGTGTATTTACCGGAGTAACACATATCAATTACGTATAAAAGCGGAACGCTGCCGGAACGTTCTGGTGAGAAAGCACCGGCATCATCACGAACACAATCGACAATTCGTCCTTTTTCATGTGCACCGACAGAAAAGCCGCCGCCGAGATGTGCGACGATTACATTCAAATCACTGTACTTTTTCCCATGTTTTTCTGCAACCTTCCGCCCGATTGCTTTTTGGTTTAATACGTGGCAAAGACTTTCTCTTTTAATATCGGGAACACCGGTTACACGGGCTATGTCCTTAAATTCATCTGACCCGACACAATCATAGATGTAAGCGGGAATATTTAATGGAGAAGCGATTGCTTCAGCAATGATTGCACCTAAATTGGATGCGTGTTCGGAGATCGGGCCGTCTATGATTCGCTTTTTCATTGTTTCATTGACCAGATAGCCTCCAGCGTGTACAAAGGGAAGAAGGCCGCCTCTGCCAACAATTGCATTTAATTCTTTTAAATTCAGATTATGTTTTTTTATCATGTCTAAAACGATTTGAGTACGAAAGCCGAGTTGATCGGGAATCTCATCAAAATCAGCTAAATCATTTGCTGAATGATTTAGAGATTCCACGAACAAGCAGGTTTTTTCTTCAAAGAATGCTACTTTTGTTGAAGTTGAGCCAGGATTAATAACCAGAATTTTATATCCCATTGTATTTTGTCTCCTTCTTATTTTTTTTGCATGATGCATGCAAGTGCCAGCGAATTTAGTTTTCCCTCTGCATTTTCAGCACGAGAAGTCATTACAATTGGATTAGCGGCGCCAAGTACGACACCTGCCATCTTTGCCCCAGCACAATACATAAGTGCCTTTCCCACCATATTTCCAGCCTCAATATTGGGAACAAGAAATAGGTCTACTTCTCCGGAAACGGCACTTTTAATTTTTTTATGCAGTGCCGCTTCTTTCGAAAGGGCAACATCTAGCGCAATTGGGCCTTCAATGACTGACTTTGGGAGATTTCCTTCCTTAGAAAGTGCCACTAGTTTTGCAGCATCTACCGTTGCAGGCATTTTGGGATTTACCATTTCATTTGCTGTTAAAAGGGCGACATTTGGGCACGGAGTCCCTAATGCGTGGAGTGCTTCAATTCCATTACTGAGGATTTGTATTTTGGCATTCAGATCTGGAAATGTATTCATGCCGCCATCTGTATAATAAGCTAATTTTTTAAATCCAGGAATTTCAAAAACAGCTAAATGCGATAAGAGTTTACCGGTTCTGAGTCCGACTTCCTCATTTAAAACGGCTTTCAGAAAAATACTGCTGTTAACGAGACCTTTCATAAGAATGTCAGCTTTTCCGTCATGTACACATTTTGTTGCAGAAAGGGCAGCTTCTTTTTCATCTTTTACATCGATAATTTCTACCTCTTGGGAAAATCCAATTTCATTCTTGATTGCTTTAATTTTTGTTTTGTCGCCGATTAAAATGGCTTCTGCAATCTGCAGCTCATAAGCTTGTTTTATTGTTTCTAAGACTTCCTTGTCCTCCGCGGCGGCAACAGCAATCTTTGCGCAGGCACCCGCTTTTAAAGCATCGCGAATTTCAGAATATCGATAATACATAAAAAAACTCCTTTCAAAGAAATATATTCTTATTATTTCATAGAATGAACTTGTTTTCAATAAAAAGCATGGATCAATTGTACATAAAATTGGAAATATTATTTTTCAAAAATGTATGTTTATTTTTTCTTTAAAGGAAAGAATAAACAGAAAGGAAGGAGTGTTTTTTAAATTGGGGAATAAAAATGAAAATCAAAAAAAGGAAGCAAAAAAAAGACAGGCAAAGGAATACGAAAAATATGTAAAGCAGTTTACTCCAAAACCAAAATACTTTATGAATTCATTAAAAGCGTTTATTGTCGGAGGAATGATATGTATCGCAGCATTTTATGTGCAGTCCTTGCTGATGAAGCGTGGATATTCCGAAAAAGACTCTGGGACATTTGTAACTGTATTTTTAATTTGCAGTGCACAGCTTTTGACAGGATTGGGTGTATATGATACGATCGGAAAGTTTGCAGGAGCAGGCTCTATTGTGCCGATCACAGGTTTTGCAAATTCTATGGTAGCACCTGCTATTGAATATAAAAAAGAGGGCATTGTACTGGGTGTAGGGGCAAAATTATTCAGTCTTGCAGGTCCAGTTTTGGTTTGCGGAATTTCTACATCCGTCGTGATCGGATTGATTTATTATATGATCAATCTATGATAGAAAGGAAGAAGTGAGATGCAGGAAAATAAAATTGGTAAGCAAACCTTTGTTTTTCACAATGAACCAAATATTATTGGAGCAGCAGCTGTAGTGGGAAAAAAAGAAGGACAAGGTCCAATGAGCAAATGGTTTGATGTGATTTTAAAAGAAGATACTTACGGAGAAAAAACATGGGAAAAATCAGAAAGTAAGATATTAAAAAAAGCGATACTATTAGCGTTACAAAATTCAGGAAAAACAAAAGAGGAATTAGATACAATATTAAGCGGAGATTTAATTAATCAACTGATGTCTTCCTCATTTATGGCTAGAGATTTACAAATTCCTTTTTTAGGGCTTTACGGAGCCTGTTCCACCATGACAGAATCCCTTATTTTAGGGGCTGTTTTAATAGATGGAGGCTATGCAAAGAATATCGTTGCAGCAGCCTCCAGTCATTATTGTACTGCGGAGCGCCAGTTCCGAATGCCTTTAGAGCATGGGAATCAAAGGCCTCCTTCTGCACAGTGGACCGTAACTGGAGCAGGAAGCATGATTCTTTCTAATCAAATAAGAGATGGCGAGCAGATGATAGGCGGAGAACCTGCGAAGAATTTGGTTGTTACTCATGCAACTGTTGGAAAAATCGTGGATGCGGGGATAAAAGATGCGAATCAAATGGGAGCAGCGATGGCGCCGGCAACCGTGGATACCATCTTTCAGCATTTAAAGGATACAGGGAGAGAAGCTTCTTATTATGATGTAATATTGAGCGGTGATTTAGGAATTGTCGGAAAACAAATTGTAATTGATTTGCTAAAGAAAGAAAATATTAATTTAGATGCAGTTTATGATGACTGTGGCGTAATGATATTTAATAAAGATCAGGATGTACACAGTGGAGGCAGCGGGTGCGGATGCTCCGCTTCGATTTTTTCAGGTCATATTTTCAAAGAAATGCGACAGGGTAAAATTAAAAAAGCGTTGCTGATTTCCACTGGTGCTTTGCTTTCTACAATTAGCTCACAACAGGGAGAGTCTATTCCTGGAATTGCACATGCTGTTGCGGTAGAAGGAAGATAGCAGGAGGGAAAAATGGAGTATTTGAATGTTTTTATTACCGGGGGAATTATATGTGTTATTGGACAGATATTGATGGATACTACAAAATTAACGGCACCGAGAATTTTAGTTATTTTTGTGGTAGGCGGTGCGATATTAACCGGATTGGGTTGGTACCAGCCTATCGTTGATTTTGGGAAAAGTGGAGCTACGGTTCCGTTGCCGGGATTTGGATATGCATTAGCAAAAGGAGCAATTGAGGCGGTAGAAACAGGTGGATTAATGGGAGCCTTGACAGGAGGAGTCATAGCTACTGCTGCAGGTGTTGCGGCGGCTATCTGCTTTGGCTATTTGATTGCTGTTATTTTTTCTCCGAAATCGATACGTTAATAGAAGCCTGCAGGTGGTTATTCAGACAAGCCTGCAGGTATTTTCTTTGTTTATATCTATAATTACAACTTGAAATTTATGTAAATTGTGATAAAATGGTAAATAATGTAAAATTGGAGGTCGGTTCATGAAGCTTGGGAAATGGGGAGAAGAGACAGCAGCTTCTTACTTATTAAAAAATGGGTATAGGATATTAGATAAAAATTATACATGCAGATTTGGAGAATTGGATTTGATCGTTCAAAAAGAAAAACAGATCTGTTTTGTTGAGGTAAAGACGAGGAGAAGTCTTCAATTTGGAGAACCCTGTGAATCGATTACAAAGAAAAAGCAAAAACACATACATAAATCTATTCAAGTTTATTTGATGAATCGAAAATTAAATAACTATGAACTTCGAATTGATGTTATCGAGTTATTACTTCTAGATAAAAAAATTTATTTACGTCACATTAAGAATGCTTTTTAAGGAGGAAATTAATGTATTCTAAGATAAAAACAGCATCTCTTTACGGGTTACAGCCGGATTTAATTTATGTAGAAACGGATATTTCATTGGGACTGCCTGTATGGAATATAGTTGGCTTGCCTGATCTTTCGGTAAGAGAAGCAAAAGATCGAATACGTGCTGCCATTTCAAATATTGGATGCACTTTTCCGGCCAAACGTATCATAGTTAATTTATCTCCCGCTGGTATTAGAAAAGAAGGAACACATTTTGATCTGCCCATTGCTGTTGGTGTATTAAGTGCGTTAGATGTAATAAAAAAAGAAAATGCACAAAAGTTTGCCTTTCTGGGAGAGCTCTCTTTGGATGGAAGCATTCATGCGATACAGGGAGCCCTGCCGCTAGCAATTGGCTTACGAGAACAAGGCGTTAAAAAAATTATTCTTCCGATAAAGAATGCTGATGAAATCTCTTTGGTAGATCATTTAACCATTTATCCGGTAAAACATTTAAAAGAGGTGCTGGAGCTTTTATCTGATTTTAAATTGGTTCAGCCGTATTGCAGCAACAAAGATATAAAGAGAAGGGATAAACACAGTAATTCTGCTGATTTTTCAGATGTTTCAGGACAGGAGGCAGCAAAACGCATTTTTCAAATAGCAGCCGCAGCAGCACATGACTTTCTTATGTTGTTTAGCTTGCTCATGGTTTAGGAATCCTTTGATTTCAAGGGGTTTTTGCCTGTTGTGAAAACTTTAAATTGACCTGTCAAAAGATAGTATAACACAAAAAATCTAAGATTTGAAAAATTTACAATGTTTTTTATAGCGCATAAATATGTAAAAATAGGATGTTGTATCTGAGGATACTTAAACTTATAAAATGTTAGTTGACTGAGAGAAAAGAGATTAAGGATTTATCCTTAATCTCTTTTCTCAATAATTGTTTTGTTCCTTTACTTGTAAGAACTCGTCATACAATTTCTGAGCATAGTCCTTGATTTGTTGCATAATTGATATGTTCTCAAAACCTAATTCAGAAACATAACCTAACTCCCCTGTTTGAGTATAAAAAGCATTACTGTTCAAAATATATTTTGATTGACCTGTTGGCCATTGACTCTTAGTAGTTTTATCAAGCAAGTCATATCGTTCAGCTTCTGATAAATTAGGGTCATCAAAAGGATGTATAGGTGATGATTCTTGTTTTATGACTTTACCATGTCTGATTTTTTCAGTGTAAGTTTCAGGTGCAAAGTAATCAGGTAGTTTGTTTCTAAACTTATAAGCAAACTCACTATACCCTGCTAAGATAAGTCCTTGTGCCATCTCTGTTGTTTGTATGATAGGTATTAAGATAACATCAGGGGTTTTACCTCCGAGCATGTTTTCAGTTTTACCAAACACTTGAATTTGTGATAAAAGGTTTAAAACTTCTTCCTTAGTGTACTTTTCTTTTTTATTTTCAACAATTTTAAATTCGGAGAAAATACAATTAAACAACTCGTTTAGTTTTTCAATCATATCTGATGTAGGGGTTTCTAATTGAGAGATACCAAACTTCAAAGCTTTTATTTCAGAGTCAACACTTTTTATCCGAATATCAAAATCTTTCTCTTGTTCAGGGTCGTATTCACCTGAACTTAATAAATCTAATAATTTATTTCGACCTGCCAGCTTGCTTTGAAGTTTTAAATTGAGTTCTTGTAGTTCTGCATTATCTAAAGCAGAAGGGTTCTTTAGACGGTTTAAATAACCCTCACACAGGGTTATTAAAGAGATAATGGTATTTTCATAGTCTGTGATTATAAGTCCGTGTAAATCTTCGTTCATAAGTCTTTCAAGGAAAGCATCCAGTTGATATTGAAACAGATTATTGCAATTACAAACAGATGCCCCTTTGGTTGCTTTTGTTGAGCACTTAAAAAACCCACGACCATTATTGTTATCATAAACAAAATGATTACCACAGGTGCCACACCTAAGTAAATCTTTAAAAGGATGAGATGGGAGATTTAAACCTATTTTAGATTCAGGTGTAGTACGTCTTTTTTCCATTGCTTTTTGTGCTTTATCCCATAATTCGGGTGTGACAATAGCAGGTAGGTCAGCAGTTTCTTTTAACCTCTCTTTATAATCTTTTCTGATAGTTGCAGAATTTAGCTTTTCAAAAAGAGGTCCAGTAGTATATTTACCAGAGATATTAAATCCTTTATATTTTTCATTATGTAGAATTTTACTTATAGAAGAAGTGTTAAAAGGTTCGCCTGTTTTAGGTGCAAATATCTTCCTCTTAGCTAATTCATTACTTATGCTTTGATAACCTAAACCATCAACACACCATTGAAATATTTTTTGTACAGCAGGTCCTTCTATAGGGTCGATAGTGTAGTAAGGTAATCTATCTTCTTCTTTTTTGTGATAAATATAACCGTAAGTTTTCCCTCGTACTCTGTTTTCATCTATATATTGAAGTAGTGCAATTTCCTGTGTACGTGAGACTTGTTCTGAATAGGCCATATCCTCATTTAGTCTATTACGAATTAAAGGTAGATGACTAATGTTCCTACTGGTTAATTTTTGGTCTGAAAAAAAGACATACACTTGAGCAAGTCTTAGTGTACATATAATATCATAAGCATTAATATTTCTAGCCCATCGACTTGTGGTTTTACACCAAATTTCCTCAAATTTTGGTTTTTTATTGGGGTCAACATAGGTTGTGTAAGTATTTTGTTTAATCTTTCTATCAGGGTATAAAGGGTGAGGTATTATAGCTCCCTCGTCTATTTTAACAACTAAACCTGCATCTTCAAGCATTTTATTAAAACCATCACGATTTAGTTTTGTACCAGATAAACCGTAGTCACAATATAATTTTTCAACTGCTTTGTGGGTTTTTTTATACTCAGGTGTACCAAGTAAAAGTTTGAAGAACTTTGGTTGGTTTTTGAAAGATTCTTCTTGTGCTTCTGCTGTTGTAGAAACACGATAATATAGTGTAACTTTAATTGGCTTCACACTCATTGATAAGTCCTCCTCAGTTTATTGTGCTTGATATACACAATAAGCATATATAATTATATAAAAATTAAACCTATCAGTCAATAAAAAGAAGGGGATAACGTTTTATCTCCCCTTCTTTTTATTTCTACAAGTGAACTGTTTAATATAACCACTATGTTAAAACTAATTTGAGGTGTTGATATCATCGTCATATGTAAGCTGTTGGACAAGGTAGTCAACATTAAAACTTTGATTTAATTCCTTTTGTCTTTCTTTTAGTGTATTCTTCAACTGTTGAAATATAGAATCTAAAAGAATGGAGGAAACATCCTCTCTTTCTTCTTCTGTATTTTGTGTTGTGTAAATGCTTTGAAGTAAATCACTTATAATTGTTTCAAATGAAGATAAAGGTATATCTTCTTTGTTCTCTACCTGTAACAAATCTTGTAAGTTATTTAAGTATTCATTATCGACAATGGTTACAGTGCCTTGTTCCCTTGATGTTGATAGATGTTCATACAGAAATCTCCCAATTAAATACAGAATGGAGTTGGGGTTTAAAAATGCCTCTAATTCTTCTTCTGTATTACGGAAGGTGAGGGTGTCTTTAATTAATAAATTTAGTGTTGTAAGAATTAAATCAGCTTTTTTAAAATCAGGTTTAGAACCCCAAAAATCTTTGCTCTTTAATAATGTTAATAAGTATAAACTTCTTTCATCTAAACCGATGGATTTGAATGGGTTTGATGTTGTGAATGATTTAAGTTCAACCTTAGGGTTTACTAAAGAATCAGCTGTAACTCCAAGTTCGTCTGCTATAATCAATAAATACTCAGTTGATGGTAGTTTTTTACCTATAAAAAAATCACTAACTGTTGATTTATTCAAACCAAGTTTGTTTCGCAAAGAAGTTTGAGTGATTTGAGGTATATTTGTACCTTTCTTAGAATTTGAGTAGGTAATTTCTTTTCTTTTCTTTTCTAAAAGATAATTTGCACGTATTGCAAAAGTCAATTTTAGTATGTCTGTTTTATATGTTTGTGCAAATATATTCAATGTTATAATGTAGGATTTTTCTTTTTCTGCATCTTCAGTGTGTAAAGGGGAAAGTTTTTCAAACCATTTCATTATACGTTTCTCATTTTTAGTAGGGTTTACTATATCTATTATATAAGAAGATAAAAAAGAAACTGTATTATCTACATACATACTTAATGTTTGAAATAATGATATATACTCTATATCTTTTTTGAAGTCAAATGTTTGACTGATTTCTTTGTATGAATAGTTATCATTAGAGTTTTCTGTTGAAGTTGATTTTTCTTTATGAGCAAACTTTAGTTTTCGATAAGTGGAAAGTAGTTCGCTTTTTTCTTGAAAAAACAATTCTAATTCTTTTAATTGATTACCTAAATTGGCAAAAAGGTGTGCATGGTTTATAAAGGAGTCTATAACTTCTGCAGGGGTTACGGGCAATCTTTTCTTTTTATTTACTAAATTTGATTGTAAGTCATTGTATTTTTTTAAAAATCGAATAATTTCAGACATCTTACTGATACTGATTGGTTCTTTTAATTGTTTCATATCGACACCTTACTTTAGCAATTATTTTTTTACCAGTTTAACATAAAAGTAGCATCAATACAATAAAAAACGTAAATGGTCTATACCATATGCTTTCAACCGTAAAAAATAAGATAAAAAAACTTATAATACACAAAAAACAGTAAAATATAAATATTTACGAATATACACGTAAACAAACCTTGTTATTATTGGTCTAAAATAAAATAAGGCAAATTAAGATGCTGAATACCGTTGATTTTTACGGTATTCAGCATTTTTTCAAATTGATGTTTTTAATTTATACTGAATACATAAACAAAGAGAAAATAAAATTCAAAAAGAAAGGCAAAGAAAAACGATAAAAAGTAATAATGACAGAAAGAGTTATGGTTTAAACGATTACAAATATGAAAAAAGAAAGCGAGGGGTTAATCAATGAGAAGTGCATTAGTAAATTATGTAGGAACTGAAAATAAGTTTGAGGGTGTAATACAAAGATGGAGTCATTACTTTGAACCAAATTCGGGCAAGACAATAGCAACTGTTGTAATTGAAGACGTAAGAGATTCAGAGGGTACACCTATCACTAATCATGCTTGGTTAAAGGTGAATAAGAACCTTTTGAAAATCCGTAAAGATTCTAATATTGGGGATAAAATCAAGTTTGAAGCTTATGTAACTGATTATTCCAAAAAGGGTGGTTTTAGAGATTATGGCTTTATGGATGTAAAGGACGTGGTTAGAGTTAGAGAAGATTTAATTATAGAGGATGATTTAGAACAGTCTGTCATTAACCTATATAAAGCAAATTGTACTTATAAAGAGATAGAAAGAATGTTGGGGGTTTATACAGATAAAATCAAGAGAATTGTTAGACAAAATGATGATATGGGGTTTGAGCAGAAAGCATTGCTGACTACTGTGATGAACCTAAGCAATAGAGGTTTTAAGGTAAAAGATATTTCAGAGATAACAGGGTTGTCCGTAGCAACAGTTTATACTTACCTACCGATAAAAAAGAGTGCATAGGAGGATTTACATGAACAAGATTATTCAAATTAAAGGGGTTATTGATATGAACATTATTACAGAAGTATTGGATTTATTGTTATCAAGGGTTGAAAAAGAACAGAATGGTGATTTTTGGAGGCAGGTTTGGCTTTGGCTTTCCTTAAATCCTAATGAGTCTGCATGTGAAGTTCTTAAATATTGTGTTTGGGAGAGTACTACTATGTCTTTAGTGGAGAGAGATTAGCTATAAGGATTTAACAATGTACAAGAAGATGTTTGATATTTTATATGAGGAAACTTATGAAAGCAAGGTTTGGAGGTTGTATGAGAAATATATTCAGAAAGTAGTGATTATAAAGTGAAATTTCGGTGTTCACCGAAATTTCAAATTGAAGGTATTTGCTTTTTTAAGAATTAAATTTAACAACTTCGGTATTCACCGAGAGTTAAGCGAGTGGGAAAACACCTATGCTAAGATTTAAGCATGATAAACAATAAAATATATCAAAATTGAAAGGAAGATTTCAAAATGAGTAAAGTATTTATTCCAAATAAAAGCAGTAAAGAGGTGATTGATGTTATTGTCCAAGAGTTAGAACAAAGTCAAACCTACATAGATGATAGAGAAAATGTTGTAAATAATTTTCTGTATGTGTTTGCAGATGCTTTGTCGGGTGAAGATGTACCTTTTGGTTCTCATTTTATAGATGATGTAGCTCGATACTTTTCAGACTCTATTCTAAATTTTGACGTTGAGATGTTAGATGGTGAATTTAGTAAAAAAGACATGTCAGACTGGAGTGAAATTCAGAAGTTAAGACCTGAGCTACATGAGTACCTTTTAGAAAACCATTATGATTTTATCTATGAAGTTTCTGATTGTTTCCTAAGGAATGTGTGATAGAGGTAAATGTAGGACGATTTTTCGGTGAACACCGAAGTTACAAATCTAAATTCATCTAGTGTTATAAAAATTGAGTTATAACATTTCGGTGAACACCGAGAATAAAGAACCTGAAAATTAGATGGTGTTAAACTGAAAACATAACAAGAAAAAACCTTGAAATAAAAATGAAAGAGGTAAACAAAATGAAAAATACAAGTAATGAAAAGGAGATTAAAGAAATGGGTAAGGTTGAGAAAAAATATCGTGTAATTCTGTTTTATATGTTGGATGAGCCTTATATCTATTCAATACCTGTATCGAGTCTATATGAAGCAGTATTGGTGGGGGAAACAACAATATTCAGTAATACTTTAAAGGAAAGTCATGCAGGTGATAGTGATTGTACTTTGGCTTATGCAGTAGAAAGATACAATGAAGAGCAAGAGACTTGGGAACCTTGGCTTGATGAAAAAGGCAGTGATGATATAACAGCTTATTTGAAGGTAAATGAACCAAATCAGTATAAGACCTTAAACACCTTAAGTAAACACATTGAAGTTGTTGTAGAAGCAGGGGTTGATGAGACCATTGATTATGACGAAGTTGTTGAAAATTGGTCCATGAATGTTTATGAAGATTAAAAAGGAGCTTAAAGAAATGAAAAACACTACTAATAACAGAAATTTAAATAATAAGGAGATTGAAAACATGAAAAAGGTTGATTTTGAAAAGGTAAAGAAGGAAATGGGTATGTATTTGGAGTTGTATAAAACAAAAGGTGAAGCCTACTTGAAAGAGTATGTAGAAACAAAAGAAGATAAGGATTTTACCGAGCAAGAAGCTATTATATTGGATTCTGCATTGAAATCTCTTTGTAAGAGAGGGTCTACGGAGTTCCTTGATGGGTTACTGCAGGTTGATGATGCCTTTGAGTTGCTTAATCTGTTTGACAAATTTAAACCTGTTCCCCCTGTAAGGGTGAAAAAAGAAGATATTTACACTGCCCTTGATATTTATGGTAGGCAGCAAGATGCACGTACAGAGGAAGTGTGGTTAGTACATACATGGATTCTTTACTCTTATGACTTCATTGAAACAATAGTGAGTGCTGCTATTGAAGATTTAGAAGAAACCCTTGATTATATGGAGGATAGGGATTCACTAATCGAAGATTTCTTGGATGCTTTGGCAGATGATATAGATGGTGGAACTATCTTTTCAGCTAACATTAAAGTGGACGTTTTGGAACACATTTCAAATTTAGTGGCAGATTTTGATATTTCTGATTTGGGTTTTGAACCAGAAGACTTTGAAGATTTAGTATGGTACAAGGTGAAAGACTCTCTTAGTTTGGTGGATTATATCTACAGAGAGCATGAGGATTTTATCTATGAAGCAGCAGAGAACATTCTAAGGAATAACTATTAATTATAAGAAAGAAGGTTAATTAAATGAAAAATATAAAGGAGATTAACAACATGAGAAAGATTAAAACCGTAGAGGAAAGAATTGCAGTAAAGCACAAAAGAGAGAAACGTGTTGCAAGGTTTAATAAAGAAGATATTGAAAGTTTTGCCAAGTATGCTTTTAATTGTAATACTTCTGAGTATTCTGATACAAATGCTAAGTTGCGAGAACTGCTTTTTGATGGGTTTAACTTTTGCGAAAAGGAATACTTTTGGGAGATTTATGACAGCTTGGTTGCTAAAGATATGGGTTCAGTTATAGACAATATTTTAGACCTTGTTGTAGAAGAAAGTATTGAACTTGAGGGGTTATACCTTGATAGTACCATGTCTGATTATATTGCTCTACAGGTAGAAGGTTGTTATAGTACCAGTTTAATAGAATTCCTTGTAGATAATTTGACAGATTCTATTATTGCAACTATTGAAGAAGAAGAGTTTGATACTTGTGGTTTTGAAACAGAACTTCTTAAAAAGTACTTTCAAGCCCCTTTTGGTTGTAATTACTTGAATTATCTTGTTAGAAACAGTGATAGCTTACCTGAAATTATCAAATCACTTAGAGATTAGTTATAGAAAGGAGAAGAATTATGGAATTAGATAAAGTTTTTAGTTGTAAAAAGATTGAAGCTGAGGGTAAAGTTAAACTCTTGTCGTTGTGGCATACAGATTCAAATTGTTTGTTGGAAGATTCTGAAGATATACTTAAAAAGTATGGTGACGATTTCAAGGATTATTTTGATGATGCTTTGATAGATTTATGTGCTCATCGATTAGCTGAAGCAACTTTTAAAAAAGTAGTTGAGGACCTTATAGGAGAGTTGGGGGTTGAGGTTTACACTGTAAGAACATTTATAGTAGAAAACCACTGTTTCTTTGTATTAACCATTAATTATTTAAATATTGAAATAGAAAGGAAGTCAAACAATGAAGTTTAAAATTAGTAAGATGTCAGAATTATTAGCAGTAATAGAGTTTATTTGTAACTATTATTCTTTAAAGGTTAAACCCATAGATTTATTCTTAGACCTGAGGTTATACATGAATACATATTGTCCAGATGGGGTCATATATGAAGCAGAGTTAAACAATGCTTTAATACAATTTTCTGTAACACCAATAGAACCTTTGGTAACAATAGAAGATAAGCACACAATCAGTTTTGAAGTATCAGGAAATCAGTGGAGTTTTTCATCTTATCGTGTAGCATAAAATTTTGTGTGATTTGGATTATTCATTAAATTTGTAAGATGAATTGTTATTTTTCTGTTTTGAAAACAGACATGTAAGAATGAGTTAGACATCATGTATTTAAAATTTCTGGACAATCAAAAAAAATATTGGTCATAAAAAACTAAATTAAGTATAAGCAAAAACAATTAAACTTGAAAAACACTTACAGCATTTGAGAAATCTTGTGTTTTGTAGTTTACATAGATTTTAAAACAAAAAAGAAAGAGGTAGATAAAAATGAGAAAACAAGAGGTTCAAAAGATTTTTAAGAATTATGATATAACACTAACAGAATTGAAAGAGGTTTATAGTCGAGTAGTAAAACAAGCAAAGCAATTATGGAAAGAAGATTGTATTCAAGAAGATTCAGGTAGAGGGATTGGAAAATTATATGCACAAGTTGGTTTTAATTCAAATGAAGGTTTAATGGGTAGAGCAGATTGGCATTTTTCTGGTTGGAGTGGTGAAACTGAAGTGTGGTATTATGCTCTAAAAATAAATTTATTAGATGATGCTATGGATTATACAGCAGCAAATGCTTCTGATTACTTGTACGAGGACCCTTATTATAGAAGAACAGGTCAAATATCACAAAAAGCACTTCAAGAATGTTTTAAAGGATATCCTTTAGATTTTAAGACATTTGAAGAAGTAGCGGTAGAATTAGCAGAAGGTTTAGCAGATAAAGGGTAAAAGCTAATTATGAAGGAAGTACAGAAATTATTGAAGTAAGAAAACAAAGATGATAAGTGTACTGTTTTCATTGTGACTAAAGTCTATTCCCCTTTTTAAGGGGATGTTTCAAACAATCTATTTGTATTGAACATATTTCCCCCACACCCAGATGGGGGTGAAATTTAGGGTAAAAATAAAATATTTAAATATTTAGGAGGTATTAATTATGAAGTACATATTAAAAACAGTAACAAATGAAAATGGTGCAATGGTTTTTGATAAGAAAAAAGAGGGTAAAAGCTATGTTTATTTAGCAAAATCCGAAGAAGGACAAACAGGTGTTGTAGGTAAAGATTGGATTCTAAAACATAGAACTGATATTCTAAATTTAGGGGTTTCTGCAGATGAGAAATTGTATCCTATTAAGGTGGAGAATAGAGCAGTATGTGATGTTTGTGGTGGGAAACATAAGATTTCTACTATGTTACCCATTTATATTACAGGAAAAAACGGTCAAGCAGAAAAAACTAATCGTATGATTTGTAAGGGTTGTTTAGAGGAATATAAGGATAAAGGGTTTGTACAGTGTGATGATTGTAAGAAGGTCTTTGATACATATAAAACAGGTTCAAAGGGTTATGATAGTGATTCTTATGGTTTTGGTATCTATCACTCAGCAAACACTGATTTAGGTGGAGTAGATAACCTTTGTACAGACTGTGAGGGTAAGAAGTACTCTGTTTGTAAAGGTTGTGAAAACCCATCCTTTGGGTATTGTATTATAAAGACAAAGGATTTTAGTGCTAAGTACCCTTGCCACAAGTCCTGTGTATCTATGATAAAAGAAGCAGAAGCAAACCGAGAGTAAGTTAAAGCAGAAATCAATAAAGTGGGTAGATAATCTACCCACTTTATTCTAAAAGATTAGAAAGAACAGGAGGTTTCAAATAATGAAAAGTGAAGATTTTCTTTATAGCAAACTGCAAGAAGTATGTAAAGATAAATATAGTGCTGCTGATATAGAAACGGTCTGTTCTTTTCTTATAGCAACACAAAATGAAGGAGAGTTGATAAAACTTGTTGATATTATAAAACAAAGTTCTGTAGAAGAGCAACAGGAATTAATACATGAGTGTGTTAGACTATTTTCACTTACTTATATAAAAACAGTAGAAGTTTTAAGTATAAAGGACAAGCGATTCATATTACCTAAAACAAATACAGGTAAATTTACACAAAAACATAAAGATATACTATATGATTTGGTAGAGCATGAAACTTTGGAGAATCCGGTATACTTATCTATTACAGACACCGGAATTCTTATTGTAGGATGAAATTGATGTTATAATAAAATAACATCAATTTTTTTTGTGCTGACTTTTCAATGTTTTTATCACAGTTACACTTCTTGAGGATGCATATAAGAAGGCGGTGGACATAAATCTATACACTCTCACAGTATATAGATAGAGAGAAAATTAATAAAGAATTAAATAAAGATAAAACATTCAATAAGATTGATAATAAAGAGAAAATAAAAGAAGAGAGATTTGTTATAGTCTTCTTAGTCCTTTGATTATTATAGGTTATTTGGCTAATAATGTTTGTTTGTTCTTTATGTTAATTGGTATAGTCGTTGTGTTTATTGTCATGGTTATTAAAGATATAAAGGTTTTTTAATTAATTTAGTAAGTTTCATCATTCTAAGAAAGAGGTGTCAGCATGAATTTAATAACAATTTTAGATATAGTAGCAAGCATAATAAATAAATCCCCCTCCCTACAGAGTGGAGATAACGAAATTATAGCCAAACTGGCGTCAGATATTAGTGTTTACACTTTAGATAATAGACTGATATTCACCAAGTTAAAACAATCTGAACCTATAACTAAGGAATTACTAGAGACCCCTTACCTACTTGCGCCATATATCTTTTTTACTTACAAATCTAATCGTTGGTTTGCTGAGGAAGCAAACCACGTAGAGATGTGGAATAGGATGGTTGATTTTAAGGAATATGAGGATTCAATCCGTATAGCCTTAGTAGGGTTTGATAGTGTATCAAACCCCAATTTCAAAGTTAATATAGAAACAAGAAAACAGACGTTAATTGTCAGAGTAGTATAATATGAGGAAGGTGTTATTATGGAACAGTATAGTAGTTTATCAGATATATTTGGTATCGTAGTTTTTGAAATGATAAGAAGATTGGGTACTAAGAATGAAAAGAAGGCTTATGAAATCATATTTCGTAATCTAGCAAGAGATATGAATCAAAATCGTAAATTATCTTGGTTTAAGATAGAGAGTGAAGATATAGAAGATAAGGGTATTTCGTTTATAATTGATTTTTATAAGAAAGTAATACCATCTGAGTTCTTAGTTATTACTTATGTAGATATATTGGGTAAATCTGGTATCACAATAGATAGGTTTAAAACAGAGGAAGACGTGTTATCTTTCGTGGATACTCAATCACCAGAAGACCCCAAACCAATCATTGTCTCCAATAACACTTTGTTAGAGATAGTAGATACAAACACACCGTTAGGTGTGAAAAGGGTATTAAGAGAAGCAGGGTATCCAGTAAGCAAAACCCTAAAAGACCTTTATCAGGATGATTTATACATGCAAGAGGATTATTGGGATATGATAAAAGAAGATAAAATCCTTATCCTTCAAACATCCTCAAAACAATTTACTAAAACTACTCAGGAAGACCTTGAGAGGTATCTTCTTTAAATTACATATATTTTTTGTACCGTAAGGG
Organism: Sinanaerobacter sp. ZZT-01; assembly: GCF_035621135.1. NCBI lineage: Bacteria > Bacillati > Bacillota > Clostridia > Peptostreptococcales > Anaerovoracaceae > Sinanaerobacter > Sinanaerobacter sp. ZZT-01. Next base: position 2,416,843 of record NZ_CP141728.1, read on the forward strand.
GGAGGTGTCTACGACACCTCCCCCTTACTCTGTAATTAGATTGATTTAGTGATTTAGGTTAATTAGGGTGTGTTAATAGAGGGTATAGCATAGCAGCACAGAAAGGGTTATAATGGTCGTAGGCAGGCTATAAGGACTTCATAGGGTAAAATTCCGTAGATAAGTATTAAAAGGGTATTCAGTGAGCTCGTAGAGCCTTCAATACCTGTAGGGTTTATTCAATATTATCGAGGGTAAATCAGAGGTAAGGTTTTTCTAAACATAATCACATCCTAAAGGTAAGATTACTTGTTTTTCAAGGTAAGATTTTTCTGACCAATATTTTCTTCAAGGGTAAGATTACTTGATAAAGTCCTTCTGTTTTCTTATTTAAGGGTATATTTAAGAACCTACTTTAACATACTCAAAGATAACTTACATAATAACATCTATGCTTTTTTCTTGTCGAAAACCTTTATACCCGTTATACTGTACAAGAGTATCTTTCACAAAAGATAAAGAGGGTAATAAAGTATGACTATAAGTGACCTGATTTTAAATGTCAAAGCCTTAGGTTTTGATTCCGTGATTTATCAATCAGATATAAAAACAGAAGAAGATATAAAGGATTATCAGGGAAAAGGGTATAATGTTTCTCTTACAGAAGAACAGTTTAAAAACCAGTTTCCTATTGACCCTTCCTGTGTAGCCTATAGTCCTTCAATCTCAAACAGTTCTTTCTACTTTAATCGTAATACCTTAGCAGCCTTACCACTACACCTAGAGTTATTGCAGTTGGGTATGGGAGATTATAAGGAGCAGTTGCCACAGGTTATTGAGAGTAGAGAGCAAGAAGTTCTCAATAATGATTATTTGGGGTCAATCTTGTCTTTGACTGATTCTATGAAAATAGAATATTTTAATATGTTGATAGAAAAGGGTACAGTAGAAGGTCTTTATACCCTATTCTTCTCTGTCTATACTTCTGCTGATTTTGGTTTCAAGGGCATTTCTCCGGAGAATTTTGAATTAATCGTATCTACCAAAACAAAGTCAGATATGAAGAAAACTGAAAACCAGTTAAAAGACCTACCCGAAACCCTCACAATCTATCGTGGTGAGGGTAGTCAAAGTACTCCTACAAATAAGGCTTACTCTTGGACTTTAGATATAAATATGGCTAATTTCTTTGCTTGTCGTTTGAGTATGGATGAAGCTCAAATAATAACAGCAAGGGTGAATAAGGATAAAGTTGTAGATTGTTTTATCAAGGACAGTAATGAAAAAGAAGTGATAGTAAGACCTTCCGATATTGAAATAGTAGATATGCAGACAATAAAGGGTATTGAAGATTTGGATGACATCTTCCCTGCTGTTATAGATACTTATAAAGATTTTAGAGAGACCATGCTTACATTGAACTTTGCCCAGGACTCTTCTGTGCATGGAAAGGAACATACAGCGAGGGTGTTGCTCTTATCCCTAATACTATCTGAATTGTTGAATCTACCTCAGTCAGATAGAAAAATACTGTCTACTGCTGCTATCTATCATGACACTAAACGGGTAAATGATAATATTGATTTAGAGCATGGGTATTACAGCAGCCTTTATTATCAATCCAACGTAACCAAACCAGACCCCACAGTGTCTTTCTTAATAGAGTATCATTGTAGACCAGATGATGAGGGTTATGAGGAAATCAAGAGGAACAGGGTATTGAGTAAGAATAGGACTAAAACCCAGTTCTTGTTTAATCTTTTCAAGGATGCAGATGCCTTAGACAGGGTAAGGTTTGGTCTGCAGGACCTTGACGTGAATCAACTAAGATTACCAGAATCTAAGTCTTTACCTTTAATTGCTCGTATCTGTTTGGAACAACTTAAAATCTAACCCACACAATCAATATAAATCATATTTCACGTAGAGAAGGGTGTGCTGCCGGCAGCACACCCTTCTCTTTTAGATTGAGGTAAATAGGTTGTATATTGATAATAAGTGTTTAGGGTATTAAGGAGAATCACATTTCACTCAAGGATATATCTTGAAAAAATATAAAATTTTGATGTCTTTCTGAAAACTTTCAGAAAGACATTTTTATTATACAAAACCATCTAAACTCACATATGTTGAAATTGCAACCTAAAAATAAGAGATTGGACAGTTATAAAAAAGATTTGTTTAGATATTTTTAGATTTTAATACATGTATGAAGATTTAATAACATGTATCAAATTTTTATGGACAATAAGAAATAATTTAAGTAAAGGTCAAAGGAAAGATAGTTTTATAAGGGGGTTACAGAAATGGAGAAGATAAAAAATCAGTTAAGTCAGTTGGCTTTGGAGTTGGAAAGAGTGCAATTGAGTAAAGAAAGGGTTTTGGAGATAAAAGAAATCACTTTATCAATAGCATCAAACATAGATAAAAATTATGATACAGGTTTTTTGGTTGGTGCTGTCAGTGAGTGTTATAAAAAAGAAACCCGTTATGTGAGAAGACAAGTCAAAAGAGCTATCAAACTGTTATTAGCTTTTACAAGTATTACATCGTAAATAAAGGGTCTTAGAAAGGGAGTAATCATAATGTTTGAAAAAGAATATAGAGATTTAGAGATTTGTGGTCAGAGGATTGAAAATGTGAAAAAACATATTGAAGAAGCAAAGATGTATGAGTTTGACCTTATACACAGAGAAATCTATAAAATAGCCATGTTGATTGATTTAGTTGCAGAGCACAAGTATGGGACAACACTATATAAGTTAGAAAAGGCAAAACAATTCAAATCAATCAAGACTTTGGAGTATTGTACGGAATATTTGGATGCCCTTTTAAGATTAGCAACAGAGCACCTTAGGGTAAAGGAAGCAGAAGAAGCCTTAAAGAATCAAGAAGTACCAGCATAAGGGGGTGTGGATATGAAGGTAGAGATATTTGGGTTGGAATTTGAAACAGATGAAATTGCTACCCCAGAGCAGTTAAGGGGTCAAATGGGTATTAGGTCAGCCACAGCCGGTTGTCAATTGAGACGTTTGGGTAGATTTAACACACCAGACTTTGATTTATTGGTAAATGAGGTGATTAGGGGTCGTTTGACTGTTGATTGTATAGAAGAAGTTTATACTACAGCAACTGTAATAGCTAATATTCTGGAAAAGGGTTTAAGTAGAAAAGATTTTGTGATTTTAAGAAGTTTGTATTACAACTACGAGGAAATTTTAGAGTTAGCTTCCCCAACGTTTAATATGAATAGTTTTATTGAAGGAGAGGGTTTTACAAACATAGAGGTAGAAAGTGTATATGGTATTACAGCAAAGACTAAAAAGGATTGGTACGTAGACTATCAAACAGTAAAGGAGATGGGGTTATGAGCAAATATGGTTGGGTAGATGAGTGTAATATTTTATTAGAGCAAGTATCAACTCTTAGTAACTCTCAGGAAGAAGTCTTAGCGGCTTGTTTAAATCTATTTAAACCATATGAAGGTGAACTAGTAGAGCTGATAGATAATTTAAAAGGTATACGGGACCCATTAAGAGGTTTTGTGCCTTATGGGATAAGAAAAGAAACCCATGAGACTTTTAAATATACGTATTCTTGTACGGATTCAGCAATTAAATCTTTGTATACACTAAAAAAAGATTTGAAGTTATATGTAGCAAGGTTAACCATACCTTTAATAAGTTCTTCAAATAATGTATCAGCTACCAATTCCGAAAAGTTTAAAGAGTACGAAGAAGATTTATTAAGTGTAGCAAATAAATTGGATATTTTAAGAGTTCTTTTGGAAGATACAATTTTGAAAGATACAAAAGAACAAAATCGAGAAGTGTTGAGGGTAGTACGTAAAACAATAAAAGAAATAATTAATAATTTATGTTGGTTAACAGGAGAAATAGATAAGAATGTGAATGAAGTTATAAATTCGTTTGTAGTTTCAAAAGTAGTTTAAATTATTAGGAGGTAATTAAAATGAAAAAGATATTTAGTTTAGTTTTAAGTTTAGCAATGATAGCAAGCTTGGGTATTACACCTGTTTTAGCACAGGAAGTAACACCAAAGGAGACAAACAGATTTGAGTTAGTAGATATGAGCATAGTAGAAACAGGAACCTACAGGGTTACAGCAACAGATAAACCAGGTGGTTACTTGATTATTGAAGACAATCAGGGTAATTTAGTAGATTTTGTAATTGCTATAGAATCAACCTATGGGTACATTTTTATTGATTCTGCTTTCAAAGGCCTGTCTTACACCTACTATAATGTGAATTTAGAGTTAGTAGATACAAAGGATTTAGGGGTTTCAGGGAAGCATATCTACACCCATGCAGGTGTTCGTGATTATGACCCAATTATAGATGGTGAGTATATCCCTAAGATAACAGATTTAAGTACATATACAGACGAGCAGGTTTTAGCAGAGTTTAATTAAACACTTTGTTTTGGTTGAAAGGAGGATAAGAATTATTTGAAGGGAGGCGAGTATGGGGGCATATGCCCCCATACGTGAGGGTATGAGTGCAGCTATTGGAATATATGAGGGAAATGTAATAAAAGTTATAACAGTAGATAACAATGGTAATCCTGCTTTTTTAGGCGCTTTGTTGTATGGAAAATATCAAACTCAAGAGAGGGTAGAAAAAATATTTAAGTTAGGTGATTTAGTAGAGTTATGTGAACGTTTAAAACCCGAGTCAAGCATAGGACATTATGTTTTAAAAGATGGTAGTAAAGTAAAAGAAGTGAGATTACAAGAAGGGGTTACAATATCCAAGCATAGAGATATAAGGCAGGTAGATGGGGATTTAATCAAGAAAAACAAGCCTATTAAACCCCGTATTTATCCAAATCCTTTCACAATTTATGCGAGTGAGGGTGTTGAGTTTGTTTATATCTATAAGCCTAATTGTGAAGAATGGGAAACTTGGGGTCAACATTACAAAACTCATAAATTTGAAAAATTAGTTATTGATTATATGTTTTATATCAAAAATTTAGAGAATCGTGAGGATATAACAGATTTGACTTTAAAAGAAAAGGAGAAGTTAAGTTATTTAAAGAAAGGAAAATAGGAGGTGAAATAAGTGAAAACTAAAATATTGTCGTTTTTATTAGTAATTACAATGATAACAGCTACTCCCCTTTCTGTATTTGCTGAAGATATAGCAGATAAGGGTTTAGACACTACATCAGATACAAATATTGAGAATATTTCAAACATAAATGATTCAGATGATAGTTCAATCAGTGAAGCAGATTTAGATGGGAATAAAGAAGAAATATTTGAACCTACTTCCCCACCTGAGGAAGATAGTACAGCAACAGTAGAGGAAGAACCTATGATAGCAGAACCAGAGGTTACATTGAATGAGGGTGAATTAACAGATGAAAACCCCATAGAATCTGAACCGATAGAATCTGAACCTATTGAGGATGAGCCTATTGTTGAGGATGAACCTATTGTTGAGGATTTACCTATGGTAGAAGAATCAGAGGCAACACCTTCAGAGGATTCAACAGAGTCTTCAAATAATGAGGGTAATCCCATAGAGGAAGGGTCAGTTGAGGAAGAACCAATAGTAGAGGGTGCAGTGGAAGAACCTGTTGTGGAAATCACAGATGAGCAGCCTAGTGAAGAGCAAGTTACAGATACAGATACAGCTACTGCAGAACCACAGATATTTTTTGTTACAGAGGGTCTTTCTTTAACAAGAGCAGCAGATACTTTAACCTTACAAGGTAAGTATCCTTGCGAGAACGGCACAGGTGTAGACGTTAAGTTAGTGGCCATACAGGTGGTTCCCTTAAATGATTGGGTATTGGTTGGCTCAGAAGTTGATTTCATTAATGGTAGAGAGGGGTTAAAAGAGTTCAGGCTTACAGTTAATGGTCAGGTTATTGTTAATACACTTGAAAATGGTGTTGCTTTAATTGAGGACCAGGTTGAGTTATTAAATGGGGCTTCTGTTGATATTCCAGTAGAAATAGAAATGGGTCCTTTCAAGGAAAGCTTCAATGACGAACTATTATCTCTCGTATTGGTTTTTGAGGAAATTATAAATGAAGAACCAGAGGGGGGTATATTCGAAGAACCTACAAATGATGAAGTGAGTGATTCCCTTGCAGATGAACAAGAAGTTATAAATGATAATGATAGTGAGAATGTTTTACCAGAGGATGAGATTTTGCCTGAGGAAAAGGAGCAAATAGAGGATAGTCCTATGGAATCACCTGACACAGCAGACACAGCAGATACAACCGGCACAGCAGACACAACGGATACAGCAGATTCAACAGGCACAGAGGAAACCAGTCAAATTGACCCTCAACCAGAGGACAACCATTCTGAGGTCGTAGAAGAAACACCAACAGAAGGGGCAGAAAGTGCAGTAGATAATTCACAGGATGGGGTCGATTTTTCAGACCCCACACCTGAATAATAATCAAATTTTTAAGTGGACATAAGAGTAGTACTTCAAGAGACTTTTTTAGAGTTCAGGCAGCATGATAGGAGTTTTTGACAGAAGGAAAAATTATATTAGTTTAGAGATTATAAATTTGTTATTTGATTTTTAGAAAATATGTAAACAAAGAAATTAAGGGGGTTTTTGATATGGTAAAAAATCAAAAAGGTTTAAGAATTTTTGGCTTTATGTTTGCCTTATTCTTAATAATTAGTGTAATAGCACCTATATCTATATTTGCAGACGAAGAAAATTTTAAAACAGTAACTTTTACAGATAGTAAAATTACAGCAGATAGTCTAGCAGAACAGATGGGTGCAAAAGATGGGGTTTATAAAAGTGGAAATGTAAGTTATAAGGGTGGTGTACTAACAGTAACAACAAAAGGTGAACCCTATAATATTTTAAAAGTTACGGATGGTAAAATTCAGATTGACCCTGTAGCTTTTCAAGAAGCTAAACAAAAAGATGTAACAAAAGCAATGAGATTATTTACAGATGCTATATCCAATGTAGGTGCTAATGGTGATACCGTTCAGCAAATTATGGGTGACCTTCAAGAAGCAGACTCTAATGTAAGTTCTGTAATGTTACCTTTAATATTTGAGAGTACAAAGGGGGACATGTATCAAGCATATAAAATAACAAGTCCTTTCCTGAATGTATTAAGTATAGTTATAGGTATAGGAGCAGTTTGCCTTATCCTATTCCTAATATTCTCTACTGTAATGGATTTAGCCTATATAGGTTTACCTATATGGAGAAATGTTCAAGCGGATAAAGCAGAGGGTAAAGGTAAAAACCCATTTGGTGTTTCTTATGAAGCTATGACAACAGTAAATGAAATAGAAAAGGGCCTTGCCGGTGGAGATGGCGGATACAAAAATGCTTACCTATTATACTTCCAACGTAGGGTAATCACATACATAGTTTTAGCCATTTGTATTATGTACTTAATCGGTGGTGGATTAAGTGGTATTATTGGGTTTGTCTTAAGTTTAGTTGGTGGAATAACAGGTTAATTAAAGATAAAGGTAGGTTTCTGAAATGCGAATAACAGAATTGAATTATAAAAATTTCTTAGAATTAGAGCCTACCTTTCTAAGTTTGGATATATCCGTTAGAAGCACAGGTTGGGTTTTAAGTACTGATAAAAATATATCTTTTGGTATAAATAGCTTAAAGGTGGAGGATGAATTAGGTAGAAGATTAGAATTTAGAACTTTTTTACTAGACCTTATAGGTAATAAACATATTCCAGTTATTTTCGTTGAAGATGTTTATGGTGGTGTGAATTTTAAAACAGTGAAAGGGTTAATACAATTAAATACTATTGTTGATGATTTAAAAGCTGATAAACTAATACTTGTAGAGGCTATAAAGAGAATAGACAATAAAAAGTGGAAAAAGTATTTAAAGCAAGCGGCAAACTATAAGTTAGGTGCAGAGAAAAATGATAAAGAAATAGTGACTAGCTGTTTAAATGAGTTGGGTTTTAATTTAGAAGTGAAACAAGACGTGTATGATGCTTTGGGTATGGCTGTAGGTGTAATTTACAAAGACAAAGTATTAAAGGTCTAATAAGATTAAAGTTTGTTAGAAATTATAGAGTAAAAATCATAAGGAGGTTTTTAATATGAAAATGTTTGAGAATAGAATGTTGAATTTATTAGGTGCAATTTTGTTTGGGGTATTTGGATTATTGTTTTTTGGTTTAAATTGTATGTTATTTGTTTCGTGTAACACAGTTTATTGGGTTTTTGTGGGCCTATGTGCTTTAAGCTTTATAGCAGCATTCATGTTTAGTGACAATGCAAAGAGTTTAAAGATAGGTAAAGGAGTAAAGTGGAGTTAACCCTCCACTTTATTTCTAAAAGCACATATGTATGGGGGTGTCAAAATGAAGAGAAGGTGGTTATTAGGTTTTTTAATAGTGTTTGTTTTGACTGTACTTAATACAACCTTTGTGTTTGCTGCTGAGTTTGATGAAACTTCATCTGATGTTATTACAATATCAGGTGGGCAGATAACAAGTAAAGAGTTTGAATATGCTTTTAAGACAGCTAATTTAGCTTTTGGTATTGATAGAAGTGATGGTTTGATAGTTCCATACAAAAATAATGATAATGTAGTGGCAATAGAAAAAGGTGGTGTTCTTTATATAGATAAAAATATATGGAACAACATTTCTAAAAATCAGTTGGCTAAATCCATGCATTTCTTTATGAGTGGTTTAGAGGCTCAAGAAAACACAACAAACAAAGAGGCTATTATTACTTTTATGAAGGATATGCAAACCGTAGATGAGGATGTGGGTAGAATTGTCTTTTTGGCTATTTACAGTGAGTTTAAAGCAGATATGACTACAACATATAATATAACCAAACCTGCCTTTGGCATAGTAAATATTGTTTTTGGGGTAGGTGCTATTATTCTAATTGTTATTTTATTGACATCAACAGTGCTTGACCTTGCATATATAGGTTTACCTATTTGGAGAGAGTTTGATATTACAAACGGGGGTAAACCTAATGTACTGATTTCATATGATGCAGTTTTTGTGGTTAAAGAAAAGGAAAAGTATTTTGATAACTATACAAATGTTTATCTGAACTATCTTCTTAAACGGTCGTGGTCTTACATCGTATTAGCAGTTTGTATTACATACTTAATAGCAGGTGGGTTTAGTGATATTCTAAGTTTCATTCTAAGTTTGGTGAGTGGTTTTACAAGTGCTTAGAAATAGGTTAAATAAAGGGGTTTGTGTAGATGTATTGATTGAGAGAAAAATATGAAAAAACGTAAGGAGTATGTTTAAATGAAAATGAAAACAATGTCATTTATATTAGTAAGTTTAATAATGGTGGGTACATCGTTCAATGTGTTTGGGTATGAGGGTTATAAAGCAATACATCAAAAAGGTGGAGTTTTCAATTCAAATATGACGTTAGAGGTTATAGATACAAAACAAGCATCAATCTTCTCTGTAACAGTTCCTCTTAAGGTATCAGGAACGACACCTATAACAGTTGTAGCGGATAATCCTGATACTTTGGTTTCCATAGCTGATGAGACTAAGACGATAAATAAATTGGATTTAACTGTAGATTCAAATATTGTAAGGATAACAGAGCCTGAATCTAAAGCCTCCATAGTTGAGAGATTAAATCAGCAGGTTAGAGAGAGTATGATAACCACGTCTATAATAACACAACCTGTATTTATCAACGGTGAATCAGCGGGGGTTATAAAGATAAAGAATGTTGAGGGTAATAAACATCCCCAAAAGGTTGAGATACAGTTAAAAGACACTAAAGAGGTAGTATATACTTCCTCAGTTTTAAATATTGGAGACAGTATAGAAGAAATAAAATTATCAAAGGGTTTAGGTAAAGGTACATATCCTTGTATAGCTTATTTTATGAGTATGCAAGATGATACGGTCATAGGTAAAACGGGTGTGGAAATTGTCTTGAATATACAAAACTAATATAAATTAAGAGATACATGTAAGTCAAACAACTCACATGTATCTCTTTTTTATGGCTATAAAATCTACTTTCTTTTAAAGGAAAAAGAAAGGGAGTAGATTTTTATGAAAAATATAGTTCGTTTATTGCAAGGTGATTGTAATGCTTTGTTTGAAAAGCTAGAGGATAGTAGCATAGATTTAATAGTTACAGACCCTCCGTATGGTGTGGGATATTCAGTGGGTTTTGATGATAGTTTAGAATATGTCAAAAGCAATATTGAGTTTTGGTTAAAGCAAATGTATAGGGTATTGAAAGAAGGAAGGCATTGCTATATTTTCATTCCAACCAAACAAGCAGGGTTATGGTTGTCACAAATTCAAGAGGTTTTCACTTTTAATAATATTTTAACTGTAAGAAATTATACGACTTCTCAACATAGTAAAAACAATTTTCAATATAATAATCAACTCATTGTGTATTGCAGTAAGGGTATACCTAATGACTTGCATCTGTATGATTTTTTCAAGACTTCGGAGAGCTGGTTAAACGATAGTCGTAATAAAAATCCTAACCTATATACCTATACATATCCAGCATTTATAGGTAGTTGTTTTGCCAATGTTAAAAGAACCAGGAGCAAACAAGATAATGGTCATCCTTGTGCTAAAAATCCTGAATTGTTAAGGTTGCTTGTAAACCTATCCTCTAACCCCGGGGATGTTGTTTTTGACCCTTTTATGGGTGGTGGTTCTACCGGACTGACAGCATTGAACGAGCAGAGGGGTTTCATAGGGTTTGAGAAGAACACAGAGTATTTCAACACCCTCAAAGAGTCATTTGAGAGTGTAGCAGTATGGAGAGATACCACAATTCAGTATGATTGAATGATATTTAAGGTTTTTTTACACTTTTAAAAAATAATAATTTTTAAAGCTGGGCACCAGAAGCACAAAAACAACATGTGTCTTAAATACTGAGCAAACAACCTTATTACATGGTCATAAATACGTATCTTTATTTAAAGGTAGAGGAAGAAGTGACTAACAATAAGGGGGAATTTCCAATGGAGAAAGAAATTTCGAGTGGTACCATGCTTGGTATCGTTTTAATTGCATTAGCCGCAGTTATAGGTTTAGGTTTTGGTGTCTTCTCAATAGCTAAAGGTGTAGCCAATGAAGGAACCGTGGGAGTTCAAGATAATTTGGGTACTGTATCTGAATCAGCTTTTGACGATTATAATGATAAGATTGTAACAGGAACAATGGTTAAATCAGCCGTTCAAAACTTTACGGGTAAGCCGGTGGCTATATTAATCAGTACTAATGCTATGCATAAAGGTGTTGTAACTAATAAAGCACATGAAATATCCTATGTATTTAAAATTGGTGACCGTGACTACATAAATTATAATGCACTATTGGCATCTGATACTGTAGGAGAAGAAAAAGGGGACCCTATAAGTGCTACAAACCCTATAAAAGGTGAGGGTTCGACTAAACTCATAAATGAAAATGGTATTACAGCTAATATTAAGGATGGATTACTTATTGTTGCAAATCCTTTTGCAATCAATCAGTCCACGGGTAAAGTAGAATTTGATAATAGTATAGGTGGTTTTAGCCGTTCTGGTAACTGTGAGTATTTAGCTGCTTCTGCTAAGTTTGAAGCAAACTTGATAAGAGATACTTCGGGTACTACAATTGGAGTTATATTTACTCAAATGACAAAATAAAAAAAAGAAAGGATGTTAAACAAACATCCTTTCTTTACTTAAGCAAAAAGTTACGATAAGATGATTTAACCTAAAAGACTTTTAAAGTAAGGGAGGTTAAGTCAAGATGAAACTAAATGCAAAAAGTATACTGCAAACGGTTGAAATACAGGCAATAGAAAAGGAAATGGATATTCTAAGAGACCAGTATTTTTATGATGCAAAACACGAAGATTTCAATGCCTTATACTATGAGTTTTTAGAAGCAACAAACAAAGATGGTTTAAGTTTAAGCAAAAGATTATCTGTCTGTGAGGGCTTTTTTCTAAAAGCCGTTGCCTACATGAATCTTTACTACCCAGATTATCGGATGGATGTTGACCTTCTAACTTTTGGACTTGCTGAGGAAATGCCAAAACAACCTAAGAATCATAAAAATACTAAAACTTCCAAGACTTCTAAGACTTCCAAAGGCAGAACTAAAAAGAGAACTACAAAAAGCAGACTTCGTGGGTAAAATTTCATGTGCATAGAGAATGATTTGAAAAGTCTACCTATTGAGGTTAAAGTAATAAGAAATAATCTTAGGGGTCCTACGGTTGATTTGGATTTGTTGATAGAAGAAGTCAGATACAAAGAACATGGTTTAAGCTTAGAAGATAGATTGCTGCTTTGGAAGGAACTACTTGAAAAAGTATTACAAATTCAAAGTGAAGATGAAAAGTCATATTGTTATGATGATTACTGATATAAGGTTTATGTTTTTTGAACATAAACCTTATATTTTTTATAAAGTATTTTTACTATAAAATCAAGCAATCTTACTGTAATTAAATATGCTGAAATTAAAGGTATTCTCTACAAGATGAATATCTTTTTGTTTTTTATACAACACAGTTTTTTGCTTAACAGGGACATAAATATACCTTTAATGGACAGTAAAGAGGACATAAAAAAGTATATTACTATATAGAAAGTTTTGGAGGGATTATTTATGAGAGAGTATGATTTTGATGTATGTTTAGAAAGATATAAGTATTTTAGAAATGAAAACTATGCTGTAATTAAAAAACTTAATGAATTGAGAAAAGAGATAAGATTCCTTATGCAATTTGATAAAGATTCCGCAGAGCAGGTAATACAAGGAATCTATGATAAAAATATGGACTTAGAAGATACAGCAGAAGTTTTAGGTATCCCCTCCTGGGATTTGTACTTTTTTTTAACAGAAAAGAATCTGTTAAAAGAAAAGGAGAAGAAAGGTGGTGTGATATATGAAGACATCGGGTTTAAGGGATATAACCTATTTAAAGAATAAAATAGCGGAATTAGATGTGTGTCTTCAATCCAGAATAACATCTCAAAATTTTGAAAGTTTTATATTAACTGCAACTTTGGTGGCTTGTAAGATAGATGCCTTAAAACCTAATTCTGCTTTAGAGCAGTATGTACGTAACAAAAATTTTTTGCAAAGCAGAAAAAGAAACAGAGCTATCCAAATTTTTAAAGTCCTAAAAAACAGTGTTGAAGACATTGAAACCTCTTTTTTAATAGAAGAGACTAAGAAAAATCAAGAGTTAGGTAATGATTGTTGTAAATCTAATAAAGGTATTGAAAAATTGGATTTATTAAAACTGCAACTTGATTTAGCTAAACAGAAGGGTTTCTATTTAATGTATCACAACAAAGAAAAAGTAGCTATTCAAGAGGAAATTCTTACAGTAGCAGCCCATGTTGTTCAGGAGTTGGGTTGTGTAGATGATTTGGTGTACCATGTTATGAAAAAGTTCCAGACCCTTGAAGATTTTAAGGATTTAGATTATGTGACAACAACAGAAGAGTTGATAATATCCGAGTGCTACACAGTATTGTTTAAAACTTTAATAGACCTTCGATACGAGTAAAAGGAAGTGATAAAGATGTTAATAAATTATGGTGATGAAGGGTATGTTGAAAATTTAAGACCAACCCAATCAAAACAAATGAACGAGGTTCAGAGGTTGAAACTAATGAAGAATCAAACCATCAAGACTATTACAGAGTTAGAAGAACAGTTGGAGAGAGAAAAAATAAGGTTAAAAAAAGTTGAAAAAGATATACAGGCTTACTGCAATCATGAATTAAAGGCTAAATATTCTGATAGGCTACAAGCTATAAGTAAAAAGGAAGCAATTATAGAGTATTTCAATGTAGGTATGCCAGAAAACACTATTGCTACGACCACAGGAACTTCCTTAAGCTACGTGTATAAAATCCTTTCTGTTTACAGAAAAGAAAAGGGTATAAAGCCTAACGAAAAGGCCGTAAAGACACAGCAGAGAATACTATCTTTGCTAAATATGGGGCTGAAGGAGACAGAGGTGGCTTTACAGGTAGGGGTCTCCCCTCAGTATGTCAATCAAGTTAAGAAGAAATATGAAAGTAGTAGAAGGGGTTGATGTCTTTGAAAAAGTTGACTTCTACTGAAAAGAAAGAAATAAAAACAATGTTTAATCATGGATATTCCGTTATTGAAATTTGTAAACATTTTAAAACAGAACAGCCTAATGTATTACAAGTTTTGAATCAATACAAATTTGTTGAATATCGAAAAAATTTATTCAATCTGTCTTTACTATATAAAATTAAAGAGTTAAATACTAAAGGGCTATTGAAAAAAGAAATAATGAAGAAGCTGGAAATTTCTTTGAAACACTTAAATTTTTACTTCTATTTGATTAAACTAAGGTACCCAAATGATGAGTTTGATAGACTGGGTTTTGCTAGAGAAGATATTTTCAAACTAATTGCATTAGCAGAAGAAGGTTATACCAATATTGAGATAGGTTTGGAAATGGGGAAGAAAAAAGGGACTGTGCAAAAGTGCTTAAATTATTTGATGCAATATGGAGTAGTAGTTAAAAGGGGCCACATAAAGTATTCGGATGGTTTTAATTTATCTGATTTAAAAGAAGAATCAGAAGTGTCTACTCCTAAAACATTTGAAAGTATAGATAAAGATATAGATACTCAAACAAAAGGAAAATTTATGAGTCTGAAAAATAAAGGGTTGACGGATGAAGAAGTGTCTATGGAGTTACATATAAGCATGACAACAATAAAACAGTTAAAAGAAGAATGTGAAAAGTATAAAATCTTTTTCAGTAATTAATTGGAAGAAGTGTATGTGATGAAATTAAAAAGATTATATAAATGGAAGGAGAGGTGCTTTAAATGCTTACACGATATAGAGAATTATATAATAAATTAACACATTCCCAAGCTTTTAAAGAAGATGGGCAGATGGATAATTCCAAGATTAATAAAGGTAATTTTACACCACACAATTTAAAAACAATTGGGTTCGGAGCTAATGGTGCTCTTTGTACCTATTTTACTACAAATAATAGTACTCCACGAAAGATTGATATTATTAGATTTAAGGATTTATATACCAATGACCCAGAATACCTTAAAACACTAAAAGAAGATAAGGGTATGATAGATGCTTTGGTTGACGGGTTAAAGTCTAATTATGTGGAAGAAATATTGTTGTTTGCAAGTGATTTTACAGAAGAAGAATTGCAAAAGGAAGTATCCAGATTACAAAGGTTTGCCACAAACGGAGAAACAGCAAAAACAATGAAAAGATTAAAAGGAATTGTTGTTGTAAAAGATATTTTGACTGATGACTATTTAAAACTAAACCCAAATAAATCGATTGTAGACCAGTTGGCAAAAGCAAACGTATCTTTAGAGGTTCTTGTAGAGTTTAAACCAGAAAGAAATAGTTTGGGCTTATTACTTAATCAGGGTTTGGATACTGTACAGTATCCGCAGGATACTAAGTTAGCCAATTTTTTTGATGAAGAGCAGAAAAGAGCTGAACAGGCTCAAAAAGATAAGATAACAGATGAAAAGAAGAAAATAGAACCCAAGAAGGTAGAAGAAGAACAAGTTGAATATGATTATCAGTTAATAAATGCTGTTGATTCAACTATTGAAAAACTTGAAGAGTTTTATGCTCCTTTATGGGGAAATCATTTCTTTGGGTTATTACATAAAGATGGTATACAGTTTTCACGTTCTGATGGAAAAACCAACAGAACCACATTATTTAATGCAATGTATAAAGCTTGGGCAACAATAGCTTTAAATGGTGCAGATTCTGAAAGCATTGATAAATTTCAAATTAAGTATGGTGTTGGGTATATTCCAGGATTTCATTTTAATGTATTGAAAGATAAACCTATGTGGGACAAAAGTTTTAAGCGCAAATTAACAGATGAGTTGTTGAAAAAGTATAATCAACATTTTTCAACAAACCCTGAAAAGATAAATGAAGTTGAAAAGGGTGTAACCAATTGTTGTATTGTTAAGAGCAATGGTAAGAATCAAGTTATACTTAGGATGACGGGTATAGATGAAAACAACCTTGAATTATTTAAAACGACTTTTGACACTTTAGTGGGTAAAACCTATTTAGCTGGTAGTTCTAAAGGAATAATAGCAAGTGCAACGATTGAGAAAGGTATATTAAATCTAACCTATATTATAGATTATGAGTCTTTTAAGAATGAAGTCTTGTTTGCATATAAACAGTACAAAACGGGTGATATACCTTCCCTGTCCAAAACTCTGATGGGGTTAAAGTTAGACGGTACACCACTAACTGTAAATCTTATAGACCCAAGGAAGATGTTAACCACAATTATTGCAGGTTCTCGTTCTGGTAAAGGAACTATGACAATGGGGTTATTATCTACAATTTTTGGTTCAGGTGGTAGTGTGGTATATTTAGACAATAAACCAGATATAGCAGCAATGCTGTGGGACTTAGAAAGAGAATACTCAAGTCAAGGGTTAAAGTTATTAGCCTTAGATGTGGGTAAAGAGGTTCATGAGTTTACAGGTGCTACACCAGTTCGTTCTGGTCCTATGAATTTGATTGACGAAGATAAGAGAGAGGAAAGTTTGTTTAGGACTTTGAGATTAGCTAAACTTTTTCAATTTTTTAGTTTTATAGGTACATATAATACTTTGGTAGAAAGTAAGACAGGTGTAGATGCGAAAAATCTGTTTTTTATTATAGATGAATTGACTTCTATGAATATTGATTATACTAACCTACTTATGTATGCAAATAAACAGGCAAAAGAATATTCTGGTAGAGCATTAAAAAAGGCAGCAACAGATGAGGAAAAGTATTTGTCAGAGTACTATACAAAGTTAAATACTATTCTTCAAGATATAAATAGTAGTATGGCAAAAGGGTTTAACAAGGATTGGGGTATGTCGGGGTTAAAGATGATAGCCATAGGGCAACAACTGAACTCAAGCTGGAAAGTTCAAGGTGCGGAATTTACAAAATCCTTTGCAGGTCGAGTGATTGCTAATTCACACACCACATTTGCCGGTCGTTTGCAAGCAAATACTGACACATATACTTTTGACGAGGCTCAAAGTCGTTTGGCTAATGAGAGTGGTGTTTTTGTATTGGCTGATAAGATACCCTCCCCTTCAGATACTATGGGTTCAAAATCCTTAGGGTTGCCAAAAGACCCAGCAGAGAGATTTACACAATTCAGAAGTTACTTCTCTTTAATAAAGAATGATTTTAATTATGAAGAGTTCCAAGCTGAGGGTAAGGAAGTATACTTAGCTAATCATGGCAAGAGATTTACTAGCCAGTTTTTAGGTAATTATGCAGGAAAGAGTGAAAGTACATTTAATGCTGTATTGAATGAAATATATGATTTTGAGAATGGTTGTAATCGTGATGAAATTTCTTTCACAGGGTTATTAAAAGTAATGCAAGAGAAATCCGGTATAGATGATACAATTTTAATTTCTAATATGAATAAAGGTTATAACCTTATAGATACTGTATTTAGAAAAATGGGTATTGGGTCTTACTCCTGTGTTGAAGAGTATTTGTGTGATTGTAGTCCCGAGAGTTTATTTACTCAAGATGAATTAGTGAATATGTTTAACGGTATTAGACCAATGAAGAAACAAGACACAAAGTATGATGAAGATGAGGTTATAGATTTGTTTGAAGATGATGAGGAATTAGAACCAGATGAAGATAAAGAACCAAAAAACAGGTTTGAGACTTCAACTTCTAAACCACTTGAAAATACGGTAAAAAGCAAAGTAGCTACTCAACCACAACCTTATAGTACTTCTCAAAAACCAGTTGAGAAAAACAAAGAAGTTAAAATACATGCAGAGCCTTTGAACATTGATAAAAGTCCGTATACTTCCTATAAGCAAGCAGGTATAGAGAACACAAATATAGCTAAAACAGTAACTCTACATAAAATTTCTAACATCATTATAAAAGATATTATTAGAGCTTTTGACGGTGTTGATAGAATTACGTCTTTTGTTGTTGATATGAATGAAAAATTGATTATAAATGATGTTTATTATCAACCTACTTTTAATGAATCATTCATTAATTCTTTACCTATTGATTTAGAAGAGAAAGTGCAAAGTGGTAGATTAGCAGAGTTGTTTTTCTTTAAAGATTTATTTAGATTTAATAACCTACATACTTTTATAATTGAAAATGAGATACTTGCTCATGGTCGTATAGCAAAAGAATTAGGGTTATTACCAAGGTCTGGTGTAATTGGTGGTTTTGGTTTTACAATTGGTGGGGGTAAAAAGTATAGTCACTTATTTAAAAAATTTCCTGTATTGCAGTACATAAGGATAGGTTCTAAAATTGAATATTATAGGGATAATCCTGATGCAGTTACAGATGAGGATAAATTACTTGATAGCTATAAAAAGAAACCACACAGAACAATAGCACAACAAGGTAATGGGTATAGCCGTATGGATGCTGTTTGGGATTCGAGTCCAGTAAGGCTTATGGCGGGTGCTTTTGGTTGGACAATGGCGCTTAAAACAGCAGTATTAGCTGCAACTATATTTGGTCCTTGGGGCTTAGCTTTTGGAGCTATTGTTGCAGCTAAGACCTATAAACATGTTAAAGAGAACATAGTTGTTAATTCAAATTCTGAATTAGGTAAGAAAAAAGAAGAAAAACAAGGACAAAGTACAAAAGCAAAAAGAAATGATAAATGGGGAGAATGAGAATAAGAGAGAAGGAGTTCAAGTAAACTCCTTCTCTTTTTACATAAGACACAGTGTTAATAAAAAATTCGCATGTTTTATAGAATAAGAGCATGTGTCCTAAAATATTGGACAGTAAGAAATATATTAAGTATAAGAAGTGGGGATAGCCTTCCTCCACTATTATAAGGTGCTTACAACCTTCTACTTAGTAGTAAAGGGCGACTAAGGTACTTCCTTAGTCTGTGTATCTCCCACAAGAACCTGTAGATTAACTGGACGTATGATTTGGTGTGTTTTGTAAAAACGATAAATTTACTGTAATGGGGTCAGCAATCGAAAAATGTTGATAGTCGGCAGGCGACGATAAAAGGAGATTATAGTGATAGTAGAATAATTAAGGTGCAACTCCTTAAATCACTTGAGATACGTCTGAACACCGTATCTTTCTTTTTCCAATATTTTATTTACTTGAGAGTAGGGTTCCTAACAACCCTACTCTCATATTTTTTTATCTAAATTTTATGTAGTCATATTTTTCATCTTAAATTGAATAGGTTTTTTTTTCTTTTTACACTGATTTTCGTGTGGATATTTTAGAAAATAAACCTCAATTTTGCTCTAATTTATGGTTAATGGGGTTATTTGTGCAGATGCATTCCAACTCGCAAGGTTTAAACGAGTTTTAAACCACCCTGGACGAGTTATAAGGGGTCTTTATAGTGTGAGTAGGGTAATTCTACCCTTTGGGTGTAGAAAGCCGTTACAGGGCGAATTTGACCACTATTAAAAATCTCTTGATGTTAAAAAATCAAGAGAAATCAAGGATTCGACATCTTAACATCATTAAAAATAAAGACTTTGATTCTAAAACATCAAAGGATTTGATGTTAAAGAGTCAAGCTTTGATTTCAAAACATCAAGCAGTTGATGTTTTAACGTCAAGAATTAATTTTTTAACATCAAGAAAAAAGGCCTTCCCGATTCAAAAAAGTTACGTTAGGATGATGTCACAAAATCAAGAAAACGAAGGAGTTGATTAGGTTGGGTAAAATAATTTGTATTGCAAACCAGAAGGGTGGGGTTGGAAAAACCACCCTAACTGCAAACATTGGAGCTGCTTTAACATTAGAGGGTAAGACAGTACTCTTAGTGGATTTGGATGCTCAGTGTTCTTTAACAATGTCCTTTGGGTATGACCCAAATAATTTTGATAATTCTATTGTAACTGTGCTTGATAACCCTTCTAAGGTGGGGCAAGCAATTTTTGAAACAGATGTTGAAAATCTAAGTATTCTTCCTGCATCCACTATGCTTATAACAGTAGATTCTAATCTTATAAGTAAAAGAGACAGGTATGAAAGATTGAAAAAAGCTTTAGACAAGGTTAAACCTCTATTTGACTACATTTTGATTGATTGTTCGCCAGCACTTTCTACTATAACAATTAATGCTCTTGTAGTAGCAGATTATATCCTAACTCCTGCTGAAACAAAAATTGCTTCTCATTTTAGTTTAGATGCATTTGTTTCAACGATTGAAACAATGAAAGCAGTCAGAAACCCCAATTTACAATCGTTGGGTGTGGTAGCAACAATGTATAACTGTCAGGCTAACGAGGATAAGGAAGTTTTAGCAAGTATTCAGACCAATAATGTTCTTTTAGGGGTCATTAAAAGAACAACTGCTGTATCTTCTGCTGTGAAAAAAGGACTTCCCTGTGTTTTAGTAAATAGGCGAACTGTTGTGGCTCAGGAATTTCGTACTATTACAAACAAGATTATTGAGAAAGTTGAGGGTTAAACCATGTTAAATAAAGAGGTTAAACAAAATCCTGCCCTTCTTGCTATGTTGGGGTCTGTAGAGGATGAACCTAAGAAGGAAAAAGTAGAAAAAGAAACTAAACCTAAGAAAGACCCCAAAAAGGCAAATCCAAAGGGTTATGAAAGACATAGAGGTAAGGGTGGTACAAAACCTATGTCTTATTATATTCCTGACGACCTTATTAAACTGTTGAATATAAAGGCAGCCAAAGAGGATAAGACAAAATCAGAAATTGTCGTGGAAGCCCTCAGAAAGGTTCTAAAGGATGAATTAAAAGAGAGTAAGAAGGAGGATGCAACAGCATGAAATTTTTAGATTTCAGCAATTATGGTAATACAAGAAAAAAATATCTGCAGGAACAGATACAGCAAGAAGACCACAATCTCCTATGCTATTCCAAAAATCTACTAATGACAGAGTCTAAGGTTGGTTACAGCAATGAGTGGGGCAACACTAAGGAGAGGGTTGCATTAGTTCAACAAATGTTGAATGAGATTCCTGATTCTCAGGGTATCTCGACATATGTAGGTCGTATATTTTGTTGGTTCAAAACTGATGAGGGTAAGTATTTGGTCAAGTTGGAGGTTTCAAGTCCTATCAAGTCTTTGAAACCTGACTCTATCTATCATATCTTTTTTATCACAGAGGAACTTTACAATATTTGGGTTTCCAAGTATGAGTCAGAGTTTCAGAAAAGATTGAAAGAAGACCAACCCGATATTTTGAGGGTAAAGGTTAAACAGACAACAATTTATGAAATGAGTTGGATAGAAGATTGGTATGAGGAGGTTTAAAATATGGACAAACAAGATTATATAGATAGTATCTATAACAATATTATAGGACCAGACGACACCTTTGAATTTGGGTGTAAACAATGTGGAAATTGTTGTAGAACCAGAGCAGACCCAATTATGCTTACGGGTTATGACCTGTTCAACATTGCAAAAGCAACTAACTTAACTCTGATTGAAGCAATGGTAAAATACACTGAATGTATTTCAGGTGCAGATTCAAGGCTGCCAGTTGTAATTTTAACAGAAAGACTTGATGGTAGTTGTAAACTTCTTAGAAAAGGAAAATGTATGATTCAGCAAGATAAGCCTTTAGTTTGTAGACTCTATCCTTTGGGAAGGTTGTTTGATGGTAAGCAGTACTCTTACTTCACACAAGATGCTTGTAAGGGTGAGGGTCAGAAAATTAAGCTGAAGGATTGGTTGAATGAATTTAATATTCTTGATTATGATGAAGCAAGCATTCTATGGGGCAAGCTGGTTTATGGTGCAGCCTTGTATATGCAAAAACTTCTCAAAGAAAACTCTGAAAAGGTAGAAGCTTTTCAAAAATCTTGTCTTTATGCTTTTTACTGCTCACATGATTTAGACCTTTCAATCGAGGAAAATTTGAAAAGAAGTATAAGCTATTTACAAGAAAAATATGAAGGGTTCAAAATAGAGTAATTCTAATACATATACTACAACAGGAGGGGTCATCCCCTCCTTTGTCATGTAATAAGATAATTTCTAAAAACTTTTTTCTATTGTAATATCAAAGCAAAAACGTATCACCCTGCAGTTATATAAAATAATGGGCATAAAAATAGACACCCTTACAGTATATAATTAGAAGGGTAAATAATAAAAAAGTTGTACAAAGTAACATTGGTAGTAATAATACAATAAGAATAAAGATAAAAGAAGAAATAATCCTTGTTGTGATGTTCTTTGCAGTTTGTTTATCAGTATGTTTGATTGCTGTAATGAAGTTTTGGGTTTAATATATATTAGGCTTGAAATTAGTGTTTTGATTGTTCGAGAGTTATATTTGTTGTTATTAAGAATTATATTTAGGTTGTTTGAGTAGTTGTATAGAAACCCAAATTGCACAAACAATTTGTAGAGCTAGGACACTTTGTAATAATCCCAACAATTAATAAATCAAGTTCAAGATAGGGGGATGCTCCGCGGAGCATCCCCCTATCTAATGTTAAAATGGTTAGTTAGGTTGATTTGATACATTATATGTATCAAAGGTCAATAAATCTGAGATAGAGAACGATACTATAATTCGTAGAGTTTTCAATCAAATCTAAGTCTATCCTAAGTCTGTTGAAATACTTTACCATTTGTCCAAACCCACTAACTTGAATTATCATTTTTTCAAGGTAAGGTTTTTCTGAGCAACCAAACCCTTCAAAAGTAAGATTACTAGATTTTTGAGGTAAGGTTTTTCTGAACCTCAAAAATCATAAAGGTAAGGTGCTTGATAATTAATATTTTTTAAAATATTATAGCAATTCAAAACATTGTCATTACGTTATCTAAAACAGTTGAACACACAGTTGTAATTCATCGTTTGACTTTAAACAAGGTGTCTTCAACATAAATTTTAGCAACTTATAGTATATAATTAAGGAGCAGTATAATTTATCGTAATTTGTGTTTCCACTATTCAATACAAAAGGGTATAGAGAATAGAAAGCAGTTATAAAAGTTTGAAAGAGAATCAGATAAATAAAGTCCTCATATCAAGGGTATTGAAAGAAAAGGGTATTAGATAATAGTAAGGGTAAATCTGTATAAACCAACTCAGCATTTATATTTCAATTAATTCCGTATGAGGGTGTGCTGCCGGCAGCACACCCTCATACTCAATATAGGTTGGTAAGGTTGATAAATTGGTAAAGGTCAGTAGGGTTGTTAAGGGTAGAGTGGTTTAAGTCAGTGGAGCTCGTAGAGCATACCAATCAAGTCAAGCAGATAATCAAGGGTAAAGTCGTAGAGTAGATTAACCTTCAAGGGTATAATAGATTGAGTAATATGGTTTGTCTGTGGTTTGTAAATTTACCAGTAAAACAATCAAAGGGTATAGCAGCACTTCCCTACTCAACCTTTTTATTCTACCCGTAAAGGGATGACACCCGGGTGTC
The DNA here is from genome assembly GCF_035621135.1 of Sinanaerobacter sp. ZZT-01. NCBI lineage: Bacteria > Bacillati > Bacillota > Clostridia > Peptostreptococcales > Anaerovoracaceae > Sinanaerobacter > Sinanaerobacter sp. ZZT-01. Next base: position 2,440,290 of record NZ_CP141728.1, read on the forward strand.
ATCCCTTTACTCTAAGCTAGGTAAATTTATCTGAATAAGTATATAAGGGTATTTTAGAGAGAGGACATTACATCAATCAATATCAAGGGTATATGGGCCTTAGTACAAGGGTAATTCAAAGCACTTTAATGAGCAACCATTCAACCTCACATTTTATATTATTCTTATCCTATCTTCATCCGTAAGGGGTTAGGCGTCATGACGCCTAACCCCTTACTTAAAGTTTGTTGAAAATCGTAGAGTTAATGTTGAAATTAATAAATTTAGGATTACAGAAAAGTCCTTCAAATTAGGTCCAAACTATCAAAGTGTATTTAAACCTTACAGTTTCAACATTATCCCTTCTTTTATCTTTCTCAAATTACTTATTCTTTATCTACAAGGAATACAGGGTATACCTCGTAAATATTTTGAGATTTTTTTAATCTAATTTCTCTCAAATCATAGTTCAATAATCAGAAACAATTAAGATGGTCTTAAAAGAAAAATATTTTAGTCCATCTTTTACTTACACATGACTCACAATTATAAATCACATATTTTAAAAGGGTATGGGACATGACAGTCTTTTTTAAGGGACCTCGTTTTATATTAAGTAAATCAAAAAAATATAGGAAAGAGGTCATAGTATGTATCAGTATAAAGTAAAGGGTATAGAGAAAAAGGGTAAAAGAAATATTTATAGCATGGAGAATATCATAACTAAAGAACAATTTACAACAACAACGAGTGGATTGGCTATTCTGATATCAAATGGTTCTGTAACAAATGCAGTAGTAAAGGGTAATAAGATAGAGGAAGTCGTAGATGTATTGAAAGCTTTAGATTCTATTTATTTAAGAGCAGATAATTGTAAGATAGAGAACAAGGGTAATAATTTTAAGGTTTATGATTTTAATAACAGAGATATGACCCATGAGATTTACAAATTTATTTGTAGATTAGAAGGTATTAGTATAAAAGAGGCTATTTATATAAAGGGTATTGATACTGTAAGTCAGTTTGTAAATGTTTTAAATCAGTTAGCTTTTAATTGTCAGTTGGTATTCCCACGTTATCAAGCAGGGATGTTAGTCAATTCGTTCACAGAGATATAAGATTAAGGGGTACTACTCCCAAACATAATGAAAGAACCTGCTAAATTAGCAGGTTCTTTCATTATAGGTACGTATTAGTCTGTATAAGGCTGAGTGGTGTCTATAACAACCGTGCTGTTTTTAGCATTCCATGTAACACTAAAATTAAAGGTCTGTCCTAAATCCCTTAGTTTGAAGTAATTGTTTCCATTGATATTGTAAGCAGTAAGGGATACTTCTACACCGTCTTTATAAACTGTAGAGGTGCTAAGGGTGGAGTTCTTAGATAAACCGTCCCCAGGGGTAAGCTCTCCACCTGTGGTCTCGTATGCTGTACCACTCAAAAGGTTAATCGCATTCTTTGAACCATCCCAAGTTACATTGAACTGCTTATCTGTACCCCTGATAATCTGGGCAATATCTCTCAACTTGAAATAATTGTTATTGTTGATATTATAAGCGTCAAAAGACACTTGTTTGCCATTTACTGTTACCTTTGAATTGGTTGGATTGGCTGTTGCTGTTGTTGCAGGGGTTGTAGGAGTTGTTGGAGTAGTAGATGTGCCAGTTGGCTTATCTGTTACTACAGTTACTGCATAATAATACTTCTGACCACCTTGCTCTACTGTAATATCAAAACTATTATTATTGTATTCTGCATCATACCCAAACTGCCAAGTTAGACCCTTACTCCAAGTACCATTCGTTTTTGTGGTTGCATAAGGAGTGATATTATCTCTTGTCAAAGTCCAATGACCTGAAGCATATGTGTTATCTGTTCTACCTGTATCCAATTCATTTGTTGTATTCCAAAGTTCAGAATAATGATACATGAACTCTGTACCATCTTTATCTGCTCTCATACAACCGTCTTTGCTGATTTTTACCCAAGTTACATTGATTGTCTTACCATTTTCATCCAGAGGGGTAATGTCCTTATGAGAAACATAGTTAGAGAATGTTACTGGACCAATCTGTTTGGTATAATTCATTGCAGGGAAATTGGTTGGGGTTGTTGGAGTAGTAGGCGTAGTAGGAGTAGTAGGGGAAGTATTATCTGTGTAGACATACTTGATACTATTATCCTTACAATACTGCTCTGCATAACTACCCTTTGTAACCTTATAAGTCTTAGAAGCATTAAGGGCATTCTTACCCATTTCCTTTACTGTGGAAGGAATTGTGGTTCCTGGAGCATCCTTTAAAGCACCAGCACCAATGATTTCAAGACCCTCATTCAGATTTAGGGTTACTCTGGTCTGATTTGCAAATACATCCTCACCAATACGCTTTAGGGTGGAAGGTGCTGTGAAAGTAGTCAGAGTTGCCTGAGTACCTGCCATAAATGCACCGTCATCAATGTTAACGACCTTTGTAGAAGAAAGGTCTGCTGTCGTAATCTTCGTTCTGTTAAATGCACTGATACCAATATATTTAAGGTTAGTCAGTTCACTGAAATTGATAGAAGTTACTGCATCTCTACCATCCAAAGTCTGAACACCCAAAATAACTACACTTGTAGGGAACTTAATAGAGGTTACACTGGTATCAGGATTTGCACTAAAGTTCCAAATGCCATCACCTTTTAGACCCCTGATACCACCAAACGCATTTGACTCACCATAAATAACCTTTGCTGTATCCTGCCACTTTACACCTTGAGCATTGATAGTTGTATCACCAGACTTATAATAAGTTCCATTCTTGTTTTGAGACATGCTACGCATTGCACCATAATCTTCAGCACTCATTGTCAGATAATCACTATCTGTAAAATCGGATACACTTGCTGCAAATGCAGGAATGGTTGTTAGCGAAAGTACCATTACTACTGCAAGCAGGCTGGAAAATAGTTTTTTCATATTGTTTCTCTCCTTTATTTGTATGTTTCTTGTGTGGGTATTTTTTTTTATGTAAAGTCCAAATAGGCAAGCCATCTGGACTTTTATTTTTATTCTAAGCTTATTTTACTTACCTATACCACTAAATATTGCTGAACTATCAAAGTTTACGGATTCTTTTGAACCGTCATACCAAGATTCTAATACCTTTGATTTTGAATCTGTGTCTGCACGATGGCTCATCATAAACTTATTGTCACTATTCATTATTTTTACTGACACATACATATTTGCTATTTGAGATTTTGATACGGCCTCACCATCTGCAACAAAGTAAACTGTCTTAGTTTCACCTGATTTTAGGTTTACTTCAATATTATTTGCAAAATAATCACCATTGGACTTGTAAACATCAGATACAAATTGGAAAGTAAAGTCTTTTGAAATCTCTGTTGGTAACTGAGGAGCTGTGAAGGTTACATAAACACCCTTGCTGTCTGAACCTACTCTTATACCCTGTAAGGCTTGTAGGTCATACTGACGGGAATAAGCTGACCTTAACATACCCTGAGTTTCACCTGCTTCTGTTATTACATAACCTGTAACTACAGGAGTGGATGGGTCTGTTGAAGGGGTATCTACGGAAACAGAAGGACGTGATACATAGTTCATTACCCTACAAAACACTGCTGCGATTTGAGCTCTGGTTGCTGTGTCATGAGGATTAAACTTGCCATAATTGTCACCTGCAAGCAAGCCATTGGAATAGGCTTGTAAAACCACATTCTGTCTTTCAGGAGAAATGGAATTGAAATCCTTTATCTTATTCTGAATACCAGAAGTGATATTTAAGGTTTCACCATTTGCCTTTGCTATATTCACCAAAATATAAGCCATATCCTCACGGCTGATATTAGCATTTAAAGATGCTGGTGTACTTTCAAAATCTGAACTTCTAATTAAATTACTCTCAATGGCTGCATTATAATTTGGTGTAGCCCAATGAGCATAATTACCCGCTTGTATCTTATCTGACGCTACTAAACGTGTAGAGATTGCAAGGAACTGACCCAACGTTACACTTCCATTAGGGTTATACGTTCCTACACCATTAACCGGTGCTGTTGTACCTGCTATTGCTCCCTTGCTTACCATTGTCATAATGTCTTTGTATGCCCAATGGGAGGAAGGGACGTCATTAAAGGATGTTACCGAAGTTTGTTCTTCTTTTGGTGTTTCTGTTTCAACACCAGAGAGAATACTATCGAGAGTAGCAAGAACAGTTTCAGTGTTTTCATAACCAGTAAGAGTAGATTTAAATAAAGTTAGGGTGTCTTGAATGTCTTCTTTTTCTTCTTTAGATGCATTAGTATAGATGGTTTTTATATATAGTAGTTTAGTATTGTATTCGTATACCTTATCAGCATCTAATTTCAATTCAGGTTCGTCTAGCTCACCATTCACAAAGCGACTATTACCTTTAGTATAAAATAATTGTGTACTTTCCTCACCAAAGAAATCTAAAAGGTCTGCTAGTGTTGCGCCCTCAGGGTTTTTACCGTTTAGAATATTTTCATATTCATTAAAGGTTAAGTTGGGTATAACTTCATGTACTGCAGTGACTATTACAGTTAACTCATCCAAAACAGCTTTTTTATCTGATTCTGTATTTGCTAAATTGTATTTTTCTATAAGTTCGTAATATGAAGTCATAGCATCAAACAACTTTATATTGAGTTTGGGTATGAGAGGATTTTCTTGAAGGTTATCTTGTTTTTCTTGTATGGAGGTTCCTTCTTGGTCTATAGAGATTGTTACATTGCTTGCAGCAGCATAAGAGGGTATAGACAAAGATAGAGCCAAACTGACTACTAAAATTCTTGAAATATTTTTTTCATTTTTTCTATTCATTCTTCACTTCTCCATTTATAAAATATTGGTAATTTATAACTACCATGGTTATAATAGTATATAGCAGAAGAGAAAAAAACACAAGATTGATGTCATCTCAATCTTGTGGAAAATACACGTATAAAAAAGAGCCTATCAAAATGATAGGCTCTTTAAAATTCTAGTAGCTTGTAAGGTTCTATATCTAAGCACTGTGCTATTCTTAGCAGAGTAGTCAGTGATATTGGTTTGTACATATTTGGTGCTTCTATTTGCCCCACATAACTGGTCGCCACACCAAGCTTCTCGGCCAAATTTTCTTGTGTCAAACCTTTAAACTTCCTATAATAGGCTATTTTCAACCCTATTTGTTTATATTCTAATTCAAATTCTTTTTCCATACTCACACCTCATGCTCTTAGTTATTACCTTTAATTTTAAAATAAATGCATTTAGAGTGGTATCTTGTAAAAAGAAGATATATCCAACTACAGTAGTTATAACTATAAGCGGTACAATTATATATATAACCAAGTATTGTGTTTTAAAAGAAGTTACGTTATGCTTTAGTGACCTGTAAGCCAATTTTTTATTATAAGGAGGTGTAAATGTGCTTTTATCACTAGAGCAAATTTTAAGGGTAGTAGCAAAAAGCAAAGGCATATCTAATTCTAAAAAGTGGATAGAAGATAGATTGAACCATGCGGAAATATCCTCTAACTACTACAACTACATACATCTAAAGTCCAATAAGCGAATGTGGTTTGGGGTAAGGGATGCAAAATTTGAGTGTCAACCTTTCATCTTGTTTAGAGAGTACGAAAACAATGATTCCCTTGAAATCGTAAAAGAGTTTGAGTTGTTTACTTTTACTTCCTTTCAAGATAAAACGTTTCTTGAGCTGCTAAAGGATTCGTATGAAATCCATTATGACATTATAATGGATTTCAGAGTTTTCTTTGAGACTCAACCTGTAATGTTTGATATGAGGGGTCCTGATGGTAAGCGGATAAAGCTGAAGGAATACAACGATTTGGATGAGGGCTTTACTATTTTAACAAATCTGTATCAGCTCACCGTACAAGGGTTGGACAAGGTATTTTATTTCTGCAGCAGAGACCTTTTGGAGATACAAATAATTAATCTCCGTAGTTTCAATCAAGGGGTCAATATAGAGAAGTCATCTGAATCTCGTGAAGTCTATTTGACAGATAATATGGTAGTCATGCTGTCTGAGAAAAGACAACATTTTGAACTAAGCAGAACAAAAGAAGGGTTTGAAGTTACTTGGTCATAAAAAGGAATCTTATTACTCTTTTAAATCTTTATATCACAAATATAGGGGGAGGCATTAATGCCTCCCCCTATATTTGATAATAAGGCTATTCATAGTAAGACTTGGACAAACATGTGTGAAAATAATCAACATGATAATTTAAAAATTGGACACTTAAATCTATATTAAGTAAAAGAAGGTGATGTATTTGAGAGAGTATGATAATGAACTAATAAATAACAATATAGAAAACTTTAAGAATTTAAGCTTAAAACCTAATGATGTTGATATTTATTTTGATATGGACAATACACTTTGTTTATTTTCTCCTTTTGGAGATGTAGAGTCAAGCTGTAGGGTAATGTATCAAAAGGGTTTTTATAGAGAATTGTTATGTTTCCCTGAGGCTCCTTCAGTTCTGTATAACTTACAAGGTATAGGGTTTAATGTAAAAATCTTATCTTCTTGTATAGACAGTCCATACTGTAGACCTGAAAAACTATCTTGGATAAATTATCACCTACCTTTTGTAGAAGATAAAAATATCTTGTTGCTGCCTGTGGGACAATCTAAATCAAATTTAATCCCAAACCCAGAGCGGTCTATTTTGGTAGATGACTACCATGCGAATATTACAGATATCTATAAGCATGGGGGTATAGGAGTTAAAAAGACATTCTCAGGAAAAGAAAGACCAATCCCACAGGTTTCAAGTTTGGTGGATATTTTTAGTGTTTTACATAATTTAAATTGTTTATAAAAAATATGGAGAAAGGAAGTGTTCTAATATGAAGTATATAGTAGAGTGTCGATTGAGAAATGGGTTTAATGTGCATGCTATTGTGAATGAAACTGTACCTAATAATGCAGTAAAAAAAGCTTGTAATTATGTTAAAAATATAGGTAGAGAGTATGCAGTAATACCGGAAGATTGTTCTGTTCAGAAGTGGGATACAAAAAATGACAATAACACAGCAAGTAACAGACTGTTTGATTATTACGTAGTAGACATGATGGGGCAAGTATATACAGGGTCTATTAAAGGGCATGGTATAAAAACGGCTTATAATAATCTAATAAATAAGCAAAAAGTAAATTACAAAGTTGTAGTTTTAATGGATGGTGTACAAAATAAAAAGATGCGAAAGCAACGTGGTGAAAAGAGTACTTTAAAAGCCAAAGATGTTTTAAAAAGCAAAGGACAAACTGTAGCAGTTTTTAGTAAGGCTATGGAAAAATCTGAATCTATACAAGGGGTTCCTATTTTAAGGGAAGTTTCTCTAATGTTTAGCATGGTGGTAGATTATATGCAAGGTAAGTACAAAGAGGTTCCTCTTGGCACAATTATTGGCATTACTGCTGCTGTAATTTATTTTGTTTCCCCAGTAGACGTAATACCAGATTTTATTCCAGTTATAGGACAGGCAGATGATGTAGCTGTTATTACATGGGCAATAAAGCATGCTCGTAAAGATTTAGAAGCATATGCAGAATGGAAGAACAATCAAAAGACCAGTGCATAAAAGAGTTTAAAAGTATATAATATAAAATAGGTGAAGGAATTTTCCTTCACCTATTTTATATTATATGACCTTATTCTTTTGCTTTCTTTTCAGCGGCAGCCTTGAGAGCTTCGGCAATTTCTTCCGGTGTTAGGCTACCCTTCACCTCGTCCAGTGCAGCCTTAATTGCAGCATTTTTGCTGACTCTTGCTTTAGGATTAAGAGCAGCTTCCTTTTTAGCCTTTAGAGAAGCAATATTCTCTTCGTGCTTTGCAATTTTAGCATCGAGGTCAGCAACGATTTCTTCTGTGCTTCTGCGAACACCTTTAGCCATAATAGTATCTCCTTTTCACTACTTAAACGTATGGAACCTTGTAGGTTGTTGGGTTGCAGGTTTTTTGCTGTTCTTATAATAGCATTCAAGTTTTAAGAAGTAAAGACGTTTTAAATAGAAAAAACGTAAGTAGAAGGGAAAATATAATATTTAGAAGTTTTGTTCTATGCATGTTCTATCAAATAAAGAAAAGGAGGATATTATTTTTTCAAAAGCCTAAGATTTGAATTGTCATACTAAATAGGGTCGTGTATAATCGACACATACAATAGGGAGGTTTATTTATGTACTTAAAGGATGTTGTAGAGAAGTTGGAGAATGAAATAGGATTTAGAAGTCTTGAGAGTAATCTTCGTATGGGGGCATCAGGTTATGATTTAGTTATTTACACAGGTAATCTTGAACCTTTTAAAGATGTTGAAGAAGATATTAGTAAATTTAGTTTAGAGGATTATCCTTTTGTGATACACACTTTATATAAGGGTAGTAAAAATCATAATTTTGTGTTTTGTGAAGAACTTAATCAAACAGGTGTATTGAGTTACCTTATAAATTTATACACCCAAGAGGATGATTTAGAGGAATTTTCTGTGTATTTTAAAGGGTACAGAATCACCTATCTAATAGACCTACATAGTACTAAACATAATGGTGAGGTTAGTATATCTGAATCAGGGTATATTCACAAAGGTGTAGTAAAAGATAGAAAAGTAATTGACCAAGAAAACAACTTACGGTTTGGTGATTATATTTTACAAGACTTTGCGGAAAGAGTTAAACGAGGTAGGATAAAAGATTTAAATATCCAACCTACAGATTTCAAAGTAGTAAATTTTTGTATCAATAGGGTCTTACAAGTGGTACAATTTGAGGAAAATGTAAATAACCACACAGATATAGAGGGTAAACCTACTTTCTTCTTAACTATATCTGAAGCCGGTGAGTTTATCTTAGAACAGTATAAGATAAATCCTGATTTAAAACTGGCTGTCATTGCTTGTGAAACAATCATGGAAATCAAGTTTGTTGATGAGAAAATTGTTTGGCCTATTGATTTGGCCAAATATTTCAAACCACTAAAGAATTAATCAAACAAAACAATTCAATAAAAAGTTTTCAAAAGGTAGTTAGTGTTGAAATAACAACACTAACTACCTTTTTTCTGTTTTGAAAACAGACATGTAAGAAAGTTTTTGAAACAGTGTTTAAAAATTTGAGGGACTTACTTCTATATTAAATTATAAGACAAAGAAAGGATGTGTCTCAAATGGAAAAAGAATTAAGATTACGTGAAGTTATTGAAGATTATATGAAAGTTAGAGAAGAAAAGCTAAAGCTACTTGCAGAAGTGGCTTGGAATAGAGGGTACACAACAAAGGAAATGTACACTGAGTTAGAGATGAATGGTATTACAGATGAAGATAAATTAGTAGTGTTCAAAGCATTTTCAGCTTTGGCAAAATATGAGGAGGTAGTTTAATATGGGTCGTTTAAGTTATAAAGATGCAGAAGCATTGGTTAATGAAATCAAGGGTTATGGTGTCAATTTACAATTACAGTACGGTTCAGGTGTTTATGCTTTAAATGGAGCAGTTAGTAGAGGTTTTAGAAGTAGTGCTGAGATTTGCAGTTTCTTAGATGGTATGGTAACTGTTTTAAGAAAAATGAAATAAGAAGATTATTAGGGTAAGGGGGTAGAGATTTATGGTTCGTATAACTCGTGGCAACATAGAAAAACTTTTAAGTGAATTGGAAAATCATAATTTGTATTATAGCATTATGAGTTGTAATACAGCAGAAGGGTTTATTTTATCAGGAAGGGTTGTAGATGGTTTCAAAGCACCTACCCACCTTACTCTAAACCCACAAACCAATAGTGGTTTGCAAGGGTCCTTTCTAACAGTATTGCAGTTTAAAAACATAGGTGAAATGTACTGCTACATAGAGGGTATGTTAACAATTTTAAGAAATATGAGATAAGAAATTATATAAATATGGAGGTATATATATTATGAAATATATAATAGGTCTGGAAAACTCAGAAGGTAAAAAAGTAATAGGTATAACTGACGTGTTAAACGAGAATGAAACAGAAGTAGGTAAACAAGTGTTGAATATTGCTAACTCTATGGTTAAACAAGGAGAGAGTTGGGTTTTATCCTCAGCAAGTAAGTATAAAGTGACGTCAATAAAATCCGAAAATTCAAAAAAGATTAAAATTATGGAGGGTAATAAAAACTATGGGTTTTTAGTCATTGGTGATTCTTTTAAAACATTTGAAGATAAAGTATTAAGTGTTGCTGGGGAAAAGTCTGCTTATAACTCTGTTATGAGATACTTAGCACCCAGTAGGTCACAACCATTACTGGGTATTTTGATTTATTTAATAGATTCAAGTCAAGCAAAACATTCAAACAACGAAAAGTCAAAAGTTGATAAGCAAGGGAATGTGTTATTAACTATAAGAGAAGCAATAAATGAAAAAAGAATTAGTCTAATGGAGTTTTACAATACTTTGTATGATATGGGTTTAGCACAAGTTGATGATGTTAAAAAAACAGAAACAGTTTATTTATTTGCAAGAAGTTCAATGAACAAAGGTACACCATATACTCACGTATCAGAAGCACTAAAAGGCAACTCTGTTGATTTATGGAGATATAATTTTATGGATGCTATGAGTATACCAGAACCAATTGAAACAAAAGAGGATTTAGCATCTATTCTTTGTTTAGATGAAAACGATTATAAAAAGAAGGAAATCTTCAACGTATATAGATAAAGAAAGAGGGTTTTAATATGTATAAATTTAGAATAACAGGTATGGAAAAGATGGGGAGAAAGAATATCTACTGTGTTAATGAAATAGGTACAGTAAATAACAAATTCATAAATACCCAAGATTTAAAAACAATCATTGAGAAAAATCAAGTATCTAATGCTGTTTTAAAGGGTGATAAGATTGTAGAAGTTCCTGATACCGTAGAGTATTGCAAATACTTAATTGCATATTTAAATGATAACTCTACTGTTTTTGTTGATGTTTTAAAAGTATCTTCAGACAAAACAAAAAGATATATAAAGTTTTATACTGTAAAAGGTGATGATATAACAGGGTACATAGGGAGATTCTTATCCAGAGTAGATGGTGTGAAACTAAATGAAAGCATGACCTTAACAGTAAGTGGTGTGGGTATGGATATGATTTATTATGTACTTAATAAAGTGAATCAAGAAGCTAAAGCCTGTGGTGCCGGTGAAATTATAAATGCTAATCGTTATGAGATAACAAAATAAAGAGAAGGGACCTATCCTTTTCCCCTGAATAAATTTGGAGGTGAGAAAAGTGTTATATGTAGTAGATATAGAAAATCGTATGTACTTATTGTTAAATACAGTGAATATGGAAACAAAAATGGTATCTGAAAAAAGTCTTTTTGACCTTTTAAATAAAGGTACAAATATAGAAAATGTAAAAATTGCAAACAACACCATAAAAGGTACTCGTGGTGATTTAAAAAGATATAATGGTATTCCCGTAGTTTTATATAAACTTGAGGATGACCTTAAAAACAGTCGTGGGTACAAAGTTTTTATAGAGGGTAAAGTGAAAGATTTGTCAGTTCAAGAAACTATAAACTTAGGTTTGCAGTGTGGTTTAGCAAATGCAAAAGTGGTGACAAACACTAGTAAGTCGTATATCTCTTGTATAGGTGGTAGTTTCCCTATAAAGACTGTCAGAAATGAAAGGGTTGAGTACTCTCGTATAATCGTGGAGTTGATAAGAAAACCGTCTAAAACAGAGGGTCTTATTACTCTGACAGATATAGAGGGTAAAATGAGTCGTAAAAAATTTACTGTAAAAGATGCAACCCCAGGAACTTATTTTGATGGTGTCATATTGGGCAAAGTTTTTAATAATTTCTTAAAGTATAAATTATATGACATAATTGAAGGTAGATACAATCCAAAGGGTAAGTACAGCCAGAAGGGTAAAAAGCCAGCAGGGGTTGTGATTGCGAAAACAGCTTATTTCAAAGAGGGTCTATCACATTCCGAGTATCACGAGATTGCTGATTATTTGGGTATTACTTTGGAAAAGTTGTTGGAAAGACAAAACTCGTGTGTTTATCAGATAAAGATATAGAAAATAAGTCATCCTAAAAGGATGACTTATTTTCATTTACACATGTAATAAAAAAGTTTGGACACATTCGGTTAAGTTCGGAGACATTCGGCAAAATTGGGACATGTGATTCTATATTAAGTATAAGAACAAAGAAATTTTAAAATAGAAAGAAGGTTTTTTATATGTATAACAAAGATAAGTTAAATAATTTGGGTATGAAAGTGACTTATATGAAAGTAAAAACCGAGGGTAAGAGAAGAATGAGTGTAGAGGAAAGAGAAAAAATAAATGCTAATATTACTTTTGTTGTCGAAAGCATAACAGACCTATTGAATGACAATGAAGTAGAGTTAGAAACTAAAAAACAATTAGCAAACAACACAAGAAAGCAGATAGTCCTAATAAATAAAGTTTTAGATAATTTAGAGAAAGTAATTAGTATAGCAAAGCAAAATATTGATTAAAATGCAATCTTATTAATATAGTTTTGGACGAGAAGTAGTTAATGGACACTAAAAGTTGGAAAAAGAGAAAATTTTAAGGAGTGTTCAAGCTATGAGATTGACAGAAAGAATGAGTACCGAGGGTTATTTAAAGAATATTAGGAAAGATTTTAAAAAAGGTACTGTGCTTCAAAATATATTAGAAAATTCGGATTTTACAACTGTTGAGGAAGCAAAGCAAGCAAATCCAGAGTTTGTTAAAGCAGCAGTAGATTATATAAAGTATGCTGAAAGGTTAACACAACAAGGGTATACACCAGCACAGACAGGTAAGGTAACAGATTCTTCTGAGGAAAGAAAAGCATTGCAAAAGGCTTTTACCTTAGATACTACAGATAAAGTCAAAATGTTCTATCCAGAGTGGTACCTAACAGCTCATGAGTTGTTTATTTATCACCTACTTGAAGCAGTGTTTGATGCTTCCTTATTAGTGGAGCAAGGTGCAGCAAGACGTTTTGAAGAAACTGCAACCTTGTATAAGAGTTTCTATACAGTAAAGGAGATTGAGGGTTGGACGTTTGCTTACTATGACAGAACAATCTTATTTATAGATTTAAATAAGGGTCGTATTTCAACAGCATCTAACAGAGCAGTAAGAGATAAGATAGGTGATTCGGGTATTAAAGGTTTTAAAAGGACAACAGAACAAGGTAAAGTGGTTTATTCCGTAGTATTGGAAGACGGTCAAGTTATTAGCTTAATGAAGGACCAAAAATTATCTACTTCTATATGGTCTCAATGCCACACCCTTAAAGACAGTAAAAAAGAGTATTATCAGATTTGCTTGAAACCAAGGGTAAGTGACGAAGAACCGATGGTTCAATTCCCTGCTCATATGATTTTACTGTTGGCTCAATTTGGTATAAATACAGTAAAGCACATGTTATCAAAAGATGGTCTTACCACTTGTGACCATGTTGATATGACGGGTAATAGAAACACTTTGAGTAATCTTGAAATTACAACAAGAAAAGACAATAAACTTCGTGCTTGCTCTAAAGACCCAATTACAAAGCAAATAGTCAGTTCCTATAATCTTGCAGACTTTTGGCAACATATAGAGCAGTCATTTAATTTAAATAAAATTGATGTCAAGATAAAGAGAGAAAACATGTTAGATTATTGGGGTCAGGTTTTGAAAGAGCAAACCGTAGAAGAAATATTAAAGGTATCGTAATAAAATATATTGGGAGAAGAGGGTTCAAAATGTTTACATTTTCATTAAATACAATCAACTCAGCAGATAAGGTAAAACAAGTAGTAAAGTTAATTCAGGACTTAAACCAATATAATTCTGAATCCTTAACAGATGCTTACTTAAACATAATGGTGGGAGATAGAAAAGATTCTGATTCAGATATAACCTTAGAAGGGTTTCACAATGCAAAAGTAAGGAATCAAGAAGCTGACAAAGCAAAGAGCAAAGAAATAACATTGGAGGATAATGGTGAATCAGACTATATCACAGATACAAACCTTGTAGATTCTTATGACTTTGAAAAAGAAATTATGTTAAAGGTAGACTTATCTTATTTTGTAGAAACATTCTTAGATATAAGAGAACATGTCTTTTTTGAGCATGGTTTTGACCTTTGGAGATTGTTTGTATTGTCCTGTAAAGGGGATAAAGCAGCTCAAAGCAAACTAAGAATTCTGATAGATAACTTGAATCTAAAAGACTTTTTCTGGAACTTCTGTAGTAGTTTAAGCTATAAAAAGGCAGTAGAAGAAATATTGGGGTCTTGAGGGTTCTTTGATGTTACGGTATCATCTCAGAAAACAAAAGGAGCTGATACAGTGGGTTTTACAAGATTAGAGTCTATAAAAAAGATATACAAGCCTGGAGACAGGTTGGAGTTGATACATATGGAAGATTCCTATGCTGTGCCTGCAGGTACACATGGAACAGTTACAGGTGTGGACGATGCAGGTAATGTCTTAATGCAGTGGGATAATGGCAGCACCTTATCTTTCCTACCAGGAATAGATACTTGTAAAAGGCTAGGTAAATAAAGGATAACGGTTAAAAGGTTTGGTGGTTGTAAAAGATTATCAAACCTTTTTTATAAAAATCTGAATACACATATAAACAAAAAAATTTGTGGACACATATCAGTAAGAAATACATGTAGCCTTATAACCCCTTCAGTTTAAAATATATTAAGTAAAGGAGGGGGTTATAATGAAGAAAAAAGGTAAAAAGAAAACCGTATCAGCCAATCTGAATGTAGATGAATATATAGAGCTTATAATTTACCTAGAAGAAAGAAATCAAACAATTTCTGAATTTTGTGTAATGGCTTTGGGTGCTCTAATCAAAGATAAAGATAAAAAAATTGTTAAAAGTGAACTAAACAAACGACGTTTGAAATGCAGGAAGATAATGGTTAGGGTATCCGACTATATACACAGTTTAGTTAAAGAGATAGCAAGTGATAATGACTGTAGTATATCGGATGTAGTTAAACAAGCTATAAAAGATAGTATGGGCAAGTAAAATAAATATGGAAAAAGGGGTCGTTCAATATGAAAAAGACAGTGTTCAGTCTGATAATAATTTTTGTAATATTAGTAGGGGTTATATATAATCTTTCCCCACTTAAAACAAATGTAATTGTATCTGGTTCTATGGAGCCTGTTTTAATGACAAATTCGCTAGTTTTCACAAATACAGATATAAGTTTTGATGATATAGAAAAAGGTGACATTATTTGCTATAATAACGTAAATATTGAAAGAAATATCATGCATCGTGTTTATCAGGTTTCGTATATAGATGGGGAAAAAATAATAATGACAAAAGGTGATAATTTAGGAGCACCTGACCCTTGGACCGTAAAAGAATCAGATTATAAGGGTAAAATTGTAGGTGGTATTAATATTGTAAAACCATTGTTAGATTGTTTATATGGAAATGTTTTAGAATTAAATACCACAGAGTTACGTATAAAAGTATTTGCTATGTCAGCTATTTTAGTCGGGTTGTGTACTGTTGGAATTATAAGTTTTAAAAAGAGAAATGGAGGGTTTAAATATGAGAGCAAGTAATGAAATATGTGTGGAATTTACACATGGTAGAAAATCTAAATGTAAAACAGAGTTTAAGGGTGTGGTGAGCAAGGTCCTATTGAGTGCTTTGGTAATGTCTGTAGCTGTGGGTAGTTTATCGGTAAATGCTTATGCAGCCGAGATTACTAACACAAATGTAAACACAGGGGTTATATACAGTGAAAATTATATGTCGGTTAGTGAAGCTGTTACAGCTTTAAGAAATACCATAGAAGCAATAGAATTTCTAAAGTCCGAAGGAATGGTAACAGATGAGTCCTTACAGAGTTTAGCTGTCTGTGTGGATAGCCTACAAAAGGTTGCAAATGAGGGTACAACAGAAATTGAGAGCCTTTTAACTAGAGCAGAGACTGTAATAAAAGATGTTAAATCGTCTGAAACAGCAAAAGTTCAGATAGCAATAGATTTAGCAAGAGATGGTTTGTTTGGAACGTCCATTGAGGTTCAAAATGCACAGGCTACAAAATCATTCCCTGATGTATTAACAACAGATTGGTTTTATAAAACAGTAACAGAGCTAGTTGGTATGGGTGCAATTAATGGTTATACTGATGGAACATTTGGACCAAAGAAGAATATAAGCTATGCAGAATACTTAACGATTTTAATTAAAACTACAGAGCCTGATGGTGATTATACAGCCTCTCCGGGTGATACGTGGTATACAGGTACAGTAAAGGCAGCCTATGAATCAAATATCTTAAAGAATGGTGAAATTACAGATTTTACACAACCTATCACTCGTGGTGATGCTGCAAAATTTACAGAAAGAGCAGTACAACAGATTTTGGGTGAAAGTTCTTTAGATACCACAAATATTGAAAATCTAATAAAGGATTATTCTGTAATTCAAGGTACATCGAATGAGTATTATATACTTCAGCAATATGCAAAAGGTATTGTAGTAGGTAATACTGAGGGTAAATTTAATCCTAATTCTAAGTTAACAAGAGCTGAAGCATCTACAATCATATTAAGAACTGTGAAGCCTGAGGGTCGTAGGGATATGTCTAAGGTAGAGATACCAGGAGCAATTGTAGTAGATAATGAGTTGGTTATCACAGAGGGTGCTTATGCAGGTCGTATGAGAACAAACCCTTCAACAGAGTATGATTTACAAGCATTACAATCAGCTAGGTTTTACAGAGAGGGTGGTAAGTTGTATGTTAGTATAGACCTTCCCACCTTACCTGAGGGTTTTAAATGGAATTGGGGAGTAGGGGCTTACACTAAAGATGGTGAGTATGTGTTTTCAACCTATACTCAAGATACAGAGGGTAAGGTAGGAAAACAGGTTGTTAATGTTTTCAGTGAGTATGAAGATAAGACTATTAATGATATAAACGTAACCACTTTATCTGTATCAGTAATAAATAATGAAAGACAGTCTATGGTTTCTCATAAACTTTCAACAGATGCAAAGGGTCAAGTTTTAAGACAATCAAGTGTTTCAACTTCTGATGCATCTTGGGAGAAGTTTGATACAGGCAATATTTTTAAATGGTAATATAAAAAGTTAAAGAAACGAAAACCAAAGTTCAGGAAAAGAAAAGACAAATTAATAAGGTTAACAATCGTACCTTATTAGAGTCTATCTATTTTCCTGAACTTTTTATTTTATAAAGGAGGTAATCAAATGGGTAATTTTAAAGATAAAATCATATCAGGGGTTTTGACAACAGCAATGCTTTTTTCAATGTTTCTTGGGGTTGTTCCTCCTGTATATGCAGCAGATAATAACTTGAGTAATGTTAAGATATATGCTGAAAAGACACAATCCCAAATTAAATCAACTGGTCTTACAAGAGTATCCAATGGAGTTCAAAGTGACTGGGCTATAGAATTATGGCACTATTCGGGTGGATATTGGGGCAATAATTCTGTTAGAATAAAGGACAGTGACTGGAAAAAAACATCAGGTGGAGTGGCTGATTTACATACAGCCTTGACCTTAGAAAAACAAGATTTTACGTATAATGTTGCTAAAGGTAGTGATTTAGAAAAAGCTATTGCAGAAGGAAAAAATGTCTATGTAAATATAGGTTCTGGTGATAGTTCAATCAAGCTCTCGTCTTTGTACGAAATAGAAACAAGGTATAATACTATAACTGAAACTGAGGAAATGATAACAAACCAAGATGGTTCTTTATTAACAACAGATGCTACAGCAAAAGTTGTAAAAGAGAATGGACAGTATGTTATAAAGGTTTCTATGAAACCTAAATTAAACTACTACACAGAAGACGAATTAAGTTATAAGCAAAATTATAGAATAGCTTTAAACAAATGGGTTCCTTTTGTAGCTAATGGTTTTGGATATCAGGTTTATTCTATATTTGGTGGGGGTTTTAATGCTGGTTATGCTGTAGGTTGGGTAAATCAAAAAGACCCTTATAGTTTAGAGGGTATGCCAGCCGGTCGTATACATCCTTCTTTTATAACAAGCCCCGATGGTCATATGAAAGCAGGGCATACTTTGACGGTAGCTGGTAAAAGTGTTGATTCTGGAAAAGTAAGAATTGGAGATTATACATTTAGAAATGCTGGTGCCGTGGGTATGAGATTTATCTTCCCTGTTTCTCTTGATATTTATGTTGAGGGTGGTGGGGCTCAGGTCGTAGCTTCTTACTTAAAGAGAGTAGGCTTTAATGCAGACGGTTCCCCTATTCTGCAACAAATTAAAACAGAAACAACAGATGCAGAACTGGATGAGAAAGGTGCTGTAAAGGTTGAGAATGTAAAAGAAATACCTGAGGGTACCGCCTATTTAAACGATGTTTTGACAAGTCCTAAAAACCTTTCTGAACAGGTACAAAGTTTAGATTGGACGAAAGATTTACCCAAAACAACACAGGAACAAATAAATGCAAATGCAGAAGATATTTGGAGTTATAATTTAAGCATTCGCACAGGTTTGTTGAAGCATATTGAAGATTTAACAGAAATGAAAAATTCCAATGAGTATACTCAACTTAAGGATTTGAAGGATGAGTTTACAAGGCTTTTATCAGAGTATAATGCTACAACAGATATGCAGGAAAAATCCACTTTGATGTTTAAGATAAATAGTATTTTTGCACAACTAATACAACTATCAGGTTACGAAAATCCTTTAAATAAAACTAATGCTTCAACTCTGAAAACTACCAAAACAGCAGGGATTACAAACGTAGCTTCATCCGAAGAGATTATAAAAAAAGCAATATATTTGGATGACTTAGATGCTATTTACCTATATCCTTTAGATGAAAGACCAACAGAGTTTATAGGGGAAGATGCTTTTGAAATAGAAAATAGAAAAAGTGCAGATTTAATAGATAGTTTTGAGGTTCAAAATCATAAAGCTTCTGTTGGAGATAATGTAACAATAGAAGGTACAGCAGATAAAACAACATTATACCTTCGTTATATTGTGATTCCTGAGAGAAAAATAAAAACATTTGTGGACGTATATAAAAATGGTGTTTATGCAACTACAGAGGTTACAATAGAGAGTTTACCTGTTGCTGAATCCAATGACAGTAAAGTAGAAATCCCTATTGTTGAGGGTGCTGAATTGATTAAATGGGGTTCTTCAAAAGAATTGCCTTTATTAGAGCAAATGCCTACAAATCCTTTAAAGCAAGGTACTACTTTAGAACCTATAAGTTTAGATGATGATGAAAACTTGTACGTTAATTGGAGAAAAGACCTTACTGTATCGACACCAGTAACAGATGAAAAATTAAGAGTGGAACAATGGAGATTAAGTAAGTACACAGCAAACTTAGGTTGGTTAAGTCAGGCATATATGGGGCTAAACCTAAAAACTGATGCTGGTCATGCTACTTCTACTTTAAGTCCTGCAGGTTCTTATAGTTACAAAACTATAAATCCAAATAATCAATATACAGATAAGAATTATAATCCTGCTAATGACAACTATAATAATTATCTTCATAGTAAGGCTTTAACACAGGGTTCATATAATGTTACACATAATAATCCTTCTGCTACTGTGGATGTGACAGGTTCTTTGAATCTTATTAAAGGTACAAACACTTTTGGTCTAAAGGCAGCAAGTTGGATAACTGACAGTGGAACTAAAATGGGTTTAAACTTACATAATATTGAGACAGCAAATTTACCTTCTACTTATGATGGGCAAGCAACAGTTCAAAAGTCAGATTTGTTGAGTTATGGTATAGAAAATATTCAGACCTTTAATCACAATTATGGTGTGTATTATCATTATACTTGCCATCACAAAGATTACAGTCATGACGTTTGTGCATGCTATACCTTACCAGAATCCAGAAGTCCTAAGGATTCAAGAATTACTTATTTGACAGCAGATTACAAGATAGATTCTACATTTGATAGATATATAGCAAAATCTTCTGACAAATTAGTTGCTGCACCTAATGTAACAACTGAGAATGGTAAAACCACGATTGCATATCAAATAAACGACACTTTAAAGGTATATCCAGAAATAGCAATGTTATTTGATAATGATAAAGGTGATTCCTCAATTAAATGGGTAATTGGAGAACAAGCAAGAGAAATTAACCCTGTAATTTACCACACTATGCAGTTTAAACTTTTTGTAGATGAAAATAGCATTATTTCTAACTATGCAACAGATAGCAGAGCAACAACAGCAGCAAGAAAATTAGGTGAAGCTAATAAGCAAGTTGCTTATAAAGGTTCTCCTGTAAATACCACCTTTAGTGTAAAAAGAAGTGAAGATAGTACAGACAAAGGTATTTTAACTGTAAAGACTTATGCCCTAGATTTAAACACAAATAAGAATGGTGTAAATGTAAAAACTGCTTGGGGAGCTGATTCTTATAATCCTTTAGCTATACACAATAAATTTGTATCAGCATGGAGTGGTTTCAAGGGTACTTCCACAGAAAGATTAGAAATACAGTCTGCAAGCCTTTATACAGGAGCAAACAAAACTCAGTCCGTATCTTTAAACACTAAGACATATGGTGGTCAATCTGTAACAACCTTTACTCATGAATTAATAGTTCGTGGTGGAGTAGTTATAGGTGTGAGAGTACAGGACAAAGAAAACAACTCCTATTCAGTTGTAAGTGTTGAAGCTTTAAAAACAAAGGATGCTAACCTTTACGAAGCTTTAGTGGGTATGAAGCTAGTAGGTTCTAAACAAGACACAGTTTTAAAGGGGTTTGAGCATCAAACCGGCGCACAATTAACCGAGGATAAGTTTATAACCTTAGCAAATCAGGCAAAACAAAATGTTGATGGTTTGGCATCAAATAATCTTGGTATAGGTAAAGGTTGGTATAGTGAGGATACTACTGTACTAGTGGTAAAGGAGTATATTACGAACTATGAGGTTCCAAGTATTGCTTACTCAGACAAAATTTCTTTATCCGTAAAAGGTTTGGAATCTCCAATAAATAAGAATGATTTCTTTAGTGTGTTGGGTAAAGGACATACCTATATAAACTATACTTTCAACAGTTTGGATTTAAGTTCAATTAATTCAGGTTTGAAAGGAAGTCAAAAAGTTTTCTTTGAGCACAGCAGTCGAACCGGAACTCTATTTGGGAAAATAAACACAGATTACCTAGTGGGTAATGTTTCTGTTACAGATACCACACGAATAAATTAAGTTGTAAAGTCAGCATTTTTAAAATGCTGACTTTATTTTGTGGACACATATCAACAAAAAAATAACATGTATAAAAATATGAACAACTAAAAGAAGAAAAAGAACTGCAGAAAGAAATATATTAAATCGTAAGTGAAAAAAACTTATAAAAATATGGAGAAAGGAGATGAATGTATGGTATGAGAAAAACGATGCAAATATTATTTGGTTCATTGATTTTAATGTTTTGTTTATCTGTTAATGTTTTTGCAGCTACAACAGAATACGACATATCTCCAAATGGGGATGGTTCTTCAATAGGTATTTTTGATGATGTAACTAAAACATTAACGATAAGAAAAATAAGTGGTTCAGGAGCAACTAAGGATTATACACAAACATATATAAGTGGTACAGGAAATGCCGCTCAAACACCCTGGGGAAACATATCTTATCAAGTCACAAAAATAGTTGTTGAGGAAGGAATAACAGAGTTAGGTAATAATTTATTTGCTCAAACCTACTCTATGGGGTCATTGTTATACTTTGAAAATGTTGAAGAAATAGTGTTACCTTCAACATTGACACGTATAGGTGATTCTTGTTTTTCTATGGGTAACACAAGAAACCCTAAATTAACTTCTATTACAGTACCTGCTGCTGTCCAGACGATAGGCAAAAATGCTTTTCAGTATCAGAAAGCGGTTGCAATTTTAGAATTTGAGACGGGTAGTAAATTAACATCCATAGGTAATTATGCTTTTTGCGGTTTATCTGCTGTAAGTACAATTAAATTACCTTCATCAGTTCGTAGTATAGGTGCAAATGCTTTTGAGAGCAGTAATGCAAATATAGAGTTAAATGAGGGTTTGCTAGAAATAGACGGCGGTGCATTTAAAGGAAGTGGGTTTGAAAGTATAGTTTTACCTGCAACGATAACTACGATTAGCAATGGTACTAGTAGTAATAATATTTTTGCGAATTGTAAAAAGCTAAAAGTAGTTACTAATTTATCTAAGGTTAATCAGTCAGTGGGTACTGGAACTTATGACTATATACAAGCAAGTCCAACATTTTATTTGTATAGCGCCAATAGTAACTTTCTTTCCATAGTTCAGAAAGGTGCAACCGATACTCAAACAATTTACTTAGACGAACCAGTCTTATCAGGAACTTTAGATAATGGTATAACATGGACCTATGACCCTAATACAAAAATCCTTACTTTTGAAGGTGAAGGAGAGATACCTTCTTACACAGCCGGTTCTCAGCCTTGGTATAGTGCTTCTTATGCTTATGGTATAGGTGGTATTAGTTTTGGTTCTGTATCGGGTATAGGTAGTGGTGCTTTCTCAGGCTTGTCATTTGGTGCAGCTTCCCCTTTATTTTGGGGTCAACATGAGTCATTAGGCAGTGTCTTAAGTGGGCAAACAGGACTTCCTGTGTCTTATCAAGGTACAACCCCTACAGGTGAGAGTGAGACAGAAGATAAAACGGGTATTTGGAACTTTGTGGATGAGCAAGAAGTAATATTTCCTGACGTGAAACCTCGTATTCAAAATGGAGAAATTCTATCCCCATTAAGGTTCATATTTCAAGATTTGGGAGCAACAGTTATTTGGAATCAAGATAATCATTATGCAGTTATAAGAAAAGAAGAAAACGGTAAAAAGGTTGAAATTGTTATAAAACCTAATTCCACTTCTATGTGGGTCAATGGTAATGAGTACACCAATGAAGAGATAGGGTTAGATGCAACAGTTCTAATAGAAAATGGACGATTGCTCTTACCTGGTCGAGCAATCATTAAGGCATGGGAAACCGTTCAATTTAAAGCTTCCAGACCTTCAGCAACAGTTTACGAAGATTTTTATTATAAGACTTCAGAAGCTGTTGAGGGTGGGGACGATAAATTACAAGATATTCCTGTAATAGACGAATGGCAGGAAGACGGTGTTGTAATTACACCTGAAAATGAGGAAGAAGTGATAAATGGAGATACAACCTCAGAATATACCACTCCAATTATTTTAAATGCAGAAGCAAGCAATTTTGAAGTTGTAGTACCTATTCTGTTTGATGTTAATATGTTAAGCACAGGTGAAATACTTATGGGTTCGGATTACTTTATGATTAACAATTGTGCTATGGGTGGTTCTATAATCGTAGGAATTCAAATAACTCCTGCTTATGGATTTGCAATTGCTGACTACAATACTGATTTCAAGAATAGTAAAGCAAATGCAAACACTTTTGGTATAAGTATTAATTCCCAGCCAGTGCCTACAAGCGGTGTTGTACCTTTGAATGATAGTTTAAAAGAAGTAATAAGAAATAAAGAATCAAAAGAGATAGTTATTGATATAAAACTACCTGCACAGGATAAAGCCTTTAGAGGTAGTATTGCAGCGGTAGTATTCACAGTTGATTTTGATAAAGTGTAAAAATAAAATTTTTAAGGAGAGTGTTAAGAATGAAAATTAACAAGAAAATAATAAGTAGTGTTTTAGCATTGATGATGATGTTTAGTTTAGGTATGACGAGTGTATCAGCAATGGAATTGACTCAAGAAAATCTAGCAGATACAGAAAATTTAGATACAACAGCAGGGACATACAATGGAGAAGCTTATAATGAATATTCTGTGGATGGCTCTTCGGGTAGTATAGCAGCTGGTAGTGCTTCTTCAGTTATAGTATTAAATGCTGAAGCAACTAACTTTGATGTAACAATACCTATTGCTTTACGTGTTAATGCCTATGCAGATGGTTCGATAACCACACCTGACAGTATGAGTTCAACTTCAAAAGGTTTAGCAAAAATTATAAATAATTGTGTTTTAGGACAAGTAGAAGTTGTAAGTGCTAAAATCAATTTAAATGGTTGGACTGCCACTGCCTTTGATGCTGATTATGCTAACATGAAAGTAAATAGCAAAAATATAGGTTTTAAAATTAATGGTTTAGAAATGGCTACAGACGGAACTATTTTAGCAAATAATACAGCAACAGACACAATTTCTTCTATATTTGATATTGATGCAAACACAGCAGGGGTTGAAGAATTTGAGGATTATAGTTTCACAAGAAGTGGTAGTTCTCCTTTCCCTATCATTGCTAATGGTTCTGTTTTACCAATAGAATACTCAGCAAAGATTCCTGGCTTAGATGCTGACTTGATTAATGTTGTTCCTGGTAGTATTGTAATAACAGTAGATTTTTATAAATAAGAAAAATAATGGGTGTTTCTACACCCATTATTTTTTTTACTTCTAAATTCAGTATTTTTCTGCAGTTGAACTTAATAAATAGACAGTGTTATAAAAAACCTACAGAAATTGATGCATAGGTACAGTATATTAATAGAGAGGTAAATATAAATAATTCATTTACAAAGAATACAACAGCAAAATTGCAATAACAAGATTACAACAATAAGATAAAAACAAACAAATGATTTAGATTAATCTTAGCCTTACTATTTAGTTGTTTAATGATGTTATTAAAAAAGAAGTCAAATTGTAGTTATTGGGTAAAAGAGCAATTCAGCTAATATATTATATTGTTGGTTGTATTCAACAGTCTCCTTTCCATTTTGTTCTAAGGAACATACAAACTTACTTCTCTTTTCATATATACTTCCAATAGTGAAGGGAGGGTGCATCCTGCACCCTCCCTTCAACCGTAGAGTAAGTCAATCAGGTTGAGTAGAGTAAATGGGTAAATCAAAGATAATTCAGATAAAATAGATTGATTTTAAGACAGAAATTAAGAGAAGTCTTGTATTTACAACACAATTATAAAATCATGATGTCAAATCCGTATTGGTCTGAACAGGCATGAAAAATATTGTTGAAATCTAGAGCAATATATAAGGTAAGGTTTTTCTAAACCAAAATCACACACAAGGTAAGATTACTTGATTCATCCTATATCAAATAGTGTAAATTTTTTGGTACTTCACACACCTAATCTAATTAAATCCTTTTGTTTCGTAGGGTGGTGAATACTCCGTATTCACCACCCTACTCGTAAAATAGTATGAAAAGAATGAGATGGTTTAAAAGAAGGATTGATTAATTGAGTTTTAAAAGAGTAAGATTGTTTAAGTATATGGAAAAGTTAAGTATTTAGGGCTATTCTGAAAAGAGAGATATTGTAAGGGTAAGACCTGCTCAAATATTTTAACATTTTTTATATATAAGGTTTTAGAAATGATGGTTCAATAATCAAATACAAACAAGATAGAAATATTCTTAAAATATTTCACCTATACTTCCTTATACCCTTGTTATAAGGGTAAACTCATAATCTTCTTTTTCTAATTGTAATTCTCATTGATATTACAACATAATAAGGGTATTTAGTTAAAATCGACTTTTCCATCCTTTATATTTCTTATTCGTTTTACGTGAGGTGTGACTGCCAGCAGCCACACCTCACGTGTATAAATTGAAAGGTTGGAATCGTAGAGTAGGTCAATCAGATTACACAGGGTTAAGTGCTTTAATAAGGGTAATACAAGGTATCAAAGGTTAAATTATTAAAGGTTTGTCCTTCTCTTATATGATATAATAAGGGTCAAATGAGGTGTAGTTATGATTATAGATGAGAATTTACCATATAAATATGTTCATCCAGGCATAAATTATTTTGCCTTTTCAGAGGATAAAGGTTCCCAACCTTACTTGTGTAGTTGTCAGAAACAATCTTTAATAAACCGTATAGAATTATTTATGAGATATTATCAATATGACTTGTGTTTAAATGATAGGGATTGGTTGCTTTTAGAAAAGCATCTGCAGCTCCCCTCCTGTTTAGATAGGGTTATTAAGGGTTCTAATATTTCGTATGGTTTAGATTGGGTAAACCTATTGAGTTTCAAGGACAATCTTTGTCATTTGTGTAATCGAGTGACCCCTACTACAAATCATACGGATTACATTTACACAACTAAGCTGGAGCAGAAGTATGGGCATTATATAAATACAAGTTTCTACACAAAGGGTATAGGTAATCATCTTCCTGATTTCTATGGTGTGTATTTCTTAGAAGATAGAGTATCTGAGGATTTATTAAATATCTTAAGACCTACAAAAGAAGAAATCCTAAGAGATATTGTTTTATTCAATGCCCCCACACCTAATGAAACAAAAGCTATTTCAGAAGACCTTGATTTTATCTTTAATCTACCTGAGGAAGTAAGAGATATAATACTATATCGTAGAGAACAGAGTAAATATTTGAGAGAAAAGGGTATAACCACTTCTTATGATTTGATTAAAACCTACCCAATAGGAGATAGTGTAGAACTCATTCAAAATGTCTTGTGGAAAAGATATTTAACTGTAAAGAAAATCGTTGTGGATGAGGTTAAACAATCTTTTAAATTAAGAAGATGGGTAAATGAGTCTTTATTGGGTAATCTGATTACAGAGATGTTTAAGGGTATAACCGTATATAGAAATTACAGACCTCAAATATTAGGTGGTCTTGAGTTGGATATATTCTTGCCTGAGTTCAATTTGGGTATAGAGTATCAAGGTATTCAACATGAAAAACCCGTAGACCTTTGGGGTGGTGAGGAAGGTTTTTTGCAAAGACAAGAGAATGATAAGAGAAAGGCAGCCTTGTGTAAGCAGCACAAAATAGATTTAGTGTATTTTTGGCATTATGAGGATATTACAAAGGAATTGATAGAGAAGAAATTTGGTAAATACTTACCTTTTCAATCTAAAACCTGATTCAACCCTTTCATTTTATTATATTTCTCGTAAGGGGAGGACGCCCAGGCGTCCTCCCCTTACTCTGTATTTGAATGAGTAGATTGATAAGTTGTATAAGATAGATGAGAGTGATGTATAGTGATTAGAAGGGTATTGATTATCTTGTGTATAAGGGTTTGATGTTGACTATCTTATATAAGTTACGTTAAGATATGTCACTGAAGGTGGTGAATCTAATGGGTATTACAGAACCAAACTTAACAGCATATGACGTTTTATATAAAGTAATGAAGAAGTATAGTGGTTGGTGGGTAGCCTTTGAACTGCCTTTTGCTTATCCTGAAACAATGGAAAGGGTAAAATCAGGAGAAAGTTTCAAACGATATTGGGATATAGTTTTAAGACTTGTCACAAACCTCATAATATCCACAGACCCAATACCTTTAATAACATGTGGTCTAACGAATAAGGGTATAGAAACAGAAGAAAGTAAAATTCAGAGATTAAAGTCCTGTGCCTTTCCCAAAGGGTATTATTTATTAACCGTAATTGACTTTGAAGAATGCATGGAAGTCAGATGGTTTGAAACCAAATCAGAGGCAATTGAGAAAAAGAAATGGCTTTATAAAAATGAGGAAATGTTGTTCTTTTGTAAGGTTGTGAAAATATAGTTTAAATGTCGTCTTTTGGGCGACATTTTTTATTTCACTTTTACTTTTTCATTGGGTTTGAAGTCAACATATAGTATAATATCGTAGAGTGAGGTGACCCCATTGTACAAGGAATTGATAAAAGGGTATTTAGATAAGCATTATCCTACTCTAAAGGGTGATGAAAGAAAGCATCAAGAAAATCGTGTAAAACCTTTAATAGGAAAGTTAACAGATAAGAAAAGTATTTATAAAGACCTACCATTTGATTATTTGGGTATGGAAGAGCAAATAAATCTTCTTCATTATATCTTAGAAAAGTCTACTGAAAGACAAATTGTAGCTAACATGGGTAAAACAGACGTAGATAGAGATTATTATGATTTCATTCTAAAGGACGAGGATAAGAATTGGGTTACTCAAGAGTTTATGAAATCTATTGAGGGTTTTGAACCTTATAATCTTATTGAATGTAAGTGGGAGAATAGAAATCTAATCAGATATTCAGGGTTATCTTCTGCTGAAGTTTTAGAAAACCTGAACAGTTTAAATGAACGTATAATTTACTTGCTCTTTGATGAAATCCAGAAGTTTAAGATATTAGGTATAGATTTTGAGTGTATGTCTTATATAACTGATTATATAGACTATACAGCAGATTGGGTATTACAGTTTTTAATTCATCATGTCATATGGAATGAGGATATAGACAGACCCAAAATAATGAGTAATCTATTAAACACTCTTAATTCCCTATCTGATAAAATTGATTTTCAGTTAGAGAGAAAACGTAAAGAGGGTTTTCATAGATTGGATGCTGAGAAAGCAACCAGATATTTTTCTTTTTACAGAACTAATGACGTGTATTATAGAGAGGTTTTGGGTATCTATGACGTTTTAAGGAAAGAGGTAGACGAGAACCCAACCTTGTTTAGCTTAGTAGAAGATAAATATAGGGTCAGAAAAGAGCTTATATCCGAGGAAGAGTTGGGTAATCTTCAAGAGACAATAACAGAAGGTCAACACTCGTATGATTATAATATTAAGTTGGGTATAACTCGTAGATTTATTGATGTAATGGGGCAATATGGCGGTAGACAATGTTTTTCAAATTGCCCTCAGGATTTGAAAACATATTATCGTGAGATATTTATGAGTAAAGTCAAGTATAAAGGTAAACAATCCTCAACTATAGTGCAGGAGTATCTTGGCAAGATAGAAACCAGTGGTGCAATAGAGCCTTTTGATAAAGACAGTCAGTATATGTTTGTAAGAGAGAAAATAAGTAGAGGGTATTTCAGGGAGAAAAATAATTTAGATATGTACTTCTTAAAAGCAGATATAGAAAAAGCATTGTATAATCTGCTTGTGAAGCTGTATTTATTTTATGACTTCTCCACCATCCTTGAGTTTATCTATGAGGTTAATCGTGAGTTCCTTCGTAGTCTTTCTAATGATATAAAGGGTTAAGAAAATTTCAAAAACTGATTCCACGAGATAATTTCTCCTTTCATCTATACTGAGTATATGAGGTATCAATAGATGAAAGGAGTTTTTACTATGAAAGCAAAGTGTTTAGGCTTAAAGCATGAAACGGGTGATTTCTACTTAACTCAGGGAGTTAAGCAAGGCACCAAAACCACCTATAAGAATGGGTATACCCATTCCCCTAGAAATTGTGGTTGGGGTAATAACTATAAACCCTCACGTCTTACCTTGATTCTTGACGTGACTGGTAACAGAGGATATTCATGGATAGATGGGTATATCAAAGACAACGTAGGAAAACTAACACAGAAAAGGGTAAATAAAATAGAGGCAGCCATGCCGGACACAGTAGAAGTCGAAGAGTATCCAAAGCAAGATGGTGGGGTCTATTATGTAGTAGATGATAAAGACATGGCAGCATGGATAGAACGAGCTGACTTATAACTTTAATGGTATTATACTTCTTCCCTACTCAACAATTCATTATTACTTCTCTCGTAGGGGGTGGGTTCTTAAGAACCCACCCCCTACTTTTGATGTCATGATAATTTTAGAAAAAAAGATGAAAAAAGATAAAAAGAAAAACTTTTTTAAAAATATTTTCTTACTTAAAGAACTCCTTGAAATATAGGAGTTCTTTTGTTTTTCATCCTTGAAAAGGTACACAGTTTTATAAACAAAATGGACATAAAAGTTTTACTTTTAATACTAATAATTTTACTTTTATACATAAAAGTAAAATCAATAACATGTGTTAAAAATTTTGGGCAGTTCGGTTTATATTAAGTATAAGCCAAAGAGAAAGTGAGGTAAAAGTTATGAAAAATATAAAAGACATTGAGAATATGGAAGATATGCAGAATACAGAATTTATAGGGTTTAAGGTTAGTAAAGTAAAAAAACAAAAGTTAAATGATTATTCTAAACGAATGGGTATAACCCGTTCAGGAATATTGAATTTAATACTTAACGAGTGGTTTGAAGAAGCTGAAAAGAAAAACAAATAAAATATGTAATTCAATAATGGAAAAAGAAATGGAGTGTTCAAAATGAAAAATACAATAATGACAATGTTAGGTTTTATAGGTGTATGTGTGATAGTTATGTTAGTTGTAGTAGGTTTATCAGTAGAGTTAAGGTTTATGGATTTTGTTTTACAAAGCATAAAGGGTATGGAAATAGGTGTTATTTTTGCCAGTTTTACTATTGCATTTATAGTAGGGACTGTAGTTTCTTGGGTTAGTGAAGCAAGAGAAAAAGCTAATTTACGTTAAATAAATAGAAATGAAAGGGAGCTGTTCATAATGAAAAAGATTTTAACGGTAATACAAGTAGTTATAGGAAGTTTGATTGTATTATTAAGTGTTTTTGCAATAGCAGCAAGTATAGGTGTATTAGCTTCGAGTGGGTTATTTTTCAATATATTTGTTGAGGGTATGGGTCCTACCACATTCAAATTATGTATATTAGCAGTAGTTATATTGAGTATAACGGTAATAAGCACTTTAATAGCAGGGTTTAAGTATAAGAAGGATATATTTAATAAAGGTAATGTTTTAAAAATGGTTAAAAACCTTATGATTGTGTTGGTTACTATATTAGGTACAGGTGCAATAGTGTTAGTGTTTGGTAATTTCGTGATATCTGGGACAGTATCGTATGGTGGTTATTTTGTTCTACCAGTTTGTGTAGCAATGTTGTTATCAGGTGTGGGATTACTAAGAGTTACGAAAGACAAATAAAATAATCAGATTTAAATAGATGGAGAAAGAAAAGGAGATGTTCATAATGAAAAAGTTTATACCAATAGTAGGGTTATTGATAGTGGGTTTAGTGATTTTAAGTGGTTGTTCTACTGAATTACCGAAAGAAGATAGTGAAGATATAAAAGTGGAAGTATCTACGGGTGATGTGGAATATACACATGCATTTAGATATGGATGTACATTAGAGGGTGATACCGTATTTGTTACAGTAGATAATACAAACACAGAGTTTCAGGAACTTGTGGTAAAAAAAGAAGATTCTCTTGTTGGTTATCTTATAGCACCGTTGAGTACAAAAACAATAGAAATACCTATTTCAGAATCTTTTGACCTTGAATTTAAAGTAGATAAAGATACATTAAGAGGTTTTAGTACTTTAGCTGAGATAAGTTTAACTCAATTGAAGTATACACCAGAGTATGATAAAGAGGGTAATATAATAAAAGACCTTAAAATTTTGGAAGATTTTTCTGCTGATACTCGTGGCGCAAGTGTAAGAGACGAACTATCTTTGTCTTATGGTTTTAGTACAGTTAATGGTGCTGTAAAACCTAACAATATTAAATTGATTTCTAAGCAAAATGCAGTTTCAGAAAAGGTTGGAGATATTGTTCTCAGTTTCAGCGGTAAATTGGATAGAACAAATGGTTTAAAAGTAACAACTGAAAAAGTCGAGTAAACACAGAGTAGAAGGAGTTGAACAACAATGAAATTAGTAAAAGAATTTTTAACAGATAAATATGCATTGTGGTTGATGAGATTCACTTTGTTAATGGGGTTATTCTTAGCAGCCTTTAATGACATAGCAGGATACTTCTTCCTTGAAGTATTTGTAGGTTGGTACATAGCAGTAATGATTTTAGACAATTACTTCCCAGCCACTAAGGACTATCTTCCAAAGGTATGCACCGTATACAGAAGGCCTGAGAAAGTTGAAATCAAAACATCAACAGAAGAAATAGAAATAGACCCATTGTTTAAGGGAGATATAAATATTCCATTCCTTGAAGGTGTGGATTAGAGGGGGTTAGAAGGGTATGAAAGGATATGATTTAGGTTTAGGGGATTTTTTAATGGAAGTGGATATAGAGGATGAAAACGATAGAACGGAAGAAGCTAAAAAAAAGTTAAAGGAGATAGATGTTGCTAAAGAAGAAGTTGAATCTGCAAAGGAAGAAGCTGTCTCGACAGCTAAACAATTAAAAAAGTTATTGGAAGAAACAACACTTCAAAAGCAAAAGTTAAATGAGATTCCTGATACAGTTCCTGAGGGTAGTTTAGAAATTAATATTTCAGATACTGTTGAAAGTGAAAGAGATACCAAGGCTTTAGACATTTTGGAGAAAGAAAGACAAATGCAGTTGGAACGAGAATTGGAGTGGAAAAAAGAAAAGAGAGTCAAGAAAATAAAGAGATGGATTAAAACAAGCCTAATAGTAATTCCTGTTGTAGTAATAGGTTTAGCTTGGTTAGCAGGTTATAGAATACCTATACCAGAAGAAATAGCAATACATGCTCAGGGTATTTGGGAATCGGCAAAAGATTATGTAGTATCTTATTTCACAAATAATTAAGAAGAAGGGGGTTATCGAATTATGAGTAAGGTAAATATAGAGCCTAATATAAACAATAATTCAACTCAAAAAGAAATTGAGGCTTTAGCAGCATCAAAATCAGCAGAGTTAAGAGATAGGGATAGAAAATTAAGTGAAGACAAAGAAAGAGAGAAGAAAAAAGAAGAGAGGAATAAAAAAATTCGTAGATGGTTAGGTATCATAGGTATAGTGCTTATTTTGGCTCTAGTATTGGTTCAATGCTCTAATATGGGTAAACTTGAATTACCTGAAAGAGTAAAGAACATTATAGAGGCCGACAAAGAGGACACCGTTAGTATTGATGAATTGGAAAAGACTCCTGAAGAACAACGAGATTTTATGTATAGTCATCTAAGAACAAGTATGGCAAAGACCGTAAAATTAGAAAATGGGTTAGCAGAAGGGTATTTTAACATAATCAACAACGAGACAAATGTTTATAATCAACTGGTGGAAATCTATACAATTGATGCAGAGGGTAATCCACAAGATTTGATATATAAGTCTGGGATAATTGAAATAGGACAAGTTTTACCATATGCAAAACTTTCCGCAAATTTACCTGCTGGTACATATTCTTGTGTCGCACACTTTTTAGCTTTGGATACGAAAACGAATGAGCATATAGGTACAGCCGGTGTTCGTATAACTGTGGAAGTTGCTAATACAGCTACTGAATAAACTGAAAGTAATAGAAAGGAGGTGCAAGCTATGTTAACTATCTTCAAGCAAATTGCTAAATTATATAAGACTATTACATATGAGCAGGACAAAGTAGCTGAAGATTCCGACCGAGGTAAAGAACTGCAAATAGCAAAAGATTTATTAGAAGAAGTGATAGAGTATGTTGATTCTTTTGATTGGTTAAAGAAAGATAAATCGAAGGAAAAGGTACAATTCTTCTTAGAAAGTGGTGAAGACTATGATTTACTTTGTAAGCAGTATGATATTTCTAAGGATACTGCTTACAACACCATTCGTTGGGCATCGAAACAACTGAGAGATAAGATAGGTGAAAATACCGTATCTTTAATTAAAGACGGGTATATAGAAGAAGCTCGTGCAGCCTTTTATCAAGGCACAGGCAGGTTGGGTATTGAAAAGTTTGTGATTTCAGATTTATTAGAACATTTACCAGAAGCTAAGTACACCACGTATTATTTAGAAGAGTGTAAGACAGAGTTGACAATACTTAGAAACTTTAGTTTAAGTATTTTGAAGAATTATTTAAAGGCTATGGATACTAAAAAGATGGCTTATATATTGTTTCTGTTAGAAGGTAAATCTAAAAAATCCGATTTATATAGACCGTATTTGATACAGTTGTTAGAGGGTAAAATCAAAGTTGATGATTTAATAGAAATTGGTGAAGAAATTCAGGAAGAGCTTAAGTAGTTAAAGGATAAAAAATAGTTTGAGAGGAAGTGATTATTATGTAAGTTTTTGAGGGGTTGATACTTTTGAGTAGTTGGTTTGATTATTTTAACAGCAATAAAGAGAGATACATAGAAGTCCCGTTATCTCGTGAGGACATGACATTAATATCTTTAAATGCCACAAAATTAGAGGGCAAGGATGAAATTGATTATTCCTATTCTGTTGATTCAAAAGGCATTGGTGCAAGGTGGTTCACCGGATTGGCTGGTGAGTATGCAGTTACTAAGATACTTAAAGAGTGGGGTTTAATAACTAGCTTTGCATTAGATATAAAAGTAGGTATGTCGTATGATTTTAATGTACCGGATTTTTTAGAACAGGGTTTTAATTTGGGTTGTAAGACAGCAAGTGTGGGTAGGGTGCTAAAGGTAAAGGAAGATATTAAGGGTTCTGAAATCATTTGTGTTTATGACACCGTTAGACATATTGTTTATATATGTGGTATTGCTACGAAAGAAATATTAGAGCAATATTCCGATTTGGATTTAATAGAGGATAAAGAAATAAAAGCGAAATCAGGTACATCCCGCGCAAAAACAGGATTTAATCGGTTTGATAAGCTTTTACCCTTCAGTAAAGAAGTTTTACAGAGTTACAGAATAGGCCTGAGATTAAATCAACATTACTCTCTAACAGAGCAAGAGAAACAAATCCTTGTGGGTGATTGTACTTACATAGAGCAGCAAGAGAATCAGGTTGTTTTTAGACATCATAGTAAAGGGGTTATTACAGAGGACATCCTCCCCTACCCTTTTACTCGTAAGGGTGTAAGACAGTTAAGTAAAATATTGCAACCTAATCATCCGTACATTGGGTTTAAGATAACTCCCATATTGCAGGAGCTACAGACATTATGGGTTGGACAAGACCTGGTCCTAGAGGTAGTAGACCTTTGGAAAATCTTTCTGACCTTAGGGGGTAAATATAATTTAGTATGTGCAGCCAATTCTACCCATGAAGCTATGAATCTATTATTTATGCTATATAATCCTACTCTCCCTCGTGCTTTGGATAGTTTAAATGCAAATTTCTTTACAGTCTTATGGGTACTTACGAGATAGCAGGTTTTGGTTAAGGATAAAAGAATATTATATAGAGAGGTTGAAATAGAAATGAAAATGATAACAAAAGTATTTTTAGTAATAGCAGTATTACTTATTTGCCTTATTTTATGGGCATTGTTTTTAGGCGGAAATGGTGTATTGGAGAATGCTTGGAATGGTATTGCAGGACAAGTAAATGAAACTTGGCAAGCTATAACTGGTACAAGTAACAATGTACTTCCTGAGTGGAAAACAGGTACAGTAGAAGATGGTGTTGAAGGCGGTATTGACGATATCAATGATGCTAACTAATAAGGATTAAAGAAGATAGAAGGAAGGGCTAAATCCATTCCTTCTATTTTTATATTGATTTAAGACATAAAAAGAGAAGTATAAGTTAAAAGGATACAGAAAGGGGTTTAGACTTGAGACATATTTATAAAATTAAGGCTGTCTTTATAAAAGTCTAGCACATTTTATAAATCTCAAACATCTTTTATGAAATAGTGTTCATGTTTAATAAAACTTTGACATCTTTTATAAATTGTTCTACAGGTTTTATAAAACTTTTACATGTTTAATAAAACTTCTTCTATTGTTTTTATGTTCAAGTAGTAATGTAAAGAAAGTAGGAAGGAAGTTGATTTTATGAAAACAACAGCACTAGTAGATAAAACGGAATTGTATTATATATTGTCTAAACTAATAAGTAATAATCCTATTAAGCAAGCAGAATGGGTGAAATCTATATTAACCAATCCCTTTTCTAAACAGTTTAATCGTAATATAGAGGGTCTCACATATTTAGACCAGTATGAGACTCATTTAAGCAAAGCAGGACTATTTATGTTAGTTAGGGTGTTTGAAAGCATAGAAACAAAAGAGAAAGAAATTGCTAAGGTAGAATTTTTTGAAGATGTAAAAGCAATTGAAAATTATTTTTTAGAAATTTATGATGTTGAGGATTTTACATATAAACAATATCGTCTTTTTTACTATGACAAAGATGATGGGTATATAGAAATACCTTATAGTTTAGGGGAGTATAAAATATTTGAAGGTAATTGGTATCATGATTTAGAGAAAAGTATGCTTGTACCTAAACCCGAAGCAACATACTATGAGGGTAGTATTGATGATTATTGTAAGGATAGACAGACCATTAAAAGTTTTTTCTTAGAGATACCAAACCTATATGAATTTGAATTAGGTTATATTGAGGATGATGAGCAAGGTATTGATAGTGGTGTAGCTACAAAACAATATTACTTTTTCAAATCTTTTGATAGAGCCTTAGACCATGCAGTTAAAGAAATCTTACATTATTCAACTTATGACAGAGTGATTTTATCTAATCGTTGGTATAGTTATTACCTTTATATTGATACAGAAGATAGAGAAGAACCTAAAGACGGTTTTAATAATATCTCTTGGCCTAATGCCTTAGACAGACGAATTATAGTGGAGGTTACATTAAAATTTAATGAATAGGTTTTACAAGGATAAAGACAATTTATAGAGAACATAAAAAGACAAACCCTAAGATATTTTACATAATATATGGTTTGTCTTTAATGTAAACAACAACACTGAAATCAACTCCAGAGGTGATTTTTACAGGTTGTTAAAAACAGCTTTTTCTAACAATAGAATATATTTTACTGGTTTTCACCCTTGAAACCTTGTTCTGAAGAAATATAAGAGGTAGAAAAGTGGTCACAGGTTGTTAAAAGAAAATATGACATATTGGCACCGAACAACATGTCACGATATACTTTTTAAATATGAGAGGATGGAATTAATATGAAAATGAAAAGTTGGACTAAAGAGTCTGTGTTAAATGTAGCTGCTACTTTGATTAGTGATAATGTAGTAGTGCAGGAGGATTGGGTTAATAGACATAAGGGTAGTGATTTAGTATCAGACCTAAGTGATATAGAAGATAATTACATTGCTGTGATGTGTTTTGCTCCTGTGTATTTCATGAAGGGTAGTATAACAAGACTACATATTAATAGAGAGTGTATTAGAGATATAAAAGTGATGAAAGACTTTAAACCTATTTTCAACCACCTTTTTCTCTTTGTGGATTCGGCCTATGTAATCTTTAAAAAACAATCCGATGGTAATTTTATAGAATTACCTTACAAGTATGGGTATGAGAAAGTAAATGGTACTGTAAATGAATTTCAGGGTGGGTTAGTGTTACCACTACCTAAAAATAGCAAGTTTTGGATAGATATAGATGGTGAGAGGGTTTGGATAGACCCTCCTAAAAGTGCTTATGAAAACAACTATATTGATGTCAATAGAAACTGTTGGATGGATTGTACCTATTTTGAGAGTGTGATGGGTGGTGAAGAAATCAATGATAATGAAATGTGTGAGTATTGCCCTATCAGAGATGTAATAGGTAGAGATACAGACACAAAGGAACCATCCTTAAATATAAAAAGAGTAAGTAATAAGACTGAACAAATTAAAATAGGGAAATTATTAGAGGTATTTACACCAAGTTTAATGAGGTTAAGAAGCAAATATATTAAGGAAGAAAGATACACTACACCTGGACCATCTTTATCAGAACAAGTTGAATTTCTTAATCATTTGAAAAAGAGAGTAAAGCATGAGAATGGTATTTTGAGTTTTGAGAATTCAGGTAAGAGTGTACAAAACGAAAATATTGAGGGTTTTAATTTCTTTTTATTGAGGTATATAGTGGTTTCTAATAATATAACAGGACTCACAAATGATTTGGATATAAAGATATATGGATTTAATACCTACTTTAATTTGAATGAGTTTATTAGAGAACATTTAGGTTATTCTGAAGGTTTTCTTGTGTTTGTAAAAGATGAAAATTCATATAAAGAAACCACACACAGTCTGCTTTTGAAGTGGTCTAATGATTCTATGGGGGTTTCTGTGGATGATTTTGAAAGAGCAATGGAATTAAACCAACCACGTAAACTTAATATACCGTATCTATGCGAGTTTTACGAGCGAGAGGGTACATTAGAGGAAGCTGAAAACTTTTATGAGTCAGATGCTGTAATCATAGACGATGAAACTTTAGAAAAAGAAACACCTTTTAATTATAATGTGGGTTTGTGTAATTCAAAGCATGAAGTTGAAAGTCTTATTTATTGTCGTAATCTAAATGACCAAGCAGACCTAATAGAAGGTTTGATAAAGTATGGTTATGTAGTTGTGAATAATAGAAATGTCTTTAATACTATTATCTATAAGTATTTTATTGCTTGTAGAGATGGTGTAGGGTCTTTTGAGATGAAGAAGATTTAATATGAGTAGAAAAGTATTAGTGATAAATGCACAAGAGAAAAAGCAAGATATAATTGAAAAAACTTTATAACTGAATATGCAAACTATAAAAGAAGGTGTCTCAATAACATCTTCTTTTTCTTTTGTACAAAGCCTCGACTATAGTTATAAAGTTACGGTATATTAGTCACGTAAATTATCAAAATTACCTAATTTTCTTTTGAGTATATCAAAAATACTCTTATAGGTAATTTTGATAAATGTTTAATAGGGGTTTCACCTATTATCAAAAAGTATACTTTTTGAGAGGTAAAGAAAGGAGCTGGTTTTATGGTTGATTTTGAAATAGAACAGGAAAAGCAGTTGTACTACACAAAAGGGTTGAAAAAGAAATATGGGTATGAGTTTGAAATTGTGTTGGATGACCTCACAGTAAAAAGAGTGGGTATGAGTGCAGCACGAGATTTATTTGACACTTTATTAAGTAGACTTGATGCACAGATAGTACAACCAAATCTTATTATTCCTAATTTTTTCAATAAGGTAGGGAAAGAAAAACCAAGTCAGCTTGAGGAAATTCATACTGTATCTTTGAAAAAGGCTATCTTAAAGGAGAGCAGTAGAAAAAACACTTTGAGAATAGTCTTTGCTGACCCTTGGGGCAAGTGGCCGTGGGAATATGGTTATAGGTGTAGTACTTATAGCAATCAACTACAGGGTATTATGCTTTTAGTTGATTTGCTAAAGGTCTTATCTGCAAAGACAGGTAAAGATTGTGAGTTTTATTTTTCCCATTGGTTATCTGTCATCAAGGGTTCTGAAGACTTCATTATTTTAGAGTTAGGAAAAGATACACCACAAAACAGAGAGCAATTCAAAATACCCATCAAATATGGATATTGGGTTTATACGTATCTAACCTGTGTAGATGAACTTCATTTTGAAAGGTTCAGCACCAAAGAAAAAGCTGAACAGCATTATAATTCTATACTTCTTGCTGATGACGACTCAGACAGTTTGGCAATTGAAAAATTAATATTAGAACTTGGTGTGTGAGATGAATGTAATTGGGTTAGTAAGAGCAGTTTGTGAGAGGCAACAACAAGAACTTGCTGAAGAAGCAATAGAAGAAAAGAAAGAGTTTGTAAGGTCGGATAAGTTTTTAGGAAAATACTTAATCAGAGGGATGTTGACCTCTGGTGTTCTCGTGGTAGAGGAAAACCTAATTCAAATTATAACAAAAGTAGGTGAAAAGAAATCCCTTGCACAATTGAATACAACAATCAAAGAAGGTCATTGGGTTTATGCTTCTTACTTTTCCGTGGACGTTTATGATTTTAGTTGGTTTTCTAATTTGAATGATGCTTTGAAGTATTATTTGAGTTTGGCACATGATAATTGGTGTGGTGAAAAACACCTTCTGTTTGCTGAAAAAGACGTAGTTCATTACATTGAGGTTAAAACTGAGGGAGACAAGAAAGAAAATTGAGGGTAAATTATGTTTGAATGGGGGCACTGGACAAGAATTGATTTAAGAAAACCTAAGACCCTTCCCCCTTCAGATACACCATTACTGCTCTACATAGAGGGTGAAGGTCAGGTTGTGGGTAAGATTGTGGACAAAAGATATTGGGAGAAAACTATCAAACCTTCCTATTATCTATATCATAACACTCATAAACCGATTAAGGGTCATAAAGTTTGGTGGACTCACCTGCCTAAAGACCCAAAACAATAGAAAGGTTGTGATTTGAATGAGTTATTTTGCTTACCATAGAGTGTCCAGTAAGGGGCAAAAGTTGGATAGGGGTTTGTCTGAGATAGATAGATTTTGTAAAGAACGTGGAATTATGTTAAAAAATCCAGTGTTCACAGATAAACAGAGTGGTAAGAACTTTGATAGACCCCGTTATATCGTGCTTAAAGAGGATGTCCTCCAAGAGGGGGATTTTTTGATTATTAGTGAAGTGGATAGGCTGGGGAGGGATAAACAGCAGATTGTCAAAGAACTCAACGATTTCAAAGCAATGGGTGTTAGGGTTATGATTCTTGAATTACCTACTACCCTCATGGAGATTGACACTACAAACACACTCAATAAGCTAATTCTTGAAACCATTCAAAATATGGTGATTGAACTTTATGCTTGTTTGGCAGAAGCTGAGTTGGAGAAGAAAAATAAAAGGCAGCTTGAGGGTATAGCAGAAATGAAGGCTCGTGGTGAGTGGGACAAGTATGGTAGACCGGTAGCTTGTGATTGGTCTACCTTTATTGAAACCTATAAAAGGGTACTCAATAAGGATTTAAAGGTTTGTGAAGCTATGAGGATATTGAAAATTTCAACTGCAACCTACTATAGATACAGGCAGAGATATGAAGTCGAGGTTTTAGGTAAAGCAGTATGAAGAAAGATGGGTACTTGAGTTGAGTAAAGATAAACAGGTTTTATTTCAAGATAACGAGGGTTTTACAAGAAAGATATACACAGATGGTTCAACCTTGTATCTGTCTGTTGAAGGAAAAGTAAAAGGTAAAAGTCATGTCAAGATGATTTTTCTATATGGTAAACCTACTCGTAAAAACATAACTGAATTGAAGAAAAGTCTTGGGTTGTTGGTAGCTAATCAAACTGGTGGGTTGTTGACTCTCTTAAAGTATTCTGCTGAAAAAGACCAACCCTATCAGAAAAGTCCTGAAAAAGACCATTTCATATCAGGGTTTTCGGGTGATTTTGAATCCGAACTGAAGGTTGAGGATGATAGAGTTCTCTATTCTATTGAGTTATGTTCTGTTGGGTTGAATGGTTCAGCTCATTTTGATTTAGGTTTAGCAACAAAAAGCCGTATAAGTACAGTTAGAAAGATTGTTGAGGTTTTTGAAAACGACTATTTCTGTGAATTTACAAGAAGGGTAAAGAAAAAGATATTGGAAGGAGATATAGAGAGTTGAAAAATATTTTAGAAATTTTCAATATAGCTGCTCAAGCATTTACTGACATAGAGTTTGATAATTTAAGTTCAGAAAAATTGAAAAAATTAAGGAAGGAATCTGTCTCAAGACTCCTTCCTTTTATTTTTGAGTATAACAGACAAGGTTTTCTGTGGGGTTTGGTAAAAACCGTATTTGAAAAGAAAATTGATTTCATAATGACAGCAACTACAAAACAAGAAATGGATGAAATCATTAAGCCTTCCCTACCTTTTTATAATTATGCTGCTTTTGTTCCAAAGGGTTCTTACCACGTAGAGGAAGAAGAACTTATTTTGTGGTCAATAGCATCATTACAAAGTGTTTTAAAACCAGAAGCAGTTAAGCGATTTCAATATTTGTTTCAGAAATTAACAAAGGAGGAGGGTGTATGTATTTAACAGAATATGAGCAAAGAGTTTACATATGGTTGCAGAGTTTGGGTATAACAGAAACCTTCCCTTATAAGGAAAGTGGGGTTTTGGGGGTTGTAGACAGTATAGAAGATGTTTATTTTAAAGCTGTTTTTTCTTATGATTGTTTTTCTCTTGAGATTGAAACAAATCAGCACTACTCAGCCAATGAAATCCGTAATATTAAAGCAATTCAAAGGTATCAGAAAAAGATGGGTGCTTATTACAAACCTTTTCAATCCAAGAGAACCACAATTACTGAGGAAGATGTGAGAGCATACACACATGAGAAGTTAAAAGGGTTATTTAATAAGGCTTATAGGGTAAATAGAGGTATCTACTATATTTCGGGGTTGAAAGGCTATACTTCCACAACCTTATATGAGAACCCTATTGTTGAACCTGGGGCTGGTCATGGTGTGTCCGTCGGTTGTGGTATGTATAGAAAATATAGAACCTATGGAAAAATAGCTGTTGTTGCTGTTGAAACCTTAAAATTATTTGATGGTACAGAACTTGTCTTTAATTACCCTTTTAGTATTAAAGGTAGAGAAACAAGCAGCAACAGTATTTATGAGGTTTACGACCTTGCTTACAAACACGGTGAAAACTTTGAATTATTAGAAGATAGGCGATTTTACAGTAGTCAGCAGAAGAAAATTGTAAAAAAGCTGAAGAAGTTAGGGGTTGGTAAGTCTCATGAGCAATAAGTATTATTTTATAAAAGCAAGACACCCTCAAATGGGTTTAAATATAGGGTTTGATAACTATATCTGCACAAACGAGGATTTCAAACGGTTTTGTAATGATGTATTTGATTTGGAACACGATAAAGAATATGACCCTGTTTTTTCAAGATTTGTAAGGCAGGTTGAAAGTGTAGTAAAAGTTGAGGAAACTGAATCTGAAGACAGAACCATTGAGGGTATTCAGAAAATGGTTGAAACCTCAAAGGGTAATGTAAAAATAGGATACACAAGGGTTAGGGAAAATCGTATTTATGTTCAAGTTGGTGAGATATATTTAAGAGGGTATAAGATTTTCACAGCGGATTTATGTTTGGTAAATGCTATGGATTTCATACCTTTGGATAAAAGCAAAGGCAATGGGAATGTTGAAATAATTGAGTGGAATAAGAGAAAGGCAACTAAAGGTATCAAATTTATAC
Organism: Sinanaerobacter sp. ZZT-01; assembly: GCF_035621135.1. Lineage (NCBI taxonomy): Bacteria > Bacillati > Bacillota > Clostridia > Peptostreptococcales > Anaerovoracaceae > Sinanaerobacter > Sinanaerobacter sp. ZZT-01. Next base: position 2,483,052 of record NZ_CP141728.1, read on the forward strand.
ATAATAAGATAGAAAATATTTTGTATTTAGTTGACATGTTGTTTCAAACTTATGAAGCTATGCGAGAGGATGTAGAGAACCCCACAGAGTTGAATTTAACCTTTTTCATAGAACCTTTAATATAGAAAGGAAAGCACCCTTGAAGTTTAGGGTGTTTTTTCTTTGCTTGAATATATTTTAACTATACAAAGTTATATCTTAACTATAATTTATTGATTTTTCGGGCGATTGATGTTATACTTGTTGCTATTGACATCAATATATGAGTTGAACATGAGGAGGGATGTACGTGATTTCATATAGACCCTTTAGGGTATTGATAGCAGAAAGAAATATTGAAATAACTCAATTAGCAAAAGATTTGGGTATTTCACCAAATACTGCGGCTAAGTTAAATGCGAAAAAAGAGGAAAATGAGCCTGTTTCGCTGAAAATTATAGAAAAACTATGTAATCACTTAGGGGTCCCTGTAGAGAAAATTATAGAGATAAAGTAGAGAGGTGGGTTTTTAATAGTGAGAACTGTAAAAGACGTAAAAGAGTTAAAAGACAATATTGATACTCTCCATAAGTATATAAATGATAAAACAGAACCTACGTATGATTTTGCTATTAATCTTATCAAAAAGGGTACTTGTTTTGTTGTTGTTAAAACTGAAAAAGGTTATGAGTTTTACCCAAGCCGTTTTATTGGGTATTATGATAATGATATGGACAAGCACCTTAACAACACTGAGAAAGATGGAAAAGAAACAAACCCTGTTATATCAGAGATATTAGGTAATAAACCTGAACAAAACCCTTTGATAGATAAACAGTATCAAGAATATTGTAAGTCATTAGGATTTACAGCAAGAGATAAAGGTTCCTTTGGAGTAGAGAGAAAGTATTGGGAGGTTATAGAATGACAGTCAATCCTAAGGCAGATTTATTTGTACCTGCAAGCCTTTCTCTGGCTGATGTGTATACAAGTGGGGACGTAATTTATCAAATTCCTGATTATCAAAGACCTTATTCTTGGGTAGATGAGCAGGTAGAGCAGTTATGGGAAGATTTATTAGAAGCCTATGAAAATAATAAAGAAGATGAGAACTTAGACAGTAACTACTTTTTAGGTTCTCTTATTGTGGTTCAAAAGGGTAAGATTGAGGATGTTGTAGATGGTCAGCAAAGATTGACTACTCTTATGATTCTTTTATGTGTTATAAGACAAACCTTTCCTAAATTGAATAAGACCGTAGATGTTAATGAGTTCCCGTCTGTGGTTAAAATAGGAAAAATAAAAAGTTGTATTGCTGACACGAATGATTTGACGAGGTTAAGATTACAACCAGATGTTTCCCAATCTTCAAATGTTCAGGAGTTAATATTTGATGATGAAATTGACTTTACAACATATGAAAAACCAAGCAAGAAGCAAGTAGAGACAGATGCAAAGTATAGATATATTAATACTGCTGTGATTTGTCGTAACCATTTAATAGAGTTAGGTGAAGAAAAATCAGGTGAGTTTGTAAATTATCTAATGAATAAGGTAAAGATGATTAAGATTACTTGCTTTGACGAAAGTTTTGCTATTAAATTGTTTCAAGTACTTAATGACAGAGGTATGGACCTTTCGGCAGCAGATATTATAAAGAGTTATCTCCTTTCCACTGTTGGACCAGATAAGCATAAGCATGATACTTTTATGTATGACTGGAGATTATGTGAAGAATGGGTAAAAGAACTTGATGGTGACGATTTAACAGACCTTTTTACCTATTATGAATACTACTTGCTGGGTAGTAACCCTAAAAAATCATTGGTTGATGAATTAAAGGTTCTTTTCAAAGGGAAAGACTCAAATGTAGTATTAAGGGATTTTAAGGAGTTTGTTTCTTGTTATAGGCTTATCTACAATTCAACAGATAAGTTGATAAACAGTTTTTGGTATTTACCTTGGGGTTCTTATTGGGCAACTATGTTGATAGCAGCAGAACACATAAAATACCCTGAAAAAGAAGAATTACAGTTATCTTTAAGAAATTTCTTCTTCTTAAATTACATAGCAGGGGTTACGTTGAATAGTTTGAAACAAACCCTTTTCAATATCCTTATTGGTATTAAAAATAAGGATTCTGTTGATAGTTTAAAAGCTATAATGGAAGATAAGTTAAATGCTATGAACACAAAACAACAGGTTCTAAGTAAGCTGAAGGGTGAAGTTTACTATGAAGGTTGGTTGAAAGCTGTTCTTGCTGTGATTGAATATTATCAAACTGATGAAGATGAGGTTTCGTTTATCTCTCTTGATTATAAGTCTTTGAATGTTGAGCATGTGTACCCACAAACTCCTGCAGAAGGTAGTAAATGGTTGAAGATGTTCCCTGAGGGTGGTCAATATTTAAATACTTTAGGAAATCTCACTTTGTTGAGTGGTACAAAGAATAAGGCAGCACAGAACTTCCCTTTCAATGAGAAAATCTTCATCTATCAAGGGCTAGATAAGAATGGTAAAAAGACAATAACCAAGCAGGGTCAAGTAACTGTATACCAAATTTCTCAAAAGATTGTGAATGACTACGTGGCAAACACTTATAAAAAACAGTGGAATGAAGAAGCAGTGCAAGATAGATTTAACTGGTTATGTGAGCAAATTGGAGAGATATTTGATTTAGACGTGGAGACTATATTGTACTGAAATAGTTTTGATTGGGGTTGAGGGTACGGTGAAATTAAAGAAGTCAGTTATTTTACTAATGACTATTTTAATACTATCTTTTGTGTTTGTTGGTTGTTCTCAAGGTGTTTCAGAAACCTCAACACAAGGGGTTGGTGATAATTCGACAACGACTGAAAACCCTGATATTGTTGATACAGTAGGTTTAGAGGATACATCCCCCACTATATCAAATACCTCGTCTGAAAGTCCTACAACCTCAATAAATGGGGTTATGAGGGTACATTTCATAGACGTAGGGCAAGGGGATGCAACTTTCGTTGAATTACCAAATAAAGAAACAATGCTTATAGATGGGGGTCCGTCTAAAGAAGTAGTTGCAGACTATGTAAAGAATTTAGGGTATAACAGTATAACTTATGTGATAGCAACACATCCGGATTCAGACCATATTTCAGGTTTACCTACAGTTTTAGATGATTTTTCTGTTGAGAAATTCTATATGCCTGAAAAGGAACACACAACACAAATTTTTGAGAAAATGTTAGATTCTATTGCCTCCAATGGGTGTGAAGCAATCTATGCTCTCTCAGGTAAATCTATAATAGATACAACAGATTTAAAAATAAGTTTTGTGGGTCCTACAAAGCAGTATTCAGATAATAATGCTTCATCTGCTGTGGTAAAGCTTGTTTATAAGGGTAATTCCCTTCTGTTTACAGGAGATGCAGACTACACCGCAGAAAAAGATATGATAGCAGCAGGGTATAACCTAACTGCTGACGTTTTAAAAGTAGGTCATCATGGTAGTTCATCTTCTACTTCTGAAGTGTTTTTGAAAGCTGTAAACCCTAAAATTGCTGTTATATCTGTGGGTAAAGATAATAGTTATGGTCACCCTACTCAAGAAGTTTTGACTTTACTGAGTGAATATAAGATAGAGATATATAGGACAGATGAGGTTGGCACAGTAATATTTGAGTGTGATGGGGTTAATTACACGATTGAGCAGTTAAAATCTACTATACAAGCAAATGCCCCTCCTACACCTACTGTTGTTGAAGAAAACAATGTAAAAACAGAAACTTCTACAACCGATAATACTGCTGTTGTTTATAGGACAAAAACAGGGACAAAGTATCACAATGCCGGTTGTCCTTATTTAAAGAGTAGTATAGAAACAACTGTATCCGAAGCACAAAGTATAGGGTTAACACCTTGTTCAAGGTGTAATCCACCAAAATAAAGGAGATTATGGGTATGAAGGTGATAATTGATAGGTTTGAGGGTGAATATGCTGTTGTTGAGTTAGAAGATGGTACAATAGTAAATATGCTTAAGACCCTTATACCTGAAAATGCAAAAGAGGGTAGTATAATAACTATCTCGTGTAATGAGAATGAAACAGAGAATAGACAAGAGAATATGAAAAAGAAAATGAATTCGATTTTTAAGAAATAAGAAAATCATAATGCATATTAAATAATGCTATGGGTTTTACTATATTTTGTTTAGCACTCTTGAATTAATGGATAAGGATGTTATGAATCCAATGGAACTATACTTAGCTAAGGTAATAGAACCTTTACTATAAATCGAAAAGAAGGAAGGTTATTCTGTAAGGATACCTTCCTTCTTTGCTTTTTATATGAGTCAATATTTATAAAATTATATTTGAACTACTATATTCTATATCTAAGATATTATTAATTGTATTTATTGGGGGAATGGTATATAATTATTGATATTGATGTCAAGATTGAATTGTAAGAAATAAAGGGGGTACTCGAATGATTTCATATAGGCCATTTAGAGTTCTGGTAGCAGACAGAAACATAGAAGTAACACAGTTGGCAAGGAAATTGGGCATATCCCCCAATACTATGTCGAAGCTAAATGCAAAAAAAGATGAGAATGAGGCAGTTTCTTTAAAAACAATAGAAAAGCTTTGCAAACATCTTGAAGTAAGAGTTGAACAAATTTTAGAGATTAAGTGAGGTGTTAATAATGGGGATAAATAAAATAAAACACAATGAGGATTCGAGAGTTAAAATACCTGCATTACTACACTTTACACGTCTGGGATATACATATCAAAGAAAGACAAGTTCTGTCATAGACACAAGAAATAATATATTTGTAGACATATTTGCTGAAAGCATTCGCAAGATAAATGGAAAAGCTTACTCAGATATAGATATTCAAAGCTTTATTAAAGAAATAGCGAAATTAACTGATAATAATGTAGATAAAGGTGAAGCATTTTTCAATCGTTTAGTAAAAAGCACAGGAGTTAAGTTCATAGATTTTGAGAAAATCTATAGAAATGACTTCAGGGTTGTCACCGAATTACCTTTCAGTGGGGAGAGGAATACATTTAGGCCTGATATAACAATTTTAATTAACGGTATTCCTGTCGGGTTTTTAGAGGTCAAGAAACCTAATAATCAAGAAGGAATCCAGAAAGAATTTAGAAGAATGAGGGAGCGATTTGGTTTTAATGATTGTACTCATTTTTTTAATCAATTACAGTTGTTAGGGTTTTCTAATAATCAGGATTATGATGACGAAGAAAGAGTTAGGAGAGTAGGTAGTTTTTATACCACACCCAATTGGAAAGACACAAAATATAACTTGTTCCGTGAGGAAGAAGAAATCTATGTAAAAGAATACATATCTGACGAAGATTTAGCTGAAGTCCTTACAGATACTAATTCATTGAGCCTTTCTACTTTAGAAGAGTTTAAGACAAATCTAAGGGTAGAAACTCCTTGCAATAAGTTCATCACGTCTGTTTTTTCTATACATAGACTCATGTTCTTTATAAAGTATGGGATAGTATATGTAAATTCTCCTGTTGATGGCTTAAATAAGCATATTTTAAGATACCCCCAGTATTTTGCAATCCAAAAGACCGTTGAAAAGCTTGAAAAAGAGAATATGAAACGTGGAGTAGTATGGCATACTCAGGGCTCAGGCAAAACTGCCTTAGCATACTATTTAACAAATGTTTTAAGAAATCACTATCGTAAAAACAGAATCGTAACAAAATTCTATTTTGTAGTTGATAGATTGGATTTATTAATACAAGCGACAGGAGAGTTTTCTAGTAGAGGCATGACAATAGCAAGCATTAATTCTAAACATGATTTTGCTAATAATATCAAGTCAAGTGCTGTAATTGGTGCAGATACCCAGCAAGGAACCTATAAAGAAACAATGAATGTTGTTAATATTCAAAAGTTCTCAGAGGATTCAAGTGTAGAGTTAAAAGGAGCAGGGAGAGTTCAAAGAATCTACTTCATTGACGAAGTACATAGGGGTTATAAGGTAAAAGGGCAGTTTCTAGCCAATCTTCTTGGTGCAGACCCTAATGGTATCTACATTGGTTTAACTGGTACTCCTATTTTGAAAGAAGACTTTAAAACTACTGATATATTTGAAGGGTATATTCACAAGTATTACTATAATAAGAGTATTGCAGATGGATACACCTTGAAAATTAAGAAAGAAAATATTGCTACTGAGTTCAAAGAGGATATTCGTGGTATCTTACAAATTGGAGAGGACGAAAAGATAGCTTCAGCAAAGTGGAACTACATAACGGAAAGACCTGGATTTGTGCAAAAGTTTTGTGAGTATATTCAAAAAGACTTTAGTATGTTCAGAGAGAATGATAATGTAGACAAAAGTGTTGGATTTATGGTAGTTGCCTCTACAACTGGACAAGCCAAGTCAATACATGAGTGGTTTAATACCAATGGGGGTTTAAATACAGCATTAGTGTTATCTGATGATGAGTACAGCAAAGATAATAAGGAAAAACAGGAAGGTTTTAGAGGAAAAAAGAATAAGGAAACAGGTAAGATTGAAAGTAAATATGATGGTGTTATTGTCTTTAATATGTTACTTACAGGTTTTGATGCTCCAAGACTGAAACGATTATATCTACTCAGAGAAATTAGAGAACATAATCTATTACAAACCTTAGCTCGGGTTAACAGACCATACAAAAACATGCAATATGGGTATGTTGTAGATTTTGTTGATATTACTGAGCAATACGAAGAAACAAATAGACGTTATCTTGAGGAGCTAAAAGGCGACTTGCAAGGTGAAGATGAAGATGTAGTTGCAGACATTGATGATTTTTTTGTAGACGTAGATAAAGCCAAGAAAACTATAAAAGATATCACAACAAAACATTTATTTATATATATGCCCAATATTGAAACGAATTTGGAGGACTTTAGCCGTCAAATAGAACCTTTGGAGTTAGACGAACTTCGAGAGATAAAAAAATATCTTACTCTATATAAAGAGTCCTATAATGAGCTAAGAATGAGTCATGAAAATGTATCTGATATTCCTATTGACCGCATTAATAAAGCCTTTTATGAAGTAAGTAATAGAATAAGTATAAAAGTATTGGAAGGTTATTTAGACTCTGATGACGAGGATGTTGACGATATAGATTTTACTCAGCTTATTATTGAGTTCTTTAAGACAGGTGAAATTGACCTGGAATTTGATATGGGCAATGATATTCTTGAAAAAATAAATAAGGTTCAAAATGCAATGTCAAGCAATGGAGATAAGAAAGACCCTGATTACTTAGAATTGTATAGACAATATAAGGATATTATTAGGTCTATCAAGGAAATGAGTAGAGTAACTGATGCTAACAGTTTTGTGGATGATTTAAGCAACTTAGAAAAGAAATTTTTAATTTTAAACAATACGAATAACAGCATTATTAAAGTGTATCGTGGTAATGATGCAGCTATGAAAATACACAAGAGAGTTTTAGGGGCCTTTGGTGAAAATATTTCTGCAGGTGAGTTACCACCTATTTTGATGAAAATTATTGATATTGCAAATAGTGAGGTGTGTCATTTGTCAAACCCATCAGAGGCGGTAATTAAGCGAACTTTAGCAAGACCAATAAGAGATGCTTTCAAAAAGAACGGGTATTCGTTGGCCCCTACACAGGTAGATAATATCGTGGTAATATTTATAGATAATATGTTCTCTAAGGAGGACTAGCAGGAGGATAATAAGTTTATGGGTTTTCAAGAGCACGTGGCACAGATGAAAACAATGATTGATAGATTAAAAACCCTAACATCTGATTTGGGGTTAGGAAATACAGGAGACGAGTATAAAATCATCTCAGAACTTTTTACTTATAAGTTTCTAAATGATAAGTTGTTATATGAGTTTAATAAGAGAGAAGATAAAGAAGAAGAATTTGATGAATTTGTACATTATGTGGGAAGAAATACTGCTAAGATGAACAAAGAACATTTAATTAGTGAGTTATTTAATCAGCAGAGTGAAGATAATTTTCATGTAATTTTTGATTTAGCATTACAGGAAGTCAGCGAGTTAAACAAGGATATTTACTCCATTGAAACTACAACAGGTAGCAAGAAACCTTTGTTTGAGCCCTTGAGTGCTTATCTTCGTGATGAAGATAAGGAGTTAGAACTTGCTAAAAGAGCAATCAATATTCTGTTTGAGTTTGACTTCGGGAATATATATGAGGGTGGTTTTGATTACTTTTCTACGGTTTTTGAGCATTTGATTTCAGATTATAATAAGGACTCAGGACAGTATGCGGAGTATTTCACGCCTCTATTTGCTGGACAAATTATGGCAGATATTGTGTTTGACGACACTCCGGTTACTAACGTGTCTGTTTATGACCCTGCTGCTGGTTCTGGGACATTGCTTTTATCCTTAGCAAGTAAGATAGGTACAAATAACTGTACGATTTATAGCCAAGATATATCTCAAAAGTCCACCTCCTTTTTGCGAATTAATTTGATACTCAATAAATTAGCACACTCGTTACATAATGTAAAAGAGGGTAACACCCTTCTGATGCCTGCTCATAAGGAAGATGATAAATTACAAAAGTTTGATTTCATTGTAAGTAATCCACCTTTCAAAACAGATTTTTCTAGTATTATAGAGAGTCTAAAGGTGGACCCTTATAATAGGTTTTTTGCTGGTGTTCCTAATATTCCAAACAAAGACGTAGAAAAAATGGCTATATATCTATGTTTCTTGCAACATATTCTTGCTACCTTAGCAGACAAGGGTAAGGCAGCTGTTGTAGTTCCGACGGGATTCCTCACAGCTAAAACGGGTATTCCTAAGAAGATTAGAGAACACATTATTTCAGAAAAAATGCTTCGTGGAGTTATCTCAATGCCACCAAATATTTTTGCAAATACAGGCACAAACGTATCTATCCTGTTTTTAGATAAGAGCAAACCATATGAGGACGCATTTCTTATGGATGCCTCACATTTAGGAGAAAAGATTAAAACAGATGGTAAGAATCAAAAGACGGTACTTTCAACAGATGATATTGCTTTAATTATTAACACATTTAAAGGCAGAATATGTATTGAAGATTTAGGTATCGAAGTTTCCTATGAGGATATTGAGAAGGCAAAACATTCTTTCTTTGCAGGACAATATTTTGAAGCAAAGATAGAATATATCGAACTATCACCTGAAGAGTTTAATAATAAGATTAAGGAAATGAAGCAGTTATTGTGTGCTCATTTCGACGAATCTCAAAGATTAACAAATGAAATATTAACAAGTCTGGGGGGGTTGAAACTTGATATATAACGAAAGCAAATACAACACCCACTGGGAGACTAAGAAATTAAGTCAATTAGGTACATTTGATAGAGGTAAATCAAGGCATAGACCACGTGATGATAAGCGACTATTTGAAGATGGCAAGTATCCATTAATTCAGACAGGTGAAGTTAAAGCAGCTAATTTATATATAACCTCTCATAATGCCGAGTATAGTGAATTTGGGTTGACACAGAGCAAAATATGGCCTGATGGAACACTATGTATAACAATTGCTGCTAATATAGCAGAAACAGCATTATTGGGTTATCCTATGTGTTTTCCTGATAGTGTTATAGGATTTAATGCCTTCCCACAAGAATCGTCTGAATTGTTTATGCATTATGTGTTTACATACATAAGAAAGGCAATTCAGAATTCAACCGGTGGTAGTATTCAGGATAATATCAATAAAGAGTACCTTGAGAGTTTAGATTTTAAGATTCCGCCTAAACCATATCAAGACAAAATAGTTCATATCTTATCGTCTATTGATAAGAAGATTGAGTTAAATAATAAAACAAATGAGGACCTCGAGGCATTGGCAAAAACTATTTTTGACTTTTGGTTTGTGCAATTTGAATTTCCTAATAAAGAGGGTAAACCATATAAATCCTCTGGTGGGAAAATGGTATGGAATAAGGAACTAAATAGAGAAATTCCACAGGGCTGGGAGGCTGGCAAATTAAGTGATATTGCTGATATTATTATGGGGCAATCTCCCTTAGGCTCGTCCTATAATACAGTGCAGGAAGGCATGGTGTTCTACCAAGGACGTACCGATTTTGGGTATAGATTTCCTACCAGTAGAGTTTATACAACTCAACCTTCAAGGATAGCAGAAAAAGGAGATATTTTACTAAGTGTACGAGCCCCTGTTGGTGATTTGAATATAGCTAATGAAAATTGCTGTATTGGTAGAGGTTTGGCATCCCTTAGGAGCAAACAGAATGTAAATAGTTATTTATATTACTTAATGCAAAAGTTGTATTCTAATTTTGCTTCCTTTAATGATGCAGGTACAACTTTTGGTTCTGTAGACAAAGATTTTTTATATGAACTAAAGATTTTAAAACCATTAGCTAATGTGATTCAACAATTTGAAGAAGTAGCTAATAAGTATGACAAATTGGTGTTGGAAAATGAAATTAACAGCAGAAGTTTATACAATTGGCGGGATTTGTTGCTCCCAATGTTAATGAATGGTCAAGTTACTTTTAATTAGTTGGTTATGGGGGTAATATCAAGGAGCGATGAAGGGGATGTTTTAAATAAACAGAGATACTTATTATAAGATTTGCAGACTTATCGAGAAAAAATCTGAAGGAGACTATTGGGACTATAAGCAGGAGTGGCATAGTGATAATGGTAAATTGCTGCATGATATTCTCTGTTTTGCAAACACAGTTCATAACGAAGACTGCTATATCATTATAGGGGTTACAGATAATGGTGAGATTATAGGACTCTCTGAGGATAGTCCTAATCGAAAAAATCAAGAAAATATCCTGACATTACTTCATAGTACAGTCTTTGCAGGAGATTTGACTCCAAGTATTTCTTTGGAAACAATTAAAATAAATGATAAAGAGGTCGATGTTTTAACAATACATAATTCATTTGATGTTCCTTATTACTTGAAATTTGTGTCTAAGAGAAGTAATGGTCTTCAATTTGGATATATCTATTCTCGAAATGGTGACAGAAACACTCCAATCACTGAGAACAGCCCTATGGGTCAAATTGAATTGCTTTGGAAGAAAAGGCTTGGCCTTTTGAATCCCCCTTTGCAGCAAATTGTCAGCAGGCTAAAAAACAAGACTGAGTGGGAGAAAATTGAGGATACATATTACAATATCTATAATCCTGATTTCAAGTTAGTTGAGGAATGGGACGATGAAGATAGACGACACGACAATAGGCCCTTCTATTCTTATAATCAATGTAATGAGAGTACCAGTTTTACTACGTTGAAAATAATGTGCAGAGAAACAGTCTTAAAACAATTTGAAATAGTGACATTGGACAGTGGTAGGTATAGTACACCTGCCCCAGAATGGGGTTTTATACATGACCCCATTCATAAGACACAATCTTTATTTTCTTACAGGTACATGTTAAAAGGTAGCATAGATTTTGCCTTACAACAGTTTTTGTATGATGAAGAAAATCAGGAAGAATGGATGGCAAGATATAGATTTGATGAAGTAGTGCTTTATTTTGATAATAAAACAGACCAAGAGAATTTCCATCAGACTATAGAGTGTAACCCTGAAATAGTTAACCAATATATAGAAGATGCGAAATTGAGGAGCTACCCTATCAGTTCAAATAACAAGTTAGAAATAAAGGACGTTACCAATAAACTCATTACGGGTTTTGCTTTTAATAGATTTCTATTTGATTATCGTAGAAGGCAGCAAGGAGTTGAGGTAAAAAGGATTAAGTCTGTTAAGGTCATTAGTAGCTCCGCGACGATTTTAGGCAGAGAAAATGTAGCTAAAGAACAGATAGATATAAATGAAAATGGAGCAGTAAGGCATTCGCTATTCAACAATAGTGATAAAAAGCCAGAGCAAGTATTCAAGTATAAAGTTGATAAGTATTGGATGAGGGAGTTTTTGAATTTCCTTGAGCCTATTACAACAGAGTGGAAAACCGATTATACAGTAAAAGTTTGTAGTGAGTATAATTGGGAATTTATTATGAAATATTCAGATGGTACTATCAAGAAGGTAAAGGGAACCTTTGCTCCCTCTCCAGAAGGAGAAGAGGTAGAAAGAAGAATACAGGTTTTAACTAAGTACGATATAAAGCCTATTATATTTTAAAATAGTCAGGAGGATTAATATGATTCAAAAGATTTGTTTTGTAGTCATGGGTTTTGGAAAGAAAATGGATTATGAGAATTCAAAAGAGGTAGACCTTGATACAATTTATAAAAAGGTTATTAAAGAATTATTTACAAAAGATTTGACCGACTATGAATTGATAAGAGCAGATGAAATAGCAGGGTCTTCAATAATTGATGTTAGTATGTATACATTACTAATGAAAGCAGATTTGGTTATTGCTAATATAACGACACTAAATCCAAACGCAATATATGAGTTGGGAGTGAGGCATGCCCTAAAACCTTACTCTACCATTATTATGGCAGAAGAAAAATGCAAAATTCCTTTTGACTTAAATCATTCTCGATTTCTTGTATATAAAGAAATAGGAGAGAATTTAGATGATAAAGAAGCTCATGAGATAAGGGAGCAACTTAAGGAATTTGTTGTGGCCAGTGAAAAGAAAGAGCCTGATAGTCCGCTATATACATTTTTGCCGCACATTTCTCCACCTTCGCTTACTGACGAGGAATATACAAAGATAGTAGATGAGGCTAAAGGCAAAAGTGAAAATATTTCAAGTTTAGTAGAACAGGCTGAAAGCTTTAAAAAGCAAGACCAGTTTGACTCTGCGGTATCCATATGGGAGAGGCTCGTAGATTTACTCCCAAATAATGATTACGTAGTGCAACAGTTGGCTTTATGTACATATAAATCCAAAGCTCCTAACGAAACTCTTGCTTTGGATAAAGCACTTGATATTATTAAGATGTTAAACCCTAAAAATTCTCTTGATATAGAGACATTAGGTATTACAGGAGCAATTTATAAACGATTATTCAGACTGAATAAGAATTTTGATTATTTAGATGAAGCTATTTATTATTATAACAAAGGCTACATTATTCAAAATGATTACTATAATGGTGAAAACTATGCCAATTGTTTATTGCTGAAAACAAAAAGAGACGGGTTGACAGATGAAGAAGTAATCTATCTAAAATTCGCGAACAAAAATGTGCGAAAAGAAATTATTAGAATCATTGAAAGTGATTTAAAAGCTGGAGAAATTAACTTTTGGATGTATGCAACTCTTTCGGTATGTTATTTTTGCTTAGGAGAAGATGAAAACCACAAGAAATATCAAGACGAATTCTATAAGAGTTGTAACGCCGAGTGGGAGAAACAAACATATATAGATACAATAAACGAGCTTAAAGACTTAATTTAAAAATAAGGGGAGGTTTTAGTTATGGCGCATAAGTGTTTTATTTCTTTTAAAACAGAGGATTTTTCTTATAAGAAAGAGATACAAGATGATTTAGATGTTGATATGATTGATAAATCATTAAATGAGGCAATTGATTCAGATGACGAAGATTATATTATGAGAAAAATAAGAGAAGACTATCTTTCGGATTCGACTGTAACTATTCATTTAATTGGAAGTTATAGCGCTGAAAATAGTTGGTTGGAAGACCAAACCTATATAAAACGAGAGCTGCAAGCCTCTCTTTACAATGGAAAAAACAACACTAAAAATGGTATTTTAGGTGTTGTTTTACCGTCTATGTATGAAAAAATATATAAGGGTGAATATTCATGTAGCACCTGTGGTGGAACTCATAATTATGTGAATATAAACAATGATACTGTCATTAAGGAATTTAGTTATAATTATTACATTCCTAAAAACAGTGGATGTTGTTGGACTGAAGATGACAGATATTGTGTGTTGGTAAAATGGGATGATTTTAAAGATGACCCTAATACATATATTGACAAGGCATTTGATAAAAGAAGTAGTCCTATTGCCTCAAAAACAAAGGTAAGACCTTGATTTTCAATAGAAAGCAATGGTGGAAAGTAAAGTAGCAAGTGGGTTTCACCCTAAATAACAAGTGTTTTCTTACACAGGTGGTGAGTACGAAATGAATGAAGCTATAATTGGAGTAGTAGGAACTTTATTGGGAACAATATTAGGTTATCTATTAAATGAGTGGTCAAAGAGAGGTAAACTGAAAATAATATTTAATCATGTTGATTTCCAGTGTCAATCATATAACATTACCAATTGTACTGTAAAAGGTTACTTTATTTTGAATGTGTTCAATTCTTCTGCAGAAGTAAAGAACATAATTAATCCCAAAATAGAATTTAAAAAAGGCAAAGAGACATTAATGGAAATGCCTGTTAAGCTTAAATCAAATGAGCTGAGTGATTCAAAATTCAAAGAGTATTTAAGCTTTCAGCCTAAAATAGTTCAGTTTATTGAGCTGTCAGAAATTACAGCAACCATACCTATTAAAAACCCACCAGATAAATTAATACGATTAGATGAATGGTTCAATAATTTCCATTTGAATTTTCAATATGTCAATGAAAAGGGCAAAGTAAAAAAAATATGTATTTTAAAAAATTGCTTAAAGGAAAGTGAATGCTTTAAAAATTCAGTTGATAGGCAAATATCAGAATGGAAAAACTCAGAATTTATGAATTTAATGAGGCAAAAAGCAATGCAAGGCAAAGAAAAGTGATAAGAAAATAAATATTATATTGTTTAATGTTTTTCTACAATACGGGCAGGTGAGATACTAATTGAGTAAAAAGATTGTATTTGAAAATAAGAAACAGGTTGATACCCTGAGAGAAAAAATAGTGAGCACAACAAATGCCAAGTTAAAAATGTTATGGCAGAGCGGTGAGGGTATAGATTTTCTAAGGAACGTTAAATTTGAGCCATGTGGGTATGACCCATTATTTGAGCATGACACAAACTTTATAGAGCAAACCAATCAGACTTTTACTTATCTTGTCTGTCTTGTAGCCGTAGATATTCTTTTGTCAAAGTATCCATCACATAAGTTTACGGTGAGTTTTGGAACAGAATCCGGGTATGATGTGGTATCGGAGGATAGCAGTATTATCTGCGAATGTTTTGCAGTAACAGCACCGGACAGTAATGGTAAACTTGAAAAGGATACGAGGAAAGTATTTGAGAATACCGATGCCGATAATAAGTATGTGATTTTTTACTCTTCAAATCCAAAGCCAATTCACATTGAGAACATCAGAAAAAAGTATAGTGATGTTGAAATTATAGCATTACAAAAGATATAAATAGGGGCGATTAATTGGAGTATGTTGCAATGGGTGAATAAAATCGAGAATGGAAGAGTTTCAAAGGTCTAAAATGTTTGAGGACTTGTCAAAAGACTTTAACCTTTAAACTCATAGGATATTTTATTGCTTCAAATTTCTATATGTTTGTGCTATAGTATGGTTGGCGAAAAAATTTTCTAATTTCAGATTTTTACTATAAGGGGGTGTCTATAATGGCACTCTTCTTACGTATAAGCAAACACTAAAAACCGTATAAATACAAAGCAAAACAGAACCATGAGGTTGCTACCTAACATACTCATGATTGGACCGCCTGGAGTAGGTAAAACAATGCTTGCAAAGAGAATTCCGAGCATTTTACCTCCCCTGAATAAGGAGGAACGGTTGGAAGTGATGAAAATTCATAGCGTAGCGGGTATTTTGCCAGAGGACTGCATTTTAAAGGAGAGGCCTTTTCGTGCACCGCACCATACGATAACACCGGCTGCTTTAATTGGAGGCGGAAAAAGACCGAAGCCAGGAGAAATATCCCTTGCACACCGGGGGGTTCTTTTTTTAGATGAGTTTCCTGAATTCCATAGAAATGTTTTGGACTTGCTTAGACAACCGTTGGAAGATGAAGAAGTGCGTATTTCAAGAGTTGATGGCAATTTTACATTTCCCTCACAATTTATGCTGATAGCTGCTATGAACCCATGTCCGTGTGGGTATTTTGGGAGTGAAACACATAAATGCCGTTGCACGCCACAACAAATTCAATCGTATTTGTCACGAGTTTCGGGACCGCTTTTGGACCGTATGGACATGCAAATTGAATTGCTTCCTGTAAAAAAGGAAATTTATTTATCTGAAACGCCTGTATCAGAAAGCTCTGATAATATGAAAAAAGAAGTTTTAAGAGTACGAAAAATTCAGGCGGAGCGGTATCAAGATGAATCAATTTATTATAATTCTCAATTATCTTCCGATTTAATACGAAAATATTGCCATCTAAATTCAGATTCAAGAAAAATTTTGAATCGTGCATTAGCGAGATGGAATCTGAGTGGAAGAAGTTATTATAAAATAATTAAGGTGGCTCAAACAATTAGCGATTTTGATGAATCGCAGGAAATTGAAGGAATACATATCGCAGAGGCAATTCGTTATCATTGTATAGAAAAGTATTATGGTAAAGAATGAAAATGAGGTGTTCAATATTGGAACAATCTAATTTATTTATGGCTACAGTTTATGAAATATGGTTGGATCGCCTAAAAGGTATTCGACCTCTCGATAAGTTAAAATTAATAGAGAAATATAAAGACTGTACGTCTCTTTATGCATGTGCGGACAAAATTAAGCTTAATACAAATTTACAAGAGGCAGAGGCACAGATCGATTATATGAAGAAAAATAAAATCGGGTGTGTTTGTTATTCAGATAAAAATTACCCTCTTTTTCTTCGGGAGATGAATAATCCGCCGTGGATGCTATATTATAAAGGTAAAGCGAGTCTGTGGCATACACCATGCATTGCGATTGTAGGAGCAAGAAATGCATCTCAGTATGGAAAAATCGTATCCTTTCAGCTAGCAGAAAGAATGGCAAAGTGTAATGTAACGGTTGTAAGTGGATTAGCATATGGCGTTGATTCAGCAGCGCATCAGGGAGCATTAAAAAATGGAGGAAATACTATTGCAGTATTTGGATGTGGAGTTGATATCTGTTACCCTACATCTAACCGTGCTCTGATGAAAGAAATTGAAGAAAAAGGTTTGATTGTTTCTGAATTTCTTCCGGGAACGCCGCCAAGACCGTATCGTTTTCCTATGCGCAACCGCATTATCAGCGGATTATCTCAGGCAGTCGTTGTGACAGAGGCTGGCTTGTCAAGCGGTTCTTTGATTACAGCAGATTTTGCAGCAGAACAGGGAAGGGAAATTTTTTCAGTGCCGGGAAATATTACACAAATTAATAGTATTGGAACAAATAAATTAATTCAAGACGGGGCAATTCCTGTTGTCACAGTTATGGATATTGAAAAAAATTTAGGATTTACAGAAAAGCATGAAGAGAAAGTATGTGCTAAATCCATTGGAATTGAAGAGAAACAGCTTTATGATATCATTTTGTTAGAAGGAGAGACCACGATTGATTTCTTATGTAAGAAATTAAAAAAAACACCATCATATATCAATGGAATGGTGACTATTTTAGAGATAAAAGGTGTAATTGAAAGCAGTTTTGGAAAAATTTTTATTGCAAAGTAATGAAATTCGAAATATAATCAGTTTTTGTAACGAACAATCATTTTATATTATTATAATGTAGGAAAAATATTCTGCATGAGGAAGACTAGATTGGGAGGAAACGAATGAGCAAATCCTTAGTCATTGTAGAGTCACCGTCAAAGGCGAAGACGATCGGTAAATTTCTAGGAAGCAAATATAAGGTTATCGCATCTGTAGGGCATGTTCGAGATTTACCAAAAAGTAAATTGGGAATAAATATAGAAAATGGGTTTGAGCCGGAATATATTTCGATTCGGGGAAAAGGTGATGTCATTAAGGCATTAAAAAAGGAAGCTAAAGGAGTTGATAAAGTATATTTAGCAACTGACCCTGACCGCGAAGGTGAAGCAATTTCCTGGCATATTGCATATTTACTGGGTATTGATATTGAGAAACCATGCCGAATTGTATTTAATGAAATTACAAAAGGTGCAATACGGAACGCAGTAAAAAATCCAAGGCCGATAGATAAGAGACTTGTAGATGCACAACAGGCCAGACGTGTACTTGATCGCCTGGTTGGTTACAAGATCAGCCCTCTATTGTGGCGTAAGGTGCGTAGAGGATTAAGTGCAGGTCGTGTTCAATCGGCAGCATTGAAGATAATTTGCGATCGGGAAAAATCAATATTAGATTTTATCCCGAAAGAATATTGGATTATCAGTGCATTGCTGGGAAAATCAAAAAAAAGCACGAGTAAAAAACAATTTGTTGCAAAATTAATTGAACAAGATGGAAAAAAGATTACAGTAGAAAATGAGCAGCAAGCAAAGCAGATTCTATCAGAAATTGATAAGAGTCAGTTTATAGTAGATAAAATAGAGCGTAAAGAACGTATGAAACGTCCTATGCCTCCTTTTACAACAAGTAGCTTGCAGCAGGAAGCATCTACGAAATTAGGGTTTTACACAAAAAAAACAATGCTGATAGCGCAACAGCTCTATGAAGGTGTGGAATTAAAGGGGCAGGGAACGGTTGGTCTGGTTACTTACATCAGAACTGATTCTGTGCGTATTTCAAATGAAGCACAAGAGGCAGTCACTGCATTTATTACTGAAACGTATTCTAAGGAATACTTGGGCAATCATGTTTATTCAAATAAAAAGAAAGATGTTCAAGATGCGCACGAAGCCATTCGTCCAAGCAATGTAGAGTTAACACCGGACAGTATTAAAGATTCTTTATCAAAGGATCAATATAACCTTTATAAATTAATTTGGTCTCGCTTTGTAGCCAGCCGTATGAAGGCATCTGTATATGATGGAATCGCTGTAGAGATAAAGAATCATTCTTATACCTTTAAAGCAAATGGATCAAAGTTAAAATTTGATGGGTATTTAAAGATTTATAACAATAGAAATGAGGAAGATGAAGATAAGATGCTGCCGGATATGCAGGAAGGAGAGGTTTTAAACCTTGTTGATTTGTTGAGTGACCAGAACTTCACACAGCCTCCTTCTCGTTTTACAGAAGCCGGACTGGTAAAAGATTTAGAAGAAAAAGACATAGGGCGTCCAAGTACGTATGCTCCGATTATTGCGACATTGATAGAAAGAAAGTATGTCAATCGTGAAAAGAAGGTACTCAAGCCAACAGAATTGGGGTTTGTAGTTACTGATTTGATGAAAACATATTTTAAAGAAATTGTAGATGCTGGTTTTACAGCAGGCATGGAGGATCAGCTGGATGACATTGAAGTGAAAGATATACATTGGAAATCCGTTGTTGAAGGCTTTTATACAACTTTGGCAGAGGAACTTGAAGTTGCAGATGCTGCGATTGAAAAAGTTCAGATGGAAGATGAGCTAACGGATGAAGTTTGTGAACTTTGTGGAAAGCCAATGGCGATTAAACATGGACGCTTTGGAGAATTTTTAGCTTGCAGCGGGTATCCGGAGTGTAAAAACACGAAGCCGCGTGTGAAAAAAATTGATGTTGCTTGTCCAAAGTGTGGCAAGGACATCGTAGCAAGAAAAAGTAAGAATGGAAAACTGTTTTATGGGTGCAGTGGTTATCCAGAATGTAATCAATTATTTTGGAACAAGCCGATTAACCAAAAATGTCCAAAATGTGGTGCTCTTATGACAGAGAAGAAAACAAAAACAACGAAACTTATGTGTTCGAATCCAGAATGCGGGTATAAAGAATAAAAGAGGAGGTCAATTATGGGAGAATTTCATGCAACAACCATTGTAGCCGTACGAAGAAACGGGAAAGATATTTGTATTGGTGGCGATGGTCAGGTCACTATGGGCCAAACTGCGATTATGAAGAATAATGCTAAAAAAGTACGTAAGATTTATAAAAATACAGTAGTAACCGGATTTGCCGGTTCGGTATCAGATGCGTTTACCTTGACAGAAAAATTTGAAAAAAAATTAGAGGAACATTCCGGAAACTTAAAAAGAGCTGCTGTTGCTCTTGCACAGATGTGGAGATCCGATCGTGCAATGAGAAATTTAGAGGCACTCATGCTTGCTGCAGATGAAGAGAGTTTGCTTTTGATTTCTGGAAACGGAGAAGTAATTGAACCAGATGAAAACTTTGTGGCAATTGGTTCAGGCGGAAATTTTGCATACGCTGCGGCGAATGCTTTATATAATCATACTGACATGACAGCAGAAGAAGTTGTGAGGGAATCCTTACGCATTGCTTCTTCTATTTGTGTTTATACAAATGATCACATTTCCATAGAAAAGTTATAAGGTAAAGGAGAGAGTGAATATGAGTCAATTATACAGCATGACCCCAAAACAGATTGTACAAGAATTGGATAAATATATTATTGGTCAGGATGAGGCAAAGAAATCAGTTGCCTTAGCTTTGCGTAACCGTTATCGCAGAAGCTTGCTTCCTGATGAAATGCGTGAGGAGATTACGCCGAAAAATATTTTGATGATGGGTCCTACAGGTGTAGGTAAGACGGAAATCGCGAGGAGACTATCTAAACTGATGGATGCTCCTTTTGTAAAGGTAGAAGCAACAAAGTTCACAGAAGTAGGATATGTTGGGCGTGATGTCGATTCTATGGTGAGAGACTTAATGGAAGCATCCATTCGAATCACGAAGCAGAAGCGTCTTCAAGAAAAATATTCGATTGCAGATGAAATGGCAGAGGAAAAAATCATTGAAGCCATTATACCAGGCAAGAAAAAATCCCCTTCTGCATCTGGAGGGGTTCGTGGCCCGTTTGATTTTATTATGGGAGGATTTCAGCAGCCCCAGAGCAGCCAAAACACTCTTCCGCTTCAAGACAGTAAAGAACAAGAAGTGAGCGATGTAGAACTTGCAAGAGAACAAGTGCGTCAGCAGCTCAAGCAGGGACTTTTGGAAGAACAATTCATTGAAATCGAAGTTGCAGAATCTCAAAAAGGTATGAATCAGCTGGATTTGGGTAATGAAGGTGCTAGTATTACTATAGGGAATATCTTTGGAGATATGATGCCTAAAAAGAAGAAAAAGAAAAATGTTCGCGTGAAAGATGCGAGAAAAATTTTGAGAGAACAAGAAGCACAAAATTTAATTGACATGGATCAAGTAACGTCAGAAGCTTTAGAAAATGCGGAGCAAAACGGGATTATTTTTATTGATGAAATTGATAAGATTGCCTCTAGTTCCGGATATAAGTCAGGAGCAGACGTTTCAAGAGAAGGAGTCCAGAGAGATATCCTTCCAATTGTTGAAGGCAGTGTCGTTAATACAAAGTACGGTCCATTGAAAACAGATCATATCTTGTTTATCGGTGCAGGTGCATTTCACATTGCAAAACCGACCGATTTAATTCCGGAACTGCAAGGGAGGTTCCCAATTCGTGTAGAATTGGAAAACTTGACCAAAGAAGCCTTCGTGCAAATATTGACAGTGCCGGAGAATGCACTCTTAAAACAGCATAAAATGCTTTTGGAGACAGAAGGTATAAAAGTAAGCTTTAAGGAGGATGCGGTAGAGGAAATTGCAACCATCGCATACTTAACAAATGAGCAGACGGAAAATATCGGTGCAAGAAGACTTCACACAATAATGGAAAAATTGTTGGAAGATATATCCTTTAATATTCCAGATATGGAAGAGGAAGAAGTGATTATTGATGCCGCATATGTAAAGGAGAAATTTGCCGATAAAATTCATGAAGATGATATTGATCGCTATATTTTATAAAATATAGTTAAATTTCATGGATATAAAGATAGAATTTTTCGAATAATATAAAATAACATTTTACTTTATAAAAATTTCCCGTTATAATGTTTTCAATCCTATAATTTTAATAAGGATAAAGATAAGGATAAGACCCAAGAAAAAATGAACTAGAATGGAGGATGAATATGGGAAGAACTTTATTGGAAAAAATAAGAAAATTGAATTGGATGCTGCAAGAAAGTGTAGAAGGTGCCTTTTCATTTAATGAGCTGTGTGAAATACTAAGCGACCTTTTGGATGGAAATGTATATGTAGCCAGCCGAAAAGGAAAGGTGATTGGTGTACATTATAAAGATCATGTTGACAGTGCTATGATTATGGACGCTGCTACAGGGAGTGAAACATTTCCAAACGAATATAATGATGCACTGCTTTCCATCAATGAGACACGATGTAATTTAAAAGATGAAAAGGTTTTGGAAATTTTTAAGTATGATTATGATACAGCAGAAAAGCTGCACACAATCATTCCTATCTTTGGAGGAAAGAAAAGACAGGGTACTCTCATTGTAGCAAGATATGAACCGGAATTTACCGATGAAGATATTATTCTGGGTGAGTATGGAGCAACAGTTGTTGGCTTGGAAATCCAAAGAAGAAAAGCAATTGAAGCAGAGGAAGAAGAGCGAAAGAGAAGTGTGGTTCGCATGGCGATAGGAACTTTATCTTATTCCGAAGCAGAAGCAGTTCGCCAGATTTTTAAAGAATTGCAAGGCAATGAAGGATTACTGGTGGCAAGTAAAATTGCGGATCGCTCTGGCATTACACGTTCTGTTATCGTGAATGCTTTGCGCAAATTAGAGAGTGCTGGTGTGATAGAATCCAGATCATTGGGAATGAAGGGAACACATATTAAGATTATCAATAGTAAATTTAAAGAAGAGCTCGCTGTTTTGGACAATTAAAATAGAAAATGAGTGACAGAAAACCC
This sequence comes from Sinanaerobacter sp. ZZT-01, assembly GCF_035621135.1. Classification (NCBI taxonomy): domain Bacteria; kingdom Bacillati; phylum Bacillota; class Clostridia; order Peptostreptococcales; family Anaerovoracaceae; genus Sinanaerobacter; species Sinanaerobacter sp. ZZT-01. The sequence continues at coordinate 2,505,734 of NZ_CP141728.1, forward strand.
TCAATCTGCATATTCTGATATGTGATTGGGGGTTTTTTTATGAGCAGTCATAAAAGGAAAAAACAAAATGGGCGTGGAAATACAAAAGGGTTTCTATGTTTGATTTTATGCTTCCTTTTTCTAATCTACAGCCTTTTTTTCTTAATCAAAGTAGTAAAACCTTCGATTACATCTGTATCTGAAATGAGAGTAAAAGCAATCGTAACCCAGACAATCAATGAAGCGATTCGTGAAAAATTTATTGAAGATATTAATGCAGGAAATTTAATTGAGACAGAACTTGATAAAGAAGGTAAGATCGCATTGGTGCAAGCAGATACAGTAGCTATGAACCGATTAGCTGCAGATATGACTGTCCGTATTCAGGAAAAACTAATGGATTTAAAAGATACAAAAGTAAAACTGCCGCTTGGAAGTTTAATGGGAAGCCAAATTCTTTCACAGGTGGGGCCAAAATTGAATTTAAGAATTCTCCCTATGGCTACGACTGAAGTAAGCTTTAAAACGGAATTTGAGAGCACAGGAATTAATCAAACGCGTCATCGAGTGTATTTAGAAGTAAATAGCAGTGCAAAAGTTCTGGTTCCGTTTTCCAGTAATAAAATGCAATTGAAAAATACGGTTTTAGTTGCAGAAACCATCATCGTAGGAGATGTACCGCAAAGTTACATATTTGTGCCGGAAAAGGGAATATTAGATGTCGTGAAATAGTTTTATTTTCATTTCAAGCCTTCTATGGTATACTACATTTGTAATTTGGGAGGGTATATGATTCGATTTAATGATAAAAATGAAATTATTCAGGAAGAAGCATATCGGGGCATCCTTGTGGGTGTTCAATTAAACAAAGATATTTCTTACTATATGAAAGAACTTTGGGGTCTTTCTGAGGCTGCTGGCATTGAAGTGATTGGAGAGATGGTTCAGAATTTAGAAAAACCAAATACGGTAAGCTATATTGGAAAAGGGAAAGTAGATGAGCTGCTTGAAATGTGTGAGAATATGCAGGCAGACGTTGTTGTCTTTAATGATGAACTTTCAGGAATTCAATTTCGAAATTTAGAAGAGCAGTTAGGGGTACGTGTAATTGACCGTACGGTTTTAATTTTGGATATCTTTGCGTCCAGAGCAACTTCCAGAGAAGGAAAGCTGCAAGTGGAACTTGCACAACTTCAATATCGGCTTCCCCGTTTAACCGGGTTTGGTAAATCCTTATCAAGGTTGGGAGGCGGAATTGGAACGAGAGGGCCCGGTGAAAAAAAGCTGGAGACAGACCGACGACATATCAACAAACGTATGGATGATATTAAACGTGAAATTCAAGAAGTAAAGAATACGAGAAATACGCAGCGTGCGAAACGGGAACGGACGGAAATACCAGTTGTTGCCTTAGTAGGCTATACCAATTCCGGAAAATCTGCATTGATGAATCGTTTGCTTTCACAGAGTAAAAAAGAGGACAAGACTGTTTTTGAAAAAAATATGCTCTTTGCAACTTTGGATACTTCACAACGCAGTATACAGCTGGAATCCAATCAACAATTTATTTTGGTTGATACAGTAGGATTTGTAAGCAAACTTCCTCATACATTGGTAAATGCATTTAAAGCTACATTGGAGGAAGTAAATTATGCGGACTTATTGCTGCATATAGTAGATAGCAGTTATGAAGACAATGATTTTCATGTAGATGTTACCAACCACGTTTTAAAAGAAATTGGAGCGGGGAATAAAGAAAAACTTCTTGTTTATAATAAGATTGATTTGGTTGAAAATCGTTTGCAGCTGCCTCTCGTCGGTGAACAAGCAGTTTATATTTCTGCAAAGACCGGAGAGGGAATGGACGAGCTGATTCAACAGATTAAAGGCCGTATCTTTTCGGATCGACGTCTTGTCAAACTTCAAATTCCATATGACAGAGGGGATCTTTCCTCTTATTTATGTGAAAAGGTTAAGCCGCAAAAAATGGAATATAAGGAAGATGGAACTTACTTTGAAGCAGAATTATCTTTAGAAGATCAGAACCGTTTTCGTGATTATCAGATAGAGGCGGAGTAAGTGAGATGATTCGGTATAAAACAGTAATGAAAGAAGCAATTATAGAGCAAGTAATTGAAAAATCAAGATTCATAGCACACGTTAAACCAGTAGAATCAAAAGCAGAAGCAGAGGATTATTTTTCGCAGGTTCGAGCAAAACATCGAAATGCAACCCACAACGTGCCGGCTTTTGTCATCGGTGAAAAATTAGAGTTGCAATGGGCCAGCGATGATGGAGAGCCGCAGGGTACATCGGGAGCGCCTATGGTACAGATGCTTGTAAAAGAAGGTATAAGCAATGTAGCTGTCATTGTAACCCGATATTTTGGAGGAGTAAAGCTTGGGACTGGAGGGTTGGTACGTGCCTATACAAGCAGTGCAAAACTTGGCTTAGAAGCAGCGATTTTATGTGACGTAAAGGAGCAGATGCTTCTACGTGTCAAAATTGCTTATACGCATTATGACAGATTGCAAAATTTATCAGTCGCAGAAGGTTTCTTTTTAAAAGATGCGGATTATACAGATGCGGTTACGGTCAGTTTGACAACGGATCCTTTGCATGCAGAGGAAATAAAAAAACAATTGTCGAATTTAACAGGAGGAACCGCTGAAATATTGGAAGAAGCGTTGCAATTAGTCAAAGTTCATTCGTGAAAAAACACCAGCTATAGTGTTGAAAACAGGTAAAAGGACTAAATGTGCGTAAAAAATACTAAAAAATAGAAATTATACGTTGACAAGGATGTGAGCTTATGCTAAGATAAATATCGGCTCACAAAGAAGCAGTAAATTTTCCAAGGTAGCTCAATGGTGGAGCACTCGGCTGTTAACCGATAGGCTGTGGGTTCGAGCCCCACCCTTGGAGCCAGTTTTAAAAGAAACGATTTTCACTGAAAAATGACTTTTAAAAAAAAGAAAAAAAGTACTTGACTTCGATGAACAAGCTGTGTATAATAAGTAAATGTGTCAGATAGTTAAAAATGAGAATTGCCGGGGGCGCTTAGCTCAGCTGGGAGAGCATCTGCCTTACAAGCAGAGGGTCATAGGTTCGAGCCCTATAGCGCCCACCACATTGGCCTGGTAGTTCAGTTGGTTAGAATGCCAGCCTGTCACGCTGGAGGTCGTCGGTTCGAGCCCGATCCAGGTCGCCATTTTTAACTCTACATATGCTGGCGTGGCTCAACGGTAGAGCAGCTGATTTGTAATCAGCAGGTTGGGAGTTCGATTCTCTTCGCCAGCTCCATTAAAAACATAATATATTTTGGAGGGATTCCCGAGAGGCCAAAGGGGGCGGACTGTAAATCCGTTAGCTGAGCTTTCGATGGTTCGAATCCATCTCCCTCCACCAAGTATGCGGAAGTGGCTCAGGGGTAGAGCATCGCCTTGCCAAGGCGAGGGTCGCGAGTTCGAATCTCGTCTTCCGCTCCAAGTATGCGGATGTAGTTCAATGGTAGAACTTCAGCCTTCCAAGCTGATAGTGTGAGTTCGATTCTCATCATCCGCTCCAAATTCGCGTAAGAAATTCTTACGTGGGCTCATAGCTCAGTTGGATAGAGCAACGGCCTTCTAAGCCGTGTGTCTGGGGTTCGAATCCCTATGGGCTCACCAATTTTTTCTAGAGAATGGGGTATAGCCAAGCCGGTAAGGCAACGGACTTTGACTCCGTCATTCGTAGGTTCGAGTCCTGCTACCCCAGCCATATGACCCATTAGCTCAGTTGGCAGAGCACTTGACTTTTAATCAAGGTGTCCCGCGTTCGAATCGCGGATGGGTCACCAATTTAAAAAAAGGACGCAGAACTCAAATGGAGAGGTGTCCGAGCGGTTTAAGGAGCTGGTCTTGAAAACCAGTGACTCCGAAAGGGGCCGTGGGTTCGAATCCCACCCTCTCCGCCAGATAACTCTGATTTCTAATGAATGATGGAGAAGTACTCAAGTAGGCTGAAGAGGACGGTTTGCTAAACCGTTAGACCGGGCAACTGGTGCATGGGTTCGAATCCCATCTTCTCCGCCACATTTTATGTGTGTGTAGGATTATAGGGGCATAGCTCAGTTGGTAGAGCAGTGGTCTCCAAAACCACGTGCCGTGGGTTCAAGTCCTACTGCCCCTGCCAAATAATTTGATATTACATATCGGGGTGTAGCGCAGCTTGGTAGCGCAACTGGTTTGGGACCAGTGGGCCGCGGGTTCAAATCCTGCCACCCCGACCATCAAAAATGTAAGGGCCATTAGCTCAGTTGGTCAGAGCATCCGGCTCATAACCGGCAGGTCCGGGGTTCAAGTCCCTGATGGCCCACCATTTAGTTTTGCAGCATATGCCCAGATAGCTCAGTAGGTAGAGCAGGGGACTGAAAATCCCCGTGTCCTTGGTTCGATTCCGAGTCTGGGCACCATTAATCTTTTAAAAGTAGTCACTTGCCGACATTGCGTCCGAGGGGCTATTTTTTTTCTTAGAAAAGAGGAATACAGATGGCACAGCTTTATTATCGCTATAGTACGATGAATGCAGGAAAATCTATCGAGTTGATTAAGGTTGCGTACAATTACGAAGAACGAGGCAAACGTGTTCTTGTTTTGACTTCCGGTGTAGATGATCGCTACGAGGTTGGAACAGTAGCTTCTCGTATTGGGATTACACGGGATGCTGTTATCGTGAATGATGACACTAATATTTTAAAATTATTTATGGAAGCCGACGGACAGAACAAAATTGACTGTGTTTTAATTGATGAATGTCAGTTTTTAAAAAAGCATCATGTGCAGGAGCTGGTTGAAATTGTAGATAGCTTTGATACACCGGTACTGGCATATGGTTTGAAAAATGACTTTAAGAATGAACTTTTTGAAGGTTCCTATTATATGCTTGTTTATGCCGATAAAATTGAAGAGATCAAGACCATTTGCTGGTGCGGCAGAAAAGCAACGATGGTGGCACGAATTGTCGATGGGAAATTTGTAAAGACAGGGGACCAAATTGTAATAGGAGGCAATGACATGTACGTCTCTCTATGCAGGAAGCATTATAATGACGGTCGTTTAAATGAAGATAAATAGATAAAAAAATGCTTTTTATATCAAAAAAGCATTTTTTTATGTTTGAAGTCTCAGTATTTTTTTTCTAAGTGTTTGGATGATATATTTTAAGCAGATTTTGAATAAAATAAAAGGAAGGTCTATTTTGTGTAATATTTTCCTTGAAAGGAATTTCTTCGTTTGAATTCTTTTTGAACACCGTTTAAAATAGAACGTTTATCTATACTCCAAAGAGGTGCGAGCAACTCGTTTTGGGGAGCGTCTCCTGTGATACGATGGACGGTAATATCCTGAGGGAGCTTCTCTAAAGCATCTACAACGAAATGGATATATTCCTCTTTTTCAAAGGTTTTAAATTCGTTTGGATATAGTGTTGCAAGTTCTGTATTTTTTATAACATGTAGAAGATGAAGTTTTACCCCAAATGGGTGCAGCTTGGCGATATAGTCTACGGATGCAAGCATGTCTTTTTTTGTTTCCCAAGGCAATCCGAAGATCAAATGTACAATTGCTTTGATCTGTCTCTTTTTTAACTGATTCATTGCCTCATTAAAATCAGAAAGCGAGTATGCACAATTCAGGCGTTCCCTTGTGGCATCGTGAATTGTCTGCAAACCTAGTTCAATCCAAAGATAAGTTTTTCGATTAAATTCTTCTAATAGGTCCAAAACTTCTTCAGATAGACAGTCGGGTCTTGTTGCAATTGAGAGCCCGATTACATTGGGATAAGAAAGTGCTTCTTCATAGAAGGTTCGGAGCTGTTCTACAGGAGCATAAGTATTGGTATGACTTTGAAAATAAGCAATATACTTTCCTGTCGGCCATTTTGAAGACAATAGCTGAATTTGATCGGGAATTGTACTTGCATAGTGGCCGGAACCGTCGTCCGAGCAAAAAATACAGCCTCCAACGCTTTTTGATCCGTCTCTGTTCGGGCAGGTAAAACCGGCATCTAAGCTTAATTTCATAATTCGGCAGCCAAATTCTTTTTTTAAATGGGTTGCTATTGTATTAAAATGATTACTCCCAAAAATATTTTTCAAATAAAACACCTCAGTTCAAAGGACTGTGCAGATTTTTACTACAAAATTTGCGCCTAGTATGACTTCATGATATAATAACTTGTTACAATAGTGCTATTTATTAGTGTATCCCAATTCTCTTTAATTTGAAAGAGTGAGAGGAAAAAAAGAGAGAATTCACATGAAAAAAGAAAAATTATTGCTACACAGCTGCTGTGGTCCTTGCAGTACTGCTGTGATAGAACAATTAATGGAAGAATATGACGTTACGTTATTCTTTTATAACCCCAATATAACGGATGCTGAGGAATATGAAAAACGAAAAGAAGCACAATTGCATTTTTTGCATCAGTATAATGAACAGCAAGACAAAGAAGGGCAGGTGCACTTTTTGGAAGGCTCTTATGAACCAGATGTTTTTTATCAGATGGTAAAAGGATTTGAGAGAGAGCCGGAGGGAGGAGAACGCTGTACGCAGTGTTTTCGCCTCAGATTGGAAAAGAGTGCGAATATGGCAAAAATATTGGGGATAAACCAATTTACAACAACACTCTCTGTAAGCCCGCATAAAAATTATGCATTAATTTGTAGTCTCGCAGAAGAGCTGGAGGAGAAGTGCGGGTGCAGATTTTTGGCAAGGGATTTTAAGAAAAAAGCAGGATTTCAGAAGTCGGTTAAACTTTCAAAGGAATATGGATTGTACCGGCAGAATTACTGCGGCTGTGAATTTTCTAAATGGGAATAGCGCTGTTTAATCAGGAGAAGCTATAAAAATGAATAAGAACTAAGAGAAGGAGTATAAAGATGAGTGGAGAATTGATCATACCAAAGCAGTACAAACCAATCATTGGATTGATGGAGAGTCAGATTGCAATAAAGAAAATCAAAGATTTTTTTCAGCAGGAATTAGCCTGCGGCTTGAATCTGCAGCGTGTAACCGCACCGCTTTTTGTTGCTCCGGAGAGTGGTTTAAACGATAATTTAAATGGAGTTGAACGTACCGTATCCTTCACTTTAAAGGATATGGACGAAAAAAATGTTGAGATTGTACAATCTTTGGCGAAATGGAAGCGCATGGCATTAGGAAAATATGGTGTCGAACCAGGAAAAGGTCTATATACCGATATGAATGCTATTCGTCGAGATGAGGAATTTGATAACCTACATTCCGTCTATGTAGATCAATGGGACTGGGAAAAAGTAATCCGAAAGGAAGACCGTACCGAAGAGTACCTAAAAAAGACAGTGACGACGCTTTACAATGCAATAAAAAATCTCGGTGATTATGTAAATCGCGAGTATCCTATGATTCGCACACAGCTTCCAAATGAGATTTTCTTTATTACAACGCAGGAATTGGAAGATCGTTATCCAGATAAGACACCGAAAGAGAGAGAAAATGCAATTGCCGAGGAAAAGCGTGCAGTTTTTATTATGAAAATCGGCGGGGCCTTAAGATCAGGGCAGAGACATGACGGAAGGGCACCGGATTATGATGACTGGGAGTTGAACGGAGATATTATCCTTTGGAACGATATTTTAGGTGTTGCATTTGAAATTTCTTCTATGGGTATACGTGTTGATGAAATGGCAATGGAGAAGCAGCTGGAATTAGCAAATGCTACAGACAGAAAAACATTAGAATTCCATAAAGCAATTCTAAATAAAGAATTACCGTATACTATTGGCGGAGGAATCGGACAGTCACGTCTGTGCATGTATTTTCTAAGAAGAGCGCACATTGGAGAGGTGCAAGTATCCGTATGGCCTGAGGAAATGATTGAGGCATGTAAAAACAATCACATTTTCTTGCTGTAGGAGAGGAAGAAAGAATTTTCATGAAATATGTAAATGTAGCCATAGACAATAATACAGATCACACGGATGTCTTATATACGTATGGAACCGAATTAGAAGAGATTCAAATAGGTGATAAGGTAAAGGTCCCTTTTGCAAGAGGAAACCGTGTGAAAGATGGCTATGTATTTGAAATAATGGATGACCTATCCGAAAAAATAAAGGGATTAAAAATGGTGGTTTCAAGAGATGAAGAAATTTCTCTAAGTAAGGAAGCGATCAGTACCTGCATTTGGATGAGGAAGCGGTACTTATGCCGTTATATTGATGCGGTTAAATGCTTTACTCCAGCAGGAAGTTCTTCCAAAAGAGGGAAAAAGAGAAATCCTTTTTCGGATTATAAAAGAGAACCAAATGAAGCAAAACAGCTGACTTTTGAGCAAAAGAAAGCGATGGACAGAATACAGGTGTCAATGAATCAGGATCAGCATGAGGTATTCTTGATACACGGTGTTACCAGCAGCGGAAAGACGGAGCTTTACATGCAGGCCATCGAAGCTTGTTTAAAAAGTGGGAAAACGGCTATTATGTTAGTACCGGAAATATCGCTTACGATACAAACCATTGAACGGTTTATAAATCGATTTGGAAATGAACAGGTAGCAGTATTACATAGCAAATTATCTTTAGGGGAACGCTATGATGAATGGATGCGTGTGAAAAACGGAGATGTGAAGATTGTGATTGGTGCGAGATCCGGTATTTTTGCTCCGCTAGATCACATTGGAATCATCATTTTGGATGAAGAACATGAGAGCACTTATAAATCAGATATGTCGCCCAAATATGATACCTTTGAAGTGGCAGTAAAGCGGGCAATGTTAAACCAAAGTGTTGTTTTACTTGGGAGTGCGACACCGTCCATACAGTCTTTTTATCGTGCACAGGAAGAAAAGATACAATTAATACGTTTGACGGAGCGGTATAATAAGATGCCACTGCCCCATGTTGAGATTGTAGATATGAGAGAAGAACTGAAAAATGGGAATAAGAGTATCTTTAGCATCACGCTTTATCAAGAAATCAGGAAATGCTTAGAACAAAAAAAACAGGTTATTTTATTTTTAAATCGACGTGGCTATTCTACCTTTATCTCCTGCCGCAACTGTGGTTTTGTATTGGAATGTCCGGACTGTGGCATTTCTATGACCTACCATAAAGAAAGTGATGAAGCCTGTTGTCATTTTTGCGGTACAAAAAGTCCGGTGCCAACGATTTGTCCGAGCTGTTCGAGCAGCTATATTAAATATTTTGGCATGGGTACAGAAAAAGTGGAAGAGAAGGCAGGGGAAATATTTGAAGGAGCTAATATTGCCCGTTTGGATTTAGATACAGTCAAGAAAAAAGGCAGCATCGAGCGTGTATTAAAGAGCTTTCATAAAGGAAAAATTGATATTTTAATTGGAACACAGCTAGTTGCAAAAGGTTTGGATTTTGCAAATGTCGGCCTTGTAGGAATTATTTCCGCAGACGTGTCACTGAATATACCGGATTATCGGTCTTCGGAGCGAACCTTTCAGTTAATTACGCAGGCAGCGGGAAGAACAGGCAGAGGAGATTTCCCGGGAAAAGTAATCATTCAATCTTATACCCCGCAGCATTATGCGATTGAAGCCGCTTCACATCATGATTATGAAGGATTCTATCAGCAAGAATTGATTTTGAGAAAGCAAATTGGATATCCTCCCTTTTGTGATTTTTTTCAGTTGCTGATCTCTTCTGAAAATGATCAAGAAGCGAAGAAAATGGCGGAATCGATTGGGACTTATTTAAAAGAAAAAGATAGGATGGAAGCGATTTCTATTTTCGGACCTCAACCGGCACCGATTCATCGAATGAGTGATCGGTATCGGTATCAAATATTGATAAAAGCAGGATTAGGAACCCGAAAACAATATGCGAGAGAAATTGCAGAATTAAAGCAAACTTTTTTTGTAAAGAAAAAAACAAAATGTTTGTTATCCGTAGACATTAATCCATATAGTTTTTTATAGACAAGTAAGAAAAAAGGAGAATCAGAAAATGGCTTTAAGAAATGTAGTCTGTCGAGGCGATGAAATTCTGGGGAAAAAGGCGAGAGAAGTAAAAGAAATCAATGAGCGTATTTTAGAGACGCTGGATGATATGCTTGAAACCATGCGTGAAAGCAATGGTATTGGCATTGCCGCACCGCAGGTAGGCATTTTAAAGCAGATGTTTATTGTAGAAGTTGACGGAACTTTTATCGAATTGATTAATCCGCAGATTTTAGAGATGGATGGAAAACAGATCGATGAGGAAGGTTGTTTGAGTGTGCCTGGCGTAATCGGGAAGGTCGAACGTCCGAAACACGTAAAAATTACCGGTTTAAACCGTGAAGGAAAAACCGTGGTTTATGATGAAACCGATTTGGTTGCAAGGGCACTTTGTCATGAATACGATCATTTACAGGGGATTTTATTTGTAGATAAGGCTTTTGATGTTCGAGAGATAGAATTGGATGTGGAAGAGTAACATGAAGATCATATATATGGGAACTCCAGATTTTGCAGTGCCGGCGTTAAAAGCACTATGTGAACATGGATATCATGTACCACTTGTTGTCACACAGCCAGATAAAGCAAAAGATCGAGGAAAAAAAATACACATAACACCAGTAAAAGAAGAAGCACAAAAAAGAGAAATCACTGTGCTACAGCCGGATAAGGTGAAGAAAAATGATGATTTTTTAAATCGTATGAAAGAAGAGAATCCAGACTTGATTGTAGTAGCAGCATATGGCAAAATCTTACCAAAGGCGATTTTAGAAATTCCGAGATTCGGGTGCATCAACATTCATGCTTCTCTTCTTCCAAAATATCGTGGAGCAGCTCCGATTCATCGTGCGATTATAGATGGCGAAGAGAAAACCGGTGTTACTTTGATGTATATGGCCGAAGGAATGGATACCGGAGATATGATTGCAAAAACGGAAACTGATATTTTAAAGAAAAATGTAGCACAGCTGCATGAAGAGCTGGCACAGTTAGGTGCAGATCTTTTAATTCAGGAACTTCCTGCCATTTTTAAAGGGAAAAATCAAAGAATAAAACAGGATGAAAAGCAAGCTACCTATGCACCGATGGTCTTTAAGTCAGAAGGTTTTTTAGATTTTAAAAAGGAACCCATTGTTTTGGAACGATTGATACGTGGCTTTAATTCATGGCCGGGTGCACATACGATTTATAAAGGAAATTCAGTAAAGATATGGGAAGCTGAGGCTCTTGAGCAGTCTTCGGTGCTTCCTCACGGGACAATTATAAACGTGGATAAAAATGGAATGGATGTCGCTGCCGGCGGAAAAACACTTCGTATTACGAAGCTTCAATTTCCCGGGAAACGGGCAATGAAAATTGAAGATTATATTAAGGGGAATAAAATTGAAGTTCATCAGATATTAGGGTAGAATATGTGTTACAAAAAAGATTGACAAAAAGAGAAGATAGGAGAAATGAGGGATAAAGATGTATTGGTTAGATAGTTCAATCATTTATTTGATTCCAGCAATGTTATTTGCGATGTATGCGCAGGCTAAAGTGAGTTCTGCTTATTCACAATATGCAAAGGTTCGAAACAGAAAGGGGATTACCGGGGCACAGGCTGCTCGGATTCTATTAGATCAGAATGGGCTGTCAGATGTTCAAATCGAAATGGTTCAAGGCCGACTATCCGACCATTATGATCCAAGAAAGAGAGTTATGCGGCTTTCACCTGCGGTTTATAATGAAGCATCCATTGCTTCAGTCAGCATCGCTGCCCACGAAACGGGACATGCAATTCAACATGGACATGGTTATGTACCTCTGAGTATACGAAATACAATTGCGCCAGCTGTTTCACTTGTATCGAATTTAGCATGGCCGCTTTTGTTGATTGGCCTTTTTATGGGAAATTCACCGCAGGGGAGCTTGCTATTTAATTTAGGAATTATATTTTTCTGCGGAGCAGTCGTGTTTCAGGCGATTACATTGCCGGTTGAATTCAATGCGAGCCATCGTGCCATTGTGCAGATGCAGGAAAAAAATATTGTTTATCCGGAGGAAACCGGAGGGGCAAAGAAAGTGCTTTCTGCGGCGGCTTTGACGTATGTTGCGGCATTGGCGGTTTCTGTTGCCAATTTGCTTCGAATCCTTGCCATTAGGGGGCGCGACTAGAGTGGATGATAATCGAAAAACCGCCTTTTTGGCTTTGCTTGAGGTAGAGGAAAAAAGTGCCTATTCTAATTTAGTACTGAACCGTTACATTAAGCAATTTAAACCGGATTCTCCTTCATTGGTACGGGAGATCGTGTATGGTGTAATTGAAAATAAATATTATTTGGATTATATTCTTTCTCATTTTATAACAAAAATGGGAAAAGTTAAAAAAAGCGACTTACTTCTTCTTCGCATGGGTGTGTATCAGCTTTGTTTCATGAATGCAATACCTCCATATGCAGCAGTCAATGAATCTGTTTTATTGGCAAAAAAGTATTGTAGAGGAAGAGATGGCTTTATCAATGCAGTTCTTCGAAGATATCAGCGTGAAAAAGATAAAATTTCGTTAGAAAACCTACAGGGGAATTCTGTAGGGTATTTGTCTGTAAAATATTCTTATGAACCATGGATGATTGAGCAATGGATAAAAGAGTATGGATTTGAATTTACAGAAGCTTTGCTTGTAGCAGGCAATCAGACTCCGCCGCTTACTCTTCGTGTTAATTCTTTAAAAAATACGGTAGAGGAAGCTCTCAATTCGATACAGAGTGCGGGTTTTAAAGCTTCTAAGGGAATGCAAAGCTCACAGGCAGTTTATGTAAAAGGAAGCGGAATCTTAGAATCTCCATTGTATCAAAAAGGACTTTTTTCCGTTCAGGACGAAAGTTCCATGCGTGCAGTGGAAACCTTAGATCCAAAACCAGGACAGATTGTGGTGGATGTATGTGCAGCTCCAGGCGGAAAAACTTCATATATAGCAGAAAAAATGGAAAACCAGGGACATATTTTTGCTTGTGATGTTTATTTAAAAAAGCTTGAATTAATTCAAAAAGAAGCAGAGCGTTTGGGAGTCTCTATTGTGGAGACACAACTGTGGGATGCGACAAAACAAAATCTGCAATTGTATGATGTGGCGGATCGTGTACTGGTGGATGCCCCTTGTTCTGGGTTGGGAGTGGTGCGTCGAAAGCCGGAAATTAAGTATAAAAAATTAGATTCTGAATTGAAATTACTACCGGAAAAGCAACTTCAAATTTTATCAAATGCCTCCAATTATTTAAAAGCAGGGGGTGTATTAGTATATAGTACCTGTACAATATCCGTCGATGAAAATCAAAAGGTAAGTAAGACTTTTCTTTTAGAACATCCAAATTATGAGTTAGTAAAAGAAGAGCAGCTTTTTCCGCATAAATCGGGAACAGACGGATTTTATATTTGTAAGATGTGTCGTCGTTTCTAATCGAGTTACATACATTCAAAAGGGTAGAAGGTAGAGGATCAATTTATGCTGAGAGTTGGATTTAAAACGGATCGAGGTCGGCAAAGGAGCAACAATGAAGATGCCTTTTTCATAATGCCTGCGCAAAGAGTTTATATCGTTGCCGACGGGGTTGGAGGGCATAATTCAGGGGAAATTGCAAGCCGCTTTGTCGTGCAGCAGATTGCGGAATATGTAGCAAAAAATCACATTCCTGCAACAAATGGAGAAGAAGAGTTAAAGCAATATTTGCTGAAATGCCTGCGTCAGGTAAATCGGCAGCTTTATGAAATGGCTAAGGAAAGTCAAAAAAACGTCGGGATGGCAACTACTTTGGCCTTGGTATATATGAATGATATGAAAGCCTATATTGTAAATGTGGGTGATAGCAGGGTTTACCTGATTCGAGATAAATTAATTCGTCAGATAACCGAGGATCATACGTATGTGAATCAATTGTTAAAAAGTGGTGCGATCACAAAAGAAGAAGCAGACTGCCATCCAAAGCGTAATATGATTACACGTGCGATTGGTGCGGAATATGATCTCTCACCTGATTTTTATCAGTTTAAGGTTTATGAAGGCGATTTGATTCTAATGTGTACGGATGGTCTTTACGGAGAGCTGTCTGAAGAAAAAATCAATGCGATGGCACAAGGAAAAAGGTCGATGCATCGCTTAGCGAATGATTATGTAAAAGAGGCGAATGAACGGGGGGGGAAAGATAACATAACCGTCGTTTGCATTATGATATAATTGTGATAGAAAGAAAATTACTATTGAAAGATGGAGGGGCGGTACATGAGTAGCAGAATACTTGCCGGGAGATATGAATTGATAGAAAAAATCGGTGAAGGCGGAATGGCCGTTGTCTATAAGGCAAGATGCCGGTTATTAAATCGTTTTGTAGCCATTAAAATTTTAAAACCCGAATTTACGAAAGATGTAAAATTTATTGAGAGCTTCCGCAGAGAGTCACAAGCAGCAGCAAGTTTAGTTCATCCAAATATCGTTAATGTTTACGATGTAGGTAAAGAGGGAAATATTCATTATATTGTTATGGAACTGATTGAAGGCAGAGTATTAAGCGATTTGATTAAAACTGAGGGTCCGATAGAAATTAGAAAAGCAGTATCAATTACAAAACAGATTGCATCAGCTCTTAGCTTGGCGCATAAAAGTAACTTGATACATAGGGATGTAAAACCGCATAATATTCTAATCAATCAGGACGGTGTTGCTAAAATCACCGATTTTGGAATTGCTAAGGCTGTAAGCAGCGGTACGATTGTTGGAAAGCAGACGGAGACGATCATGGGGTCGGTTCACTATTTTTCTCCCGAGCAGGCAAGAGGTGGTTACATTGACGAAAAGTCAGACATCTATTCTTTAGGCATTGTTCTTTATGAAATGGTTACAGGGAAAGTACCGTTTGACGGAGAAAATCCGGTCGCAGTTGCGGTGATGCATATTAATGATGAAATGGTTCCTCCGTCAGAACTGGTTTCGGATATTCCGGCAGATTTGGAAGAAATTATTTTAAAGGCTACGAATAAGTATCAGGTAAATCGGTATAAGTCGGCAGAAGATATGCTGACCGCTTTAAATTTAATTAACTATAATTCAATTGGAAAGTCGGCAGCACATTCAAAGGGAAAGGCTAAAGAATCAACGATTGTAATGCCTCCTATAAAAAATGCGGGCTTATTAAAGGAAAATCAATTGAATAATGATGCAATGGGAGAAAAGGATGAAGAGAAAATGGCGAAAGAAAAAGGAAAGAAAAAAAAGTTTAAATTAAATAAAGTAAAGTTTGCAGCAATCGTGATTGCATTGTTTTGCGCGATTCCCATCAGTGGATTTCTAGTGAATGGGATACGGTCGATGCTGGAGCCAGATGAGGTGGTTGTTCCGGATTTAAAGGGCTATACATTTGAAGAAGCAGAAAAAAAATTGGAAGAATTAAAGCTGGTTTTGGAAAAAGGAAATGAAGTCTATAGTTCTGATTATGATGAAGGTTGTATCGTTTCTCAGAGCCCAGAAGAAGATATGAAGATAAAAGAAGGAGCGAAAGTGCAGGTAAATATCAGCAAGGGGATGCAGTCCGGTACCGTTCCGAATTTAGTTGGAAAAACACTTTCTGAAGCAGAATTTGTTTTAGAAACGTATGGCTATGAAAAGGGATCAGTAAAAGAAGATTACAGTGATTATGCGAAAGGTGTTGTGTTTGAGCAATCTCCGGAGTCGGGTTCAGAAGCGGATTCGGGTACAAAGGTTAGTTTTAAAGTCAGCTTAGGCAGCAAAACTGAGGAAGTAGAGATGCCTAACTTAAAGGGTCTGGATTTTGATCGTGCAAAAGACCAGTTAACAAAATATAAGTTATCATTAGGAAATCCTTCTTATGACTCAAGTTCTTCCTTTGCAAAAAATCAAGTTATTTCCCAGAGTATAGACGCTGGAAAAATGGTAGAAGAGGGGACTTCTGTTGATCTAGTCATCAGCTCAGGAGAAGAAGAAGCCAGCGGCAAGCAGGGAACGGTAGACTTAACGATTTCGTACAGCAATGCAAAAAATGAGCTTTTATGGTTAACGGTTATTGTATCTGACGAAAATGGAGTGAGTACACCGATCAGCAGAGAACAGCGAAATAGAAGTGACGGTTCCAGCATTGTTTCTGTTTCCGGTGAAGGAAAGGGAACGATTACTGTTATGTTTGACAACGAGGTTGAACAGAGGCTTAACGTAGACTTTGCAACTGGAGATCTGAGCTGATGGAGGGTATCATTGTAAAGGGAATCGCAGGTTTTTACTATGTAAGATGTGAAACGAGTTTATACGAATGCAAAGCACGTGGAATTTTTCGAAAAGATAGAATGGTTCCGCATGTTGGAGATCATGTATCTATAGAAGTTTTGGAAAAAGACAAGGGAATCATTACTGAAATCTGTCCAAGAAAAAATAAATTTGTTCGTCCGCCGATTGCAAATGTAGACTGCTTTATCATTGTTTGTGCGGCAGCAAAACCGAAGCCGAATTTAATGATTATAGATCAATTTTTAGTTATGGCAGAAGAAAAGCGTACAGATGTATTATTGTGCATTAACAAAGCGGATTTGGTTACCGATGAAGAGCTTTTTACTTTGTGTGAGATTTATAAGGATATTTATCCCGTATGCTGTGTCAGTGGTAAAAACGGAGTTGGGATTACAGATTTAAAAAGTAAAATGAATGGAAAAACGTGTGCGCTGGCGGGACCTTCCGGAGTGGGAAAATCGACTTTGCTGAACTGTTTAAGACAGGATTATACGATGGAAACAGGTGCAATCAGTGATAAGACTCATCGTGGAAAACATACAACACGCCATGCAGAGCTTTTTGAGATGGAATTTGGAGGCAGTGTTTTTGATACACCTGGCTTTACTTCATTTGATGTTTTGGATTCGGATGAAGAAGAGTTGGCGTTTTTGTTTCCAGAAATGATTCCCTATCAGGGGATGTGCAAATATGATAATTGCCGCCATTTAAAGGAACCGAATTGTGCAGTAACTCAAGCGGTGGCAGAAGGAAGAATTAAAGAATCAAGATATCAGTCGTATATGGCTATGATGAAAGCCATACAAGAAAAAAGGAGATTTTAAATGAACCGATTAGCACCATCCATTCTTTCAGCAGATTTTTCAAAATTAGGAGAAGAAGTAGCAGAAATTGAAAAAGCAGGAGCACATGTTATTCATGTAGACGTTATGGACGGGCATTTTGTACCGAATATTTCTTATGGCGCGACTGTTATGAAAAGTTTGATTGGAAAGACAAAAATGCCGTTTGATGTACATTTGATGATTGAAAATCCTGAAAAATACATCGAGGACTTTGTGACTGAGAATACAGAGATTATTACAGTGCATGCAGAAGCCTGCGTTCACTTACACCGTACGATCCAGTTGATTCATTCTTTTGGGGTCAAGGCGGGTGTTGCCTTAAATCCAGCGACACTGCCTGACGTTCTGGATTATGTCTTAGAAGAAATCGATCTGGCACTGGTAATGTCAGTCAATCCGGGTTTTGGAGGTCAGAAATTTATCCCTTCGGCACTGCACAAAGTAAAAGCACTTCAAAACCAAAAAGAGCTCCGCAACCAAGAGCTTATTATTGAGATTGACGGAGGTATTACTTTAGATAATATTAAAATGGTGACGGATGCGGGTGCCGAACTTGTAGTGGCTGGTTCCTCCGTTTTTGGAGTTGAAGACAGACTGTGCAGAGTGCAGCAATTTTTAAATATAATGAAATAAATATAAAGAAATAAATATAAAATTGTTTATTCTACCAGCGTTTTTGAAGCTGGTAAGAACTTGTTCAGCTTTTTTGTAATTTATACTATTATTTTAGTAAAGAGTAAGTTATTTTAAAGGAATCAATAATTTCTGTACAAAAGAGTATGTTAAATAGAGTGTAAATTAATTATGATTATTGTTTTTTGCCAATATGACTGTGGCTTTTTTTAATATCTCATTTTCCATTTCAAGCTCAATAATTCTTTTTTTTAAAATATGATGCTCTTCTTTAGTTACAGTTTTATTATCAAAGGTAGGCGTAAGATTTTGAATCCAATTATAGATTGCTACTGTTGATATCCCATATTCTCTGCTTAATTCCTTAACTGAAGTACCAGTATGATGCAGATCAACAATTTGCTGTTTGAATTCATTGGAATATCGTCTACCATTTTTTTTTGGCATTGTTAACATCTCCTTTATATAAAGATTGTGTTGTTTCTAACCTTCATTAAATATATCTTCAATAAATTTCTCGAAATTTTCCCTTTGAGAATGTTTATTACCTTGATATATATTTTTTGATGTTAATATACTATTTATGTTTTTGGCATTTAATGAATCCATTTTATAAAATTTATCTTTTTCATATAGATTTCTTAGAGTTTTACCGATTCCTAAAAGAGTCCCATAATGTTTACCACTTGAAAATCCTCTAATTTTAGAAGTATTTCGAGATTGTTTAGAAAAAAATAAAGATTTAGCAAGCCAACCTTCTTGTGATTCTCCGTTTCTAGTAGAATAAGTTAAAACGAAATTCAGATATTCGCTAAATTCTGTAAATCTTCCAGTGCAAGTCTTAATTCCAACTATAGGATACCATAATCCTTTAATTTTTCCACTATTTGTTCCTGATGATCTATAAAAAGCTAATGTTACTCGTTCAGTTCCATAGGTATATTCAATCTTTACATCTATGAGGCCAATCATTCTAAAAGGTTCAGTAGTATATAAGTTTACTTTGAAGCTGCTTGGATATATTTTAAATATTTTAATAGGAGTTGTCATAATATAAGCCTTTCTTATTTAATCTAATTTACTGACTCATGAGAAGTTTAATAATAACTTCTCATGAGTTGTTTTTAAGCCCTATTCATATTTTTAATATTCTCAAGTTGGGTTTTTATCTCTTCTATATTTGAGTATTTACCTTTAATACCCATAAGTTTTTTTAAAAATATTTTTTCTTCTGTAGTTAAATCTAGTTCTTCATACCACGGTCTTTCTACCGAATTGGTTTCTTTATAAGATGAATAATATAGGTGGATTAAAAAATCTCCTAGAAACCAATAATCCATCTCTTTTACATATCTTTTATTATCTATAATTCTAGCTAAGCCAAAATCAATTAGGGCTAATTCCTTATTCTCTTTTATTATGACATTAGGCAGCCTAATATCACGGTGTACTATATTATTATCTTGCAATATCTCTACCAATTCTAAAAGTTGACTGCAAATGGTATAAATTTCAGATTTGCTAAATTCATACATATCTTCAGCTAATAAATCTTCAAATACTTTTCCTTGTATATATTCTAAAATATAACCTTCGCTGTATTCATCTTTGAATTCTGATATAAATTTGGGAAACTTAGGATTATCTAATTCTTGTAATATCTGTTTCTCGTAAAATAATTTTTTTCTTGTTTCTTCAAGCATCTCTTTTTTTAATTGTTTTATGATACATTTTTCATCTTTGTCATTAATAGCTAAATATACGATTCCATATCGCCCTTCACCTATTGTTTTAAGAATAGAATATCCATTTACTGTTTCGTTAATTTTGTAATATCTATTCAGATTATTCATATTGTTGCTATCTGCAGTATGACTGACTGTATGGTCTACAGTATGACTGACTATATGATCTATAATATGGTTGATTATACGGTCTTGATTGACTATATGATCTACTGTATGAATCGTTTGAGCGACTACTCGATCTATAATTCACCTTATAATAGTTATGACCGTTACATGAATTATTTCTATAAAAATTCATGTAATTCACCTCTTTCTTTTAATCGTAAAGTTATATTTTTAATTAAGTTGTATTAAACTTAATTTATATTATGAGTTAAGGTAATATTATGTTACACAGAGTGTTTTAATTTTGATAACATAGAAATGCAAAATCTCATGCTTTGATGCAGCGTTTGTCAAGCATCAAACTGTAGGTGTGCTTATCGCTTAGAATGCAAAGAAAACAATCCCATCAAATCTGAATATGAATTAATGAAGGAGGATTATAAACTGCGAAAAGAACTTAGAACCATTAAATCGCATGATGATGATCTGGAGAACAGATTAATATAACCGTTGAAAAGATAAGAATGACTCACATACATATTAAAAGGCACTTCTGTAGACAGAAGTGCCTTTTCTGTTTTTGTTCTTCATGACTCGATTAATTTATAATTAAAATTCTACAAAATTACTTATTTTTAATTAAATGTAAAAATTTGGTTGACATTTTTATGGATATTGCTATAATTAATTACATAAATTGGAATTTCATAATAGAAAGGTTGATTAGGTTGAGAGCATTTAGAATGTGGATCGGGGTCATACTTGTAGCAGTTTCTCTTTTAGGACTGTTTTTTTGGGAAACAAAAGGCAGAGAGTGTTTTCTTATGGATGAAGTATATGTCGCAGTGGAACGAATACCAATGGGAAAAGTGGTATCCGTTGATCAGTTTAAACTCATTCACGTTCTCCGTGAAAACAAAGTGCCGGGTGCTTTTTCTAAGGGGGAAAAAAATAACTTGCAGGGAAAAATAACAGCACAAATTATCGAAAAAAATCAACAAGTAACTACAAAAGCTTTTAGTCAGGGGTTTGTACCGATTGAAGAAGGAAAATCTATATTCTTCATTAAGCCGGAGTGGATTGATGCAAGAAGCAGTTCTTTACGCAGAGGAGATATTGTAGATTTTTATTTAGCTGAAAATGGAATCTTTGTTGGAAGGTATCCAGTTGCATTTGTAAAAGATGAAAAAGAAAAAGAAGTAAAAAATGAAGAGAGTATTTCGCAAGATTATCTTTTAGAAAGGACAGATGCAACTTCTCAAATCAGTCATATTGAAATTATTGCAGAGCTTGCTGAATATGAAGAACTTCGAAATAAAGCAGAAACATCTGAAAAAGGATTCCTGATTGTTCAAGCAATGGGAGGAGAGGAATAAAGTGAAAAATTTAATTGCTTTTCATGGATCGGACCACAAGGCTGGGACTACGATGATCTCGCAATCAGTAGCCGAATTGATTGCGAAAAACCGCAAAGAGATTAAAGTGCTCTGGATTGTATTGGGACTTGGGGATGGAAGAGAGTATAAAAATGCAGTCTCTCGATCTTTAGAGGATTTTCGTTTACAGATTTACAGCCATATCTTAAGCAGTGAAGAAGTAACGGCTGCAGCTAAGCTGTCGAAAAATCTTTTTATGCTGGGAGGCATTAAGAATTTTTCGGAACAGCGACTTTATTTCCCAGAGCATGCAAAATATTTCTTAGAGTGTATAATGGATGAGTTTGATCTTATAATTGCAGACTGCGGAAATGATATAGACAATGGGCTGGCAATTGGAGCTTTAGAAAATGCAGCTTTATTGTATATGATGATACCGCAAAAAGAATCCGGATTGCATCAATATGAAATAAAATCAGATTTTTATAGCCGCTTAAAATTAAATCAGACCAGTATGATACTCAGTCATTTTTATGACGAAGACCCGATCACGCTGCATTACACGGCAAAACGCCTTGGAATCCCTTATGAAGATATTTTTAAAGTGCAGGAGTCGGGAGTTGGAAGACAGGCAGAACGTGATAAAAAAAACTTGCTTTTTTATGATGATACGAATTACAAGAAAGACATTTTTAGAATCGCAGATTCTATACTTAGACATTGCGAATTAGGGTGCCTGGATATGGAGACAGGAAAGAGGAAAAAAAGATGGATCAATTTTATTTAGATCAATATCTTGAAAAGGAAAAAAAGAGTATTGTAAAATGTGAGGAAAATTTTCTGCCTCTTTGTGAGCGTGTAAAAGAATTGTTTTTTTATGAACTGGAAAAACAAAAGGATAATCTCTATTCTTATATGGATATACAAAAAAAGGCGATTATCGGATATGAAAATGAAGTTACTTATTTTAAGGAAAAAATCAGAACGTTTGTTAAAGCTGAGAATGCAGAAAATGTGAGAGCTCCAAGCTGGTATGAGAACCTGACTGACGGCATTTATCATGAAAATTGGGGACTGGCTGGGATTGCCCAATGGTATTCTGAAGCATTTTGTCAGAGCAGTTCAGCAAAGATAATCGGAGAGCGGATTTATTATCTGGAAGATGGACATATGGTTCAAAAACCACAAACGATTAGCAAAAATCGACGGGAGCAAATGATACGTGCCTTTTTATTATTGACGCCAGATGAGCGTATGGATAAGGAATATCATGAAATTTATTTATTGGACGGGACAAGGGTTACCATATTTGGAAAGAATATGACAAAACAAGAACAAGATGTAATTATTTTTCGGCGTTACATCATTCCTCAATATACCTTTGAAGAACAGGCGAAGAGAGGAACAATCCCTTTTCAGGCAATTCCTCTGTTTCAATCCATGGTGAGGTTAGGGTATAATGTTGTTTTCACAGGGGCTGTACGTACTGCGAAAACAACGTTTTTGTCTACGTGGCAAAGCTATGAGGATTCAAAGTTAGAAGGTGTTATGGTAGAAACGGACCCTGAAATTCCCCTTCATCAACTAATGCCGCAAGCTCCAATTGTCCAATTATTAGCTGATGATGATCGTTTATCAAGAATTACAAAAAATTTATTGCGAAGTGATGCCGATTATTTTATTTTTGCAGAGGCAAGGGACGGAAATGCGTTAGACACAGCTTTGCGGATTGCGGCCAAAGGAACGAAACGAATGAAGCTCACGTTTCATACCAGAGACCCTATGGAGTTCCCAATGGATGTGGCAATTGAAATAATAAAGGAAAGAGGAGGAGAATTGAACTCGACAATGCTCAAGGTGGCTCAAAGTTTTGATTTTATTTTTCATTTTGTTCAGCTGAAGGATAAGAACAAAAAAAGATTAAAAGGGATTTATGAATTAAATTTAGAAGAAGAAAATCATCAAATTCGAATGAAGCCAATTTGTCTATATGACTATCAGAGAGATGGATGGCATTTTTTTTCAGACGTTGGAAAGAAAGTGGAAGCACACGGTTTGGAAGAAGATGTAAAGCAATACAATCAATTTAAAGAGCAGCTGGAATGCTTAAGTCAGGGAGGGACATTGAAATGAATAAAAGTATTTTCGTTTCTATCGGTATCGTTTCATTGCTCTATGCTTTTTTAATAGGAGGTTACCTTATACTCCTATATCCGGCTATTCAAAGATTAAAAGGAATTTTTATTGTAAAGAAACGGCTTAGGATGAGTGAACAGAAGCAAAACAAATCTGCTGTTTATAAGCATTTGGATCAACTTTTAGTTACTACGAGACTTAAAGCTTTTAATCCATACAGCTTTCTTATTTTTAGTATACTGCTTTCTATAGTACTTCTTTACTTGGGAATACAAAATTTTTCTGGAATGGTAGTCTTGCTACTGAGTATCTTTGGAGGTGTACTGCCATATGGATTACTTCGAATCCGCTTGGAGGGTATGCGACATAAGGGGAGTTTTGAAGGGGAGAAGGTGATCTCAGAATTTTTACGCCAATATCGTATTTGCAACTATAATGTTCATGAAACACTCGAACAGATAATTGGACATTTGGAGCATTCCAAAATTAGTCAAAGATTATTTTTTCAAATTTTAATTCGGTTAAGAAATACGGGGAATCCCGAATTAATTCGGGAAGCTTGTGATCTTTATTACTTTGGCATACATACAAATTGGAGTCGCATGCTTGCAACAAATTTACGAATGGCATCTGAAAAAGGGGTAAATATTTCTTTGGCGGTAGAAGATATTTTAATTCAGCTAAGGGATGCAAGAAGTGCTTCCGAAGAACGCCGGCGTATGAATAGCGAAGCAACGAGAATGACCGTTTTTATGGTACCGATACTTTATGTATCAACCATATTTTTATCTTGCAGATATATGGATTTACCATTTTCAAATTTCTGTGTAAATCAGTTTAATACGTCTCAAGGGTTATTGTTTTTTCTATTTATTTGGTTTTCATTTTTATTTAACTTATTAGTTTTGGATTTTTTCAATCATCATAGATTTGATTGTTAGAGGGAGGAAGAATGAATCTGAGCACTTGGATTCCTATAACTTTTTTAATCTCTTTTTACTGCGGCATTCTATTGATTCGCAAAGGAAGATTTCAAAGGTTTCCTAATATGGGAAAAGCTAATTTATTAAAGGATATATCGTTGAAAATATATAAAAAAATAATGCGCTTAAATGGAGGATGTATAGTCTTGAGTACTTTTACACGGCTTAGGAAGGAAGCGAAAAAAGAAAAGTACGAAAGTGAAATATATGAAGGAATCTCTTATTTACGTAATTTGATTGTAATAGAACGCGGGAAAAAAATGAGCACGCCTTGGATTTTAGAAGAACTGGCGGATTTGCAGGGAGCTATGCAGTCCCATTATCTTAAATTGCTTCATTATGTAAGAATTAATGATAAAGAAGAAGGGATGCGCATTTTTTCAGAGAGTATGGACACTACAATTGGAGCAGATTACGGCAGGCTTCTATTACAGTGGGAAGAAATGGAACCGCATCATTGGTGGGAAACGTTAAAGAGCTATCAAACTAGTATAAAAGAAATCAAACGGACGAAACAGAGGAAAAAGGATGAGTTATTGAGTGATCTTATCTACCTCCCTGTCGTAATCAACGTTATGTTGGTATTAATTAACTTTATCTATGTAGCTTATTTTATTGAGCAGCAAAAGTTATTATTGTGGGTGTTTCAATGAAAGGATGGAGTAAAAAAATGAAGCAAGTAATTGTAATGGTAGCTATGATTGTATTGGGGATTGCATTAGCAGTGATGGTTTTAGCATTTAAACAACCAGCAGAGACGATCACAGAGCATGCGGTAACGAGCATCACCAAAACATTGGGTTCAACAACATAAATGGAGGAAGAAAATGAAGCAGATAATTGTAATGGTAGCGACGATTTTGCTTGGCATCGCTATTTTTTATATGATTATGGGGCCGCAAGACAACAGTGTTTATTCTACGGTGCAAGGTGTTTGGAAACAAGAAATAGACGTTCGAACGAAATCTCCGTAAGAATTTTTTTGTAAATTGAATCAACGCAAAAAAGAAAGGAGGAAATGGGTGCATTGTATGCTCAATTCACCTCGTAGGACTGTATGAAAAATTTAATTGTTCTTGCCGCGGTGCTGCCATTTTTACTGCTATTCATGATGCAGTTTACATTGGATCAAAGGAATTCTGAAAATATTGGACGCCTTCAGAGTTATGTATACACAGCAAAAGAAGAGGCAAAGCAAGCGGGTTGTTTCAACGATGAGATCGAAGCGCAGATGCGTAAAAAAATCGCTCGGGATTTTCAAATTAATGATGAAGAGATACATGTAAAGGTAACAAAAGAAGTGCAGTATCGTGTCAATCGGTTTGAAGAAGATCAGAATGTTCCTTCAAGAGGCATGATTTATTATCGGATTGCGGTACCGATTGAAAAAGTAATAGCAGGAAATAAATTTTTTGGTATAGAAGATAAGGAAAATGAGGGAAAATATATAATTGAAAGCTATACAGCAAGTGAAAGGCTGCCCTCAGTAACGGAATAATTATGAAAGTATTTTTGGTATTTATAGGTATACTTCTTATTAATTTAAGTTTTCTTGTTTATAATGGTGATATGGCACAGTTTGAAAAAATGCAACTATTTTTAAAGGCGACAGCAGAGGATTGTGCAGCAGGAGCAGCGCTTTATTACGATGAGGAAAAGTATAGCAAAGGGGAATGGTGTATCAGGGAAGATGAAGCAGATAAATATATAGTTACACAAGTAAAATATGCAGAAGAAAAGTTGAATAAGTCATATAGCGGCAGGATAGAATATCAAGTATCGTATGATGAAAAAGAGGTTCAGGTGAAGCTGTGCTATCAGTCGGGAAAAGATTTATTTCGGCTTCCTTTTTTATCTGTAAGCGAAGTATCTCGAACCGCAAAGTATGAATGGAAGGATTGGTAAAAATATAATAGGAATAAAATTAAAGGAATAAAAAGCAACCTTGTATTGACCAACAAAGAGATGCAGTATATAATAGTTAAGATATAATTAAATATAAAAATGCGAGGAAAAGAAACATAGTGCAAAGATACAGGTTCCAGAGAATGGGTGTCGCATCCTTTTATTTAAAGGTGTGGCTGTAAGCATCCAAATTTGTATGTAGCTATGACCGGCTTGGAGCAGCTCCTGATGAAGGATGCCGGCAGTTTGAGTACTGTCGTTATATTGAATGAAGTACAAACTTGGGTGGAACCGCAGAATTGCCCCGGGTATTGCGTTGCAATACCCGGTTTTTTATTTTAAGAAATATATTTTATTCTCATAGAAAGATTCCCTTAGTTAAAGAAATGGGAGGGATTAGAAAAGGATAAAATGATTAAATTCTAATAAGGAGGAAGAATATGATAAAAATAACATTAAAAGATGGAAGCATTCGTGAAGTTAAATCGGGTGCTACGATTAAGGAAGTAGCAAAATCAATCTCTCAGGGACTTGCAAAGGAAGTAGTCTGTGGTAAGGTGAATGGAGAGATCAAAGGTCTGGAATATTCTATAAATGAAGATTGTGAGCTAGAATTGTTAAAATTTGAAGATGAAGAGGGGAAGCACACTTTCTGGCATACCAGCTCTCATATACTAGCTAATGCGATTACGAGATTATTCCCAGAAGCAAAATTTGGAATTGGCCCATCCATTGATAATGGATTTTACTATGATATTGATTTAGAGCATCGTTTTACAGATGAAGATTTAATCGCATTAGAGAAAGAGATGAAAAAAATTGTTGAAGCCAATCAGCCACTCACTCGTTTTGAGCTTTCTCGAAAAGAGGCTGTGGAATATATGGAAAAAAGGCAGGAGCCTTATAAGGTTGAGTTGATTCATGATTTACCCGAAGATGCAGTTATTTCCTTTTATGAGCAGGGGGATTTTACGGATCTTTGCGCCGGACCGCATCTGTCTTCAACTGGTCTTGTAAAAGCAGTAAAACTTACAAGTGTAGCCGGTGCATATTGGCGTGGTAATGAAAAAAATAAAATGCTACAACGTATTTACGGAATTACATTTCCGAAACAAAAAATGCTAGATGAATATATTGAACGCCTGGAGGAAGCGAAGAAAAGGGATCATAGAAAAATCGGGAAAGAGATGGATCTATTTGCTCTTTATGAAGAAGGACCGGGATTTCCATTCTTTTTGCCAAAGGGCATGATCATTCGAAATGAGTTAGAAGCTTTTTGGAGAAAGGCGCACGAGGAACGCGGATATCAAGAAATTAAAACACCATTGATTTTAAATGAAGCGCTATGGCATACCTCAGGACATTGGGATCACTATCAAAACAACATGTACTTTACGAAGATTGATGACGCGGACTTCGCGATTAAACCAATGAACTGTCCCGGTTCCATGCTTGTCTATAAAAGAAAAATGTACAGCTACCGTGATTTTCCAATTCGTATGGGAGAGCTTGGTCAGGTGCACAGGCATGAACTTTCCGGTGCGTTACATGGTTTAATGCGTGTGCGTACTTTTACGCAGGATGATGCTCATATTTTCATGCTTCCGGAACAAATCAAAGATGAAATTGTGGGTGTAATTGATTTTATCGACAGCGTATATCGAATATTTGGCTTTAAATATCATGTTGAACTTTCTACAAGGCCGGAGGATTCCATGGGAACTGAGGAAGAATGGGAGTTAGCGACCAATGCATTGAGAGAAGCAATAGAAGAAAAAGGAATGGATTATGTAGTGAATGAAGGGGATGGAGCGTTTTATGGACCGAAGTTAGACTTTCACTTGGAAGATTGTATTGGAAGGACATGGCAATGCGGAACGATTCAGCTTGATTTCCAGATGCCTCAGCGTTTTGATTTAACCTACGTTGGAGCAGATGGCGAAAAGCATCGGCCAGTCATGATTCATCGAGTGATCTTCGGAAGCATTGAACGATTTATAGGCATTTTGACAGAACATTTTGCTGGAAAATTCCCATTATGGCTGGCACCGACGCAGGTCAAGATCTTAACTGTAACAGAAAAATTTGCAGATTATGCTTTGGAATTGCAGAAAAAATTCAGGGATGCCGGATTGAGAGCGGAAGCGGATATTCGAAATGAAAAGATCGGTTATAAAATTCGTGAGGCAAGAAATGCAAGAGATTCTTATATCGCAGTCATTGGAGAGAAGGAAGTCAATAGCGGTATTTTATCGATTCGTTCAAATAAAGAGGGAGAATTGGAACCAATGCCAATCGATGCGTTCATAGCTAAGCTTCAAAAAGAGATCGAGACAAAAGCGGTATAAAAAGGCACTGAAACATGGAATTTTGTATCACGTTCGGCTTGGATATGAGAGAGCGAATATATGAAATCGGCACAGAAATGAAAAAGAGATAAAAAATTTATAAAAAATGCACATAAAATAGAGTAGAAGCATACTATTATTTTGTGTGCATTTTTTGAAAATACTATTTCAGTCTTTCAAGTGCAGTGTTCATTTTATCGTCTCGGTCTTTTTCTTTTGAATGGTAGGCAGAAATAAATTCTTCTACAATTGCAGTTCCTTCAGGCAGAAGTTCAATTTGAAAGGTACGCATAAGCATTCTGGGTTGGTAGTCTAATAATTTTTTACTTTTCATGGTACGCAAGTGATAGGTCATATCCTGATAAGTACAGTTATCTATCTGCGCCGGAAAAATGCTTTGATATCTTTTTTTATTGTTTTTAGTTAGCTCATAAATGGTTTTTAAAATGTCAAAACGAATGTGAATATCAGATTTTATCATAGATTGCACCTCATTCTTTTTAATGTATTACATTTTACCATTTTTGTATTGAGATTCAAAGAATTAATGATACAATAAAAGCGAGAAAGTGAGGCAAATTATGTTTAAGAATAAAAAGAAAAAGGAATGGCGTGATGGCGTATATCTAACGACAGCAAAAAATTCCTTGGAAGCGGATATTTTAGAATCTAAGCTTAGGGGGGAAGGAATTCCTACAGGAAAAAAATATAAAGGGGCTTCTAATGCATTAGAAATAATTATGGGAAACAGTATTTCTTTTCCAATCGATTTATATGTACCAAAAGAATGTTTGGAAGATGCAAAAAATATTATCATTCCAATCATGTTAACGGATGAAGAATTTGAAAAAGAATGGAATGAAGATAAATAGGTAAATGGATAAATGATAACTATATTAAAAATGTTATAATATTGCGATCAATTATGAAATATATATTGACAGCTTATGCTTAAGGTGATATCATAAGCTAAATAGAAGAAACATATTATTATACAGGTAAAAACCAATAACGAATTATATAAAAAATGCTATGGCAGTTGCTGTGGTATTTTCTTTTTGAAATAAAGGATAGAATTTTGGAAGAATAAAGAAAAACTTAGGTATTTCTTTATAAATAAATGACAACAGAAATGGAGGTTTGATAAACATGTACTGGTTTTTAAATCAAGCTGTTTATGTTTCCCCGATGGCGATTGAAGAAGGTAATCCCGAAGGGGAAGGTTTTAATTAGTTATGCTGAATAAATGGAAAAGTAATGTGAAAAATGTGAATGATGAAAATAAATAATTCGGAGGTAATTAAATGGAAAATGTAATAAAAAAGGTAATTGGATTTTATGATGATGTTTGCGAAGAAAAAAGGGAATTACTATTAAATAAATGGATGAGACCTGCTGAATCGTATACAGTAAACTCGATTTTAGAATCTTTAAAGCAATCCCAAAAATAATGTGAGCTGAGTAAGTTTCGATGAAAGCGAGCAAACAGCCTATTTTAAAATAAACTTTTTTTAAAATAAGCTTAAAGAGAAAAATATAAACTGACCTTTCTGCCGTTAGATTTAAAAAAATCTAATGAATAGAAGGTCAGTTTTTTTATCGAATGTTACTTTTCCTACCAGAAACAGGAGAAACATTTTTATTGTATCGAGTTAAAAATCTTTTTTATTTATTATTCCTATAGAAATAGAAATAGAAATTGCAAGGATGCTTAAGAGAATCACAAGGGATAGAATTGCCAGAATGACAGGCGAAGTTTGTGAAAGAAATCGTAAATTGCCTTGCATTTCAACTGCTAATTTTGGAAAGACTGCAATCGCTATGCTGGGAAGCAGGAAGATAATTATCAGTATAATTCGGCTTTTTTCAACACCAAATTTAAAGATAAAGGGGAATAAAACAGAAAAGGCTAGTGAAGCCGTACAGAATATGGAATAACAGATTAGCAGGTGCGTTGCTGCGGACAGTGGTAGTGTATTTGGAAGAAGATAGCTAATGCCATAAAAGATGGTATTTAATGCGATTGCGCAAAGCACTAAAAGGAAGCCACTTACATATTTACTTACAGCCAGCTGCGCACGTGTGAGAGGCAGTGTCAGAGCATAATTATCCCAGTTAGAGTTTTTGTCAAAAGAAAAGATGTTAATTGGCAAAACCAAACATAGAATACCTAAAAAAGGTGCAAAGAATTCTGCGGAAATAAACATACCGATGATTCCGTATAAAATGGCGACACCTAATATAAATCTTCCTTGTTTTTTGAGATTGTAAAAATCTTTTAATATGAGAGCTTTCATTATTTGTTTACCTCCTGCTTAAGTATTTGAAACATCATGATCGTTTCCAGATTCACAGAATCCAAGATTAAGTTCGGATATTTAAGATTGATGTAAGAGCGGTCATTGATTAGCGCCTCGCATCCGAATGTATTTTTTCGATAACTGATATAATCTTGAGGATCAATCTTTTTAAATTCTTCATGAGAGCATTTTATTAATGCAAAATTTTCTAAAATAGTATCTTTGGAATCTTGTAAAATAATTTCTCCTTCGTGAATAAAGCAAATGTAGTCTGCTATTTTTTCTAAGTCACTTGTAATGTGAGAAGAGAATAAAATAGAGTGTTCTTCATCTTGAATGAACTCTAAAAACAAATCTAATAGTTCGTTCCTTACAATAGGATCCAAACCATTTGTAGGTTCATCTAGGATTAGAAGTTTTGGATGATGAGAGAGTGCAGCTGCGATGGAAAGTTTCATGCGCATTCCTTTGGAAAATTCCTTAATGCTTTGTTTTCCGGGAAGCTTAAATTTACTAAGAAAATCTAAATAAAGTGTTTGATCCCAGTTTGCATATAGACAAGCCATTACTTTTGAAATTTGCAGAGGAGTCACGGAATCGTAAAAGAACCCTTCGTCTAAAACAACTCCCAATTGCTGTTTGATTTCACGTTCGTTTTTTTCATAATCCAAACCCAATATTTCTATTGTACCGCTTTCTTTCTTTAATTCATTTAATATAAGTTTAATGGTGGTTGTCTTTCCGGCACCATTTTCTCCAATAAAACCAACAATTGTACCCGTTGGAAGCGTTAAATTCACATTTTTTAACTGAAAAGTAGGATAGTGTTTTGTCAGCTCTTTGATTTCAAGAGCATTCTTTGCTTTCATAAATTTTTCCTCCTGTTACTTTTATTTACTATAGAGAGTACTGAGCATTTCACTCAATTCTTTTAGAGATATCCCGCTTTCTTTGGCGGCATGTATTGCTTGCAAAAGAAGCTCTTCGCTTCTGCGCCGATGCTCGTCACGGATCGTCTCTTTGTTTTTTGCAGCAACAAAGCTGCCTTTCCCCGTAACTGTCTCAATCAGACCGACCCGTTCTAATTCTTCGTATGCTCGTTTTGTCGTTATGACACTAATTCGAAGCTCTTTTGCTAAAAAACGCATGGAAGGAAGCGGATCGCCGTCTTTTAAGGTACCGTTTAATATAAGACCTTTTATTTGAGAAATGATTTGTTCGTATAGGGGTTTGCCATTGGTATTACTCAGAATAATATTCATAGATTTGTACCTCAATACGCTAAAGTGTATATATTGTATATACACAATTTAACGCATCTTAAAAGAAATGTCAATAGAAATTTTTAGATTTGTTGTGCTGCCACGTAAGCGGAAGAAAATGCAAATTGTAAATTATACCCTCCGGTATCACCGTCTACATCCAATATTTCGCCGGCGAAATAGAGATGCGGAAAACGTTTGCTTTCCATTGTTTTCAAATGCACTTCAGAAAGAGATATACCCCCGGAAGTTGCCATTGATTTATTAAATTCTTCTAAGCGGCTGATTCGATAAGTATCATTTGTCAAAAGATCAGCAAGGCGTTTGATATCTGAGCCAGCGGTTTGAGAAAACTTCTGATTTGCAGATAGACTGAGACGTTTACAAATGACTTCTAAAAATCTCTTTGGAAGAGGAAGGAGCTCTTGAAGAACTGACAGAAGCTGCTTCTGATTTCCATCATGCTTTTCCCGTAAGAGCCCGAAAAGCTCTTCTTTTGATAAAGAGGGAACGTATTGAATTTGCAAATAGGAGCCGGAGACTGCAAAGCGTGAGCTGTTTAAAATAACCGGCCCGGATAAATTTTTATGTGTGAACAAAAGTGAGTCGCTTCGCTCTGCGATTTTCTTTCCCTCTTTTGACCGAATCTGCAGTTTTACGGTATCAAAAGAAGTACCGGACAATTCAGCGTAGGGGTATCCTTCGACATAGATGGGAGCGAGTGCAGGGCGCAGTGGATTTATACAGATTCCTAGCTTTGTTAAGACAGAGAAGAAGCTGCCGTCAGAACCAGTTGTCGGATAGGAACAACCCCCGGTAGCTACGATTATTTTTTTTGAACGATATGTTTGATCCTTGCAGATTACGGAATAACGATTACTTTTCTCATCTTGTTCCAATGCGATCACATTAGAAGATGTGATAAGAGAAAGACCATTCTCTTTGCAAAGAGAGGTTAAGCAGTCTAATACTTTTTGTGCTTTCATAGATTTTGGAAATATTTTCCCGTCTTCTCTTGCAATCGTGGGAAGACCTCTTTGATTAAAAAATGAAATCAGTGCATCGTTATTAAATTGGTACAGAACCGAGCGAATTGATTTTCCCTGGTTTCCATAGTGGGATAAAAAGTCTTTGATACTGCCGCAGTGGGTTAGATTGCATTGTCCACTACCTGACATGAGCAACTTCTTTCCTGGTGAGGCAGACTTTTCGATGATCAGGCCGTTTATTTTTTGAGGAAGGGAGGCACCTGCAAATAAACCAGCTGCACCTCCTCCGATAATAATTAAATCATAAATCATGGGAATCTCCATTCTGTTGTTTTTAATAGAATCGTATTTCTATACTTTATCTGATAGATTTTCTTTATCATAGCAAATAAAAAGGGACTTCACAACTGAATGCAAAGCCCTTATATATAAAACCCCTTTTTGCCTAGTGAAAATAATCGGAAATATAATCCGGTGCAATTGTGGTATCCAGATAGCACTCAGTGGATACGGCGCCGCCATTTTTTGCTTCATAGACAATTTGAAAGCTATAGTACTGTTTGCCAGTTATTTGCATGTTGCTACTCAGTTCGTAGAGTTCTCGTATTTTATTCAAATCTTCAATTACAATCAAATTTTCTTGCTGCTGGGGAACTTCTAATTTTGGTGTGTAGTAAGCATCAAGATAAGGATCATATTTAGTTATTTTGTATGTTTTTTTATATTCCTCGTCATTGAGGTAAATGCCAATGGCGTATAAAGGGGCTTTTCTCATATAATCCGTATAAACAGTATAGTTGTTCTCATTCAGCCAGGCGATGGTATTGCTGTAATTGGGGCGGATGGCATATTCCATTAATCTAGTGGCATCTGTTGTATTCGGTGCGGGACCATTTAACTTAAGGTTTCGATCGGTATACTTAAGTTCAATGCGGCACAGAGGCAGATTAAATGTTTGTAGTTGTTCATACGTTAAATTTTTAATGTCTTTATTAATGGCAGATACCAATCCCTTTAAATCCGTGTTGGTGATGCTGGGATCAATCGCGGAAGTGATACTGCTGGTAAGTGTTGCTTGCTGTAAATCTTCTTTTGGTATTTTCATCAGAGGTAAATCTGAACGAAATTCACTGGATTCATAAAGAGCTTTTAAATTTTCGTTTTTCTCAATCAGCCATTGGGGGACTTCATAATATCGATTTAAAACTCGTCCGGATTTTGTCTTGTATGTCAATAAGATAGGGGAAAATAAATTTACAGAATCTGTTTTGCCCTCTAGTATTTTATCCTTGTTATCAATGATTTGACGGTGAAAGCGCAGAATGCTTTGTATGTTTTCCGGATTACTGTATTTTGTGATTAGCTCATCGTAACCTCTGTAATCGTTGTAATTATACGAAAAGCCAGATAAAGCATAGTCCATAGAAACTGTCTGCATATTGTTTTCTGCTGGGAGTCGTTTTTCATAGGAAATGACATCAAATTCTAAAGAAATAAAGAAAATGGCAGCGATTACAAGGTAAATACTAAAGCTTTTTAAGGAAGTAAAATTAAAAATTCGAACATTTTTTTTTACGATGATTCTACCGATTAAGAATCCTATAAGCGCACCGCAAAAATAGCCAACATAAGTATCATAGCTGCCCAAAGAATTAAAGTATGTTCCCATTATACTCATTGATAAAAATGTGATTAAGTAACAGATAATCGGTTCGCAAAAGGGATAAACCAGCATATCAGATACTTTTTCAAGGTTTCTTTTTTCATATAAAAATGCCGAAAGAACAAAAAATATGAGGATTGCGGCGATATAGAAACCATATTGGAGGGGGGTGAAATTTTCTGTTGAATACATGGCAGCAAGGAGTGGAGAGAGATTGTAAGCAAACGCTTCGCCGCTTTTTGTATAAAAACCGAAAAGATATTTTTCAAAATATACAATTAATATGGAGTAGAGTACAGGAAGAAGAAAGTTGAAAGCAATGGCTGAGCAAAAATGCATCAGCGTATTCCCAGTAATAATTCCGGAAAAAACCGAAATGGTATACAAAAATATTACGATCAAAAGCGATTGTAGTATCCAAGCAAGAATGATAGTTCTTGAAAAGATATTTTCTGCAGCGGTTAAAGTGTCTTCTTGCATAACTGGTTTACTGATGGCAAGAAGAATCAAACCATTCGCAATAATCGGGCTAGCAATTAAGACAATGCCGGATAAAAAGTGGCTGATATAAAGCGTGATTCTCTGAAAGGGCATTGCGTGTATTACAGCAACAGAACTCACGTTTTGAAGGTAGCGAAAAAGCACTACAGCGGTAGTGACTGGGAGCGTCAAATGGGTCAGCAAAAAAAGAGGATTTATATTGTGTAAAATATTAACGATATAGTAAGAGATACTCGTTAAATCTTGGTAGCCTAAAAGAATTGGGAAGACACCGGAAAAAAAATAAATTAAAAATCCGATTATGGAAATTGGCCAGTATCGTCGGAAGTCTTCTTGTATTAATGGTCTAGATATGTTAGAACAAAATGCTTTGTATGTCATGATCTTTACCTCCTAATTCATAAATAAAGATTTCTTCTAACGATAGTGGAAGAAGGTCAAGCAAAATTGGATTGTGTTCATTTATAATATTTTCCACAACATCCCTGCGGTTTTGTATGATTAATAAATCGACACTGCCGCGGTTCTCCTTGTATAGAACATTGAGACCTTGATAAGGGTTTTCCGGTTTCACTTTAAAGGCAACTTGGATTTTATGAATATCGGTTTTCAACTCATCCAAATCACGCTCTA
Source organism: Sinanaerobacter sp. ZZT-01 (assembly GCF_035621135.1). Taxonomy (NCBI): domain Bacteria; kingdom Bacillati; phylum Bacillota; class Clostridia; order Peptostreptococcales; family Anaerovoracaceae; genus Sinanaerobacter; species Sinanaerobacter sp. ZZT-01. Next base: position 2,541,398 of record NZ_CP141728.1, read on the forward strand.
ATTTCATTTTGCCTTTACTTAGAATTCCGATACTATCGCATATCCCTTCCATCTCACGAAGATTATGAGAAGAAACCAAAACTGTCATTTTGCGTTCGCTGACATCTTCTACAATGTGTTTCCAAACCAATTTTCGTACAATTGGATCAAGCCCGTCGATCGGTTCATCCAATATGAGGTAATTTGGCATTGCAGACATTGTCAAAACAAAAGCCGCTTGTTTTTGCATGCCTTTTGAAAATTTGCTCAATCTTTTTTTATCATTTAGTTTGAATTGAGAAAGCATTTGCTCATAACGTTTTTGACTCCAATTTGGATAAACAGAAGCATAAAATTTAGCGGAATCTTTTAAATTGTAAGAGGAAAAAAAATAGAGATCATCTGGAATGTACCCGATGCGTTCTCTTAATTTCATATTATTTTCAATGGATTCACCATTTATAGCGATGCTTCCGTTATCTGGTTTAAAAATACCGACTAAGAGTTTTATGAGTGTGGTTTTTCCTGAACCGTTTTCACCGATCAGCCCGTAAATCGAACCGGTTTTTACATGAAGATTTAAGTCAGTTAATGCAGGAACACCGTCAAAAGATTTATCAAGTTGAGTGATTTTAATCATGATAAAATACTCCTTTTTCAATGAATTGTTTTATAAGGCCAGTAATCTCATCTGGTTGAAGCCCTAGATACTGTAATTCCATAATGTCATTTTGAATGCGATGTTTTAGTTCTTCTAATTTCCATTTATCTGTGTTCCTGTCTTTCTTTTCAGCAACAAAGCAGCCGGAACCGCCTATTGTGTAAACGTATCCGTCTTTTTCTAATTCCCGGTATGACTTTAGAATTGTATTTGGATTTACTGTTAAAGTCTTGGATAATTCACGCACAGATGGAAGCTTTTCGTTGGGTGTCAGCACTTCTGTGAGAATTAATTCCTTTATTTTATCGACTATTTGTTCATAGATTGATTTTCTGGATTTCAAGTCCAATTGAAACATAATATCCCCTCTTTTCGTACTTCTAACTGTACTATATGAAATAGTACAGAGTCAATCATTTATTACATATTTAAATACCGGATTGAATAAAATTGGTAATTATCCTATTAATCTGTAAATAGTATGCTAAATATACCATATTTTGAAAATTCAATTTAGTTTGAAAATAATTCGAATGCGTGATAAAATGATTGCCAAAGAAATAACAAAGGTAAAAAATTCAAAAAAATCACAGTAGAAGGAGTATTAAAGTAAGAAAAGAAACAGAGAATTCATTTTAATTAGTTAGGGAGGTTTGAACAGAATGAGCAGATTGGATATCAAAACTCGAGATCGTGCCCAAACAGTAGTGGAAGGCCTATACAAAGATCTAGAGCGAAGAATCATAGCAAGTCCACCGGGGTTATGTCCCGTTGATATGGCTTCTTCGTTTTTAAAACTTTGCCACGCACAGACCTGTGGCAAATGTGTGCCGTGTCGAGTAGGTCTGGGCCAATTGGAGCATTTACTGGATGATGTTTTGGATTTGAGCGAAGATACGGATTTGGAAATCATTTCATTGATTGAACGGACAGCTAAAACAATACGGGATTCGGCTGATTGTGCCATAGGAACTGAGGCTGCTAATATGGTGCTTCGGGGGTTGTACGGATTTCGTGAAGACTATATGGAGCATGTAACAAATAACAGATGTGTTTCTACGATTCAGAATTTAAAACAACCGGTTCCTTGCGTCGCACTATGTCCGGCAGAAGTAGATATCCCAGGATATATTTCATTGGTTTTAGAGGATCGATGTGAGGATGCGATACGCCTGATTCGAAAAGATAACCCGTTTCCAACCGTTTGTGCCTTGATTTGTGAACACCCGTGCGAAGCGAGATGCCGTCGTAATTTAATCGATGCCCCAATCAATATTCGAGGAATGAAACGGTATGCGGTTGACCATTGTGGGAAAGTTGAAGTTCCAAAGCGAATGGAAGATACAGAAAAAAAAGTAGCAATCATCGGCGGCGGACCGAGCGGATTAAGTGCAGCTTATTTTCTATCGCTAATGGGTCACCAAGTAACTGTGTTCGAAAAAAGAACTCATTTGGGTGGTATGCTTCGTTATGGGATACCAAGTTATCGTTTACCTCGAGAAAGATTACAAGAGGATATTGATGCAATTTTATCCACTGGGGTAGAAATAAAGATCGATTCTGATATTGGAAGCGAAGACTCTATTCAAAAATTAAGAGATGAATATGATGCTGTTTACATTTCAATCGGAGCACATACACACAAAACAATCGGCATTGAAGGTGAATATTCAAGGGGTGTCATTTCAGCTGTTGAAATCTTACGAAGCATGGGCGATGATACCATGCCTGATTTTAAAGACAAGCAGGTTGTCGTAATCGGCGGTGGAAATGTCGCCATGGATGTGGCGAGAACAGCAAAGCGTCTTGGAGCGAAAAAAGTTAGCATTGTGTATCGTAGAAGAAGACAGGATATGACTGCGCTTTCTGAGGAAATAGAAGGTGCGATTGCAGAGGGCTGTGAACTGCTGGATCTAAAAGCACCATCTCGAATTGAGTCCACTAAAGAAGGGGATGTAGAAAGTCTTTATGTAAAACCGCAGATTGCAGGAAAAGCGGATAAGGCAGGCCGCCCGAAGCCGATGGATGCACAAGCGAAGGAGGAATGCATTCCTTGTGAAATCATTATCTCTGCTATTGGGCAGGCTACAGATTCTGAGCATTTCGAACAGTACGGTATTCCGATTAATCGAGGGAATATTGTGGCAGCGAGATCAAGCGGAATTGAAAGTATTCCTGGTATTTTTGCAGGCGGAGATTGTGTAAGCGGCCCTTCAACAGTGATAAATGCCGTAGCCGCCGGGAAGGTTGCGGCAGCAAACATTGACAGCTATTTGGGTTATCACCACATGATCGAATGTGATATAGAGATACCGGCTCCTCGCCACGGTGACCACCCGCCATGTGCACGTGTTGAAATGAAAGAACGGCTGCCGGGTGAACGAGGTGGTGACTTCAGCGAAATTGAAAAAGGAATGACGGAGGAAGAAGCAAAGTATGAAGCGTTACGCTGCCTAAGGTGCGATCATTACGGGCTGGGTGTCTTTAAAGGAGGAAGAGTGAAAAAATGGTAAAATTGGTGATAGACGGAAAAAATGTAGCGGTTTCTGAAGGGACTACCATTTTGGATGCAGCCGAAAAAGCGGGAATCCATATTCCTCATCTATGTTACTTAAAAGACATTAATGAAATAGGTGCTTGCCGTGTCTGTATTGTTGAAAAAAAAGGAATGGAGAAACTCATCACTGCCTGCAGCAACGAAGTAGAAGAGGGAATGGAAATTTATACAAATAGTCCAAAGGTTCGTTCAACAAGAAAAGTAAATGTAGAATTGATTCTGTCGGATCATGATTGCATGTGTGCAACCTGTGTAAGAAGCGGCAATTGCAGCCTTCAAAAAATAGCAAATGATTTAGGCATTGTAGAAATTCCGTATAAGAGGATTGCGGAAAAACATAGATGGGATAAAAATTTTCCTTTAATTCGAGATGCTTCTAAATGTATTAAATGTATGAGATGCATTCAAATCTGCGATAAGGTGCAGGATTTGCAAGTTTGGAATGTATCTGGCAGCGGATACCGCACAACTGTCGGTGTGATGCAGAATTTAAAAATTCAAGATGCAAATTGCTCCCTTTGCGGGCAGTGCATCACCCATTGTCCAGTCGGTGCACTGAGAGAAAGAGACGATGTGAGCCGGATGTTTGAGGCACTTGCAGACCCTGATAAGATTACAATCGTTCAGGTAGCACCGGCTGTTCGTACTGCTTGGGGAGAAGGAATTGGACTGTACAAAGAAGAAGCGACGATGGGAAGGCTGGTCAGTGCATTACGCAGCATGGGATTTGACTATATTTATGATACGACCTATGCAGCAGATTTGACGATTATGGAAGAGGGCAGTGAATTTTTAGAGAGATTTCAAAACCGTAAAGAATATAAATGGCCGATGTTTACTTCCTGTTGTCCGGGCTGGGTTCGTTTTGTAAAATCACAGTACCCGGATATGGCTGAAAATCTTTCCTCTGCTAAATCACCGCAGCAGATGTTCGGAGCGATTACAAAAACTTATATTGCAGATAAACTTGGAATTTCATCAGAAAAAATATTTGCAGTATCGCTTATGCCCTGCGTTGCAAAAAAATATGAGTGTGATGTAGAAAGTTTGTCGGACGCTGGATTTGGTCAGGATGTCGATTTGGTATTGACTACAAGAGAACTTGACCGCATGATTCGTGCAGATCATATCAAAGCGGATGATTTAAAGGAAGAAGCATTTGATGACATGTTTGGCGTTTCTACAGGGGCCGGCGTAATTTTCGGAGCGACCGGAGGTGTTATGGAAGCAGCACTCCGCAGTGCATATTTTCTATTGACGAAAAAGAACCCTAATCCGGAAAGCTTTCGACGTGTACGAGGATTGGATGGTTGGAAGGAAGCCGTTTTTGAAATAGAAGGAAATGCGATTCGTGTTGCGGTGGCAAGCGGACTTGGAAATACTAGAAAATTGATTGAAGCCATTCGAAAAAATGAAGTGAATTATGATTTTGTAGAAATCATGGCATGTCCGGGAGGCTGTGCAGGAGGCGGGGGACAGCCAATTCATGACAACATGGAAATGGCAGAGGAAAGAGGAAAAATTCTTTATGGATTAGATCGGAATGCTAATTTGCGTTTTTCTCATGAAAATCCATCGATCCAAAAGACTTATGAAGAGTTCTTGGGAACTCCGCTGTCTGAAAAATCACATCACTTGCTGCATACGGATGTGACACAATGGGAGCCCAATAAATGACTGTCATGTAAAGAGAGATAAATTCAAAATATAAAAATAAAAAGACATTTTATCCCTTCTGATGAAATGTCTTTTTACATGGATGCAGAAACAATTAAAAGGGGCAGCTTATATGAAAATTATAATAGACTGAAAAACGGTATTTTAGGTGTTTACAAAACCTTCTGAAAATTAATATAATGAAATAAGGACAAAAGAAAAGGAGCAACAAATGAAGAAGATTGTAATTTTAGATGGTTATACCATTCATCCGATGACGGAAGAACTTCAATGGTTTAAAGAACTAGGTGCTGTCACAATCTATGAGTCTACACCAGATGAATCAGCGGCCGCACGGATTGGAGATGCAGAAATTGTTTTCACCGATAGCACCTATATTGGAAAAGAAGTATTCGATTGTTGCCCGAACCTAGAATGGATCGGCATCTTAGCCACGGGTACTAATTCTGTTGACTTAGAATATGCAAAATCAAAAGGAATCCCTGTTTGTAATGTACCTGCCTATGGGACAAATGCTGTTTCTCAATGTGCATTTGCCCTTTTACTCTATGCGTGCGGACATTTAAAGGAACACTTAGAGTATGCCAAAAATAGACTTTGGTGTACACAGCAGACCGTTCCTTATTGGAACCATCCATCGTACGAGCTGGAAGGTAAGGTTATGGGAATGATTGGATTCGGCAGAATCGGAAAGCAGAGCGCGAAAACAGCATTAGCTTTTGGAATGAAGGTTCTTGTTTTTTCGAACTATCCAGATAAAGGGCTGGAAACCGAGAATTTAAAATTTGTTTCTAAGGATGAGCTGCTCGCAAATGCGGATGTACTTTTCCTGCATTGCCCGTTAACAGAAGAGAACGAAGGCCTGATTAACAAAGAAAGTATAGCTAAGATGAAAGATGGGGTAATATTGGTAAATACTGCACGCGGCAAATTGATTCATGAATTCGATTTGTTTGAAGCGCTTCAATCGAAAAAAATAGCTTTTGCATGTCTTGATGTATTGGCAGAAGAACCACCGAGTTGTAATAATCCACTTTTTACCTTAGACAATTGTTTTATTACGCCGCACGTAGCATGGACATCAGAAGAAGCCCGTATTCGCATCTGCCAAATTGCTTCTGAAAATTTACGAGTATTTTTAGATGGACAACTCTTAAACTGCGTTAATTTCTAATGAGGAAAATAAGAAAAAATAATGAATGCTTTTGAAATTGGTACTGTTAAAAAGTGATAAATTGGCTCTTTTCAACATGACAATTACTTTCTATAATAGGAATATCTTTTATTGTAGAAATAGGAAAATACAGGAGGGAAGAGCTATATGGATACTAAATATGTTATGATTATTCAATGTGAGTTTGCAAGGCAACGCTGTAGTGGTTTTGCATGTACAAATGGATTTTACAACCGGGAAGATGGATTTAAAGATTATGAGGATAATGTTCGTTACATCGCGATGACATGCGGAGGTTGCTGCGGGACAAGTCTTGCCGCAAAGCTGGAGCATTTTTCAAAGAAGATTGCGAAAAATACAGATGTAAAGAAGAAAGAGGTTGCAGTACATTTGTCTTCTTGTATGGTGACAGATAATTACCATCATGACCGATGTCCAAATGTGGATTATATAAAAGCACTGATCCAAAAAAAGGGATATCATAGAATTCTTGAAGGAACTTATATCAGTAAAACTGCTGAGAAAAAGCGTGAAAAAGGAGAATACAAACGCTACTAAGGAGTGACGAGGTGATCATAATCAAAGAAAAAGAGTATGAGCCGAAATACATCCAGATTTATCAATATTTTAAACATCAAATTACAACAGGCAAGCTGGTAGCAGCGAGCAGACTTCCTTCTACCAGAAGTTTAGCTGATTCTATGGGAGTGAGTAGAAATACGGTAGAAGCAGCTTATCAACAGCTTTGTACAGAAGGATACCTTACGAGCAAGGCAGGAAGTGGATACGTAGTACTTCCATTTGATGTATCTCTTTATAATGATTCTGCATTAGAAAAAGAAGAAATGGTTTTTGAAGAGGAAAACAGCAATACGGATGATGATAAACGAATCCAGTTTGACTTTATGTATGAGAATATGAATTTGGATGATTTTCCTATGCGTGCATGGAAAAAGGCATTGAATGAAATTCTTAATTCCAGTAATGTGGATTGTTTTAGCTCGTATAATGATCGAAACGGTGAGAGAGAATTTCGAGTGGAAATTATGAAGTATTTATATTTTTCCAGAGGAGTTCGCTGTAAACCAGAGCAGATCGTACTTACTTCTGGTACGATATCTTCATTGAGTTTGCTCTGCCAGTTGTTCATGAGTGAATACGATTCTGTTGCAGTGGAAGAGCCTTGCTATAATAGTGCGAGAGCTGCATTTAAAAATCATAAAATGCAGATCAAGCCAATTCCGATTGAGGAGGATGGTATCTGTGTTTCCCTCTTAAAAGAATCTAAGGCGAAACTGTTATATACGACACCGTCGCATCAATTCCCAACTGGAAAAGTGATGGGTGTCAATAAGCGGCTCCATTTGATTCAATGGGCAGAAGAAAAAGATGCTTACCTCATTGAAGATGATTATGACAGCGAATTGAGATATAATAGCAAACCGATACCATCCATGCAGTCTTTGGACTACAAAGGGAGAGTCATCTATATCAATACATTTTCAAAAGCATTTGTTCCGAGCCTTAGGATGAGTTTTATGGTATTACCCCAATCTTTATTAAAAAGATATCATAAAAAATTTTCTAAATATAACTGCACCGTATCATGGATTGAGCAAAAGGCTATGCAGGCTTTCATGCAGAATGGAGATTGGAGCAGACACTTAAGGAAAATCTGTACAGCAAATAAAAAAAAGCACGATATGTTGCTAAATGTCATTCATCAATGTATGAAAGACAAAATAGTGATTCATGGGAGTCATGCCGGATTGCATATTTTGCTTGAAATTAAGAATGGAATGAAAGAAAAAGAATTGATAAGAAGTGCAGAAGCGGTTGGCGTACAAGTATATCCGGTATCGGTGCATTGGGCCAACCCACAGAATTATAATGATAATATGGTCTTAATTGGGTACAGTAGTCTGAGTGAGGAAGAAATTAAAGAAGGAATACACTTATTGCGATCCGCTTGGTTTGACTTTAAGGTTGAGTAAAAATATGAATAGGGGTTATATTAAAAAACTTACTTCCTAAGAATATACGGTTTCAATGGAAGTAAGATTTTTTGAATGTTTCAGACTCCATGATTTTTTTGCTGTGCGTATTCAAGAAGATTTTTTTGAACGGCCGTATAACGTTTTTTGCCGATTGGAATTTTCATATGATTGGTTAAGGTAAGTTCATAACGTGTAATCTTAATGATGTGCTTTATATTGGCAAGGTAGCTCTTATGAACACGTACAAAATGCAGCATAGGCAATTTATTTTCCAGATTGTTCAGCGTGCCGGTAAAGGTTATTGTTTCATTGTTTGTTTTATGTAAAAGGATCGTTCGATTATAAATTTCAAAATATAGGATATCAGAAAGAGGGATATGAATGAAACCATTTGCTGTTTGCAATAAAAATTGTTTTGGAATATTTTTTTCAAGAGCAAGCAGTAAGGCAGATTCCAATTTTGATTGTTCAATCGGTTTTATAAGATAGTGAATCGGATGAACATCGTAGCTGTCTACGGCATAATCCCGACTGGAAGTTATAAATATCAAATCAATCTGATTTCCATTTTCACGTAAATGACGTGCAAAATCAATTCCATTATCCTGACCGAGCAGAACATCTAAAAAAAGCAGGTGATATGTAATGCCTGTCTCTAAAGCTTCTGCTAAGCTCTGTAAATCTGTGAAGCTTTGAAAGTTAAAGTCTATATGTTTTTTTTCTAGAATTTTATTTATTTTATTTCGAAATTGCTTGTTGAAAGCAGTATCGTCGTCACATAGTGCAATGTTAAAAATAGTGGGTCTCCCCCCTTCTTGCATATAATTTTTTCAACATGATATCACAGTTTAATAAAAAATCCAAAAGAAGCCACAGTTTACTCCATTCAGTGAATAGACTGCGACTTCTTATGTGAGAAGTATGCTTATTTTAGGCTTCTCTTTTTATTATGAAACCTTTCAAAGCAGGTTGGAAGCGAATGTATCATGTTGTTTCTAAATATATTTTCTATGTTTGGAAATATAATATTGCAAATTAAATCATTTATCCGATTGGTACTTGCGCAGTCAAGTTATTTTCTAATTCTACAGGCTATTTTTTCTTTTTTAAATATATTTACGCAAATGGGTCTGTGTGCGCGTGAACGGGAATAATAAAGGGGATAGAATTTATTTATATAACAAAGTTATTTTTATTATATCTAAAATGATATATAATTTTTTTGAGAAAATTGGAAATACGATCATGATACTGCTGCGTCTGTGAAGAATCGGGCAATAATCTGGATTGAGTGGACCAAAACATAGGAAATAGGAAGGCGAAGCTATGAAGATATTAATTGATGCGGATGGATGTCCGGTTGTTGATATAACCGTGCAGATGGCGAAGAAATATCAAATAGAATGTATCCTTTTATGCGATACATCCCATTTTTTTGAGAGAGACGGAGCTGAGGCGATTATTGTTGCAAAAGGGCCTGACAGTGTTGATTTTGCACTGGTGAACTTAGTGAATAAGGGTGACGTAGTGATCACGCAGGATTACGGTCTGGCTGCAATGTGCCTGGCGAAAGGGGCACTTCCAATCAGTCAAAATGGAATGATTTACAGTAAAGATAATATGGACGCATTATTAATGCAGAGGCATAATTTAAGAAAAATACGCATGGCCGGAGGCCGACATAAAGGAATGACGAAAAGATCAAAAGAGCAGAATCAAGAGTTTGAGGCGGTTTTGAAAAGTGTACTGGAAGGCAAACGAAAGAAGGAAGAAAACAATGATCGTTTCACAGGGAAAGAATTTTATAGAAAAACTACAAGGTAAGACTGACGAATAAATACCTTGAGAAATACTATTTGTTTATGATTTATTAATTTGACAATACTGTGAAAAGAGTGGAGAATAAAGATACAATATCGAAAAAGGAGATTATTATGGAAACAAATATGGGAAGTAGTGAGAATAGTGTACAAAGAACGATGGTATTGCCAGAAAAGCCACGAAAGAGAAGAATAGGATTGTGGATTTTTCTTGGCATTTTGGCGTTATTTTTCTTGATTGTACTGATTGCATTTTTTTTCAGAGATGATTCGGATTATTCGTATGCTATTAATGAACCCTACATTGCTACCGTTTATGTTGAAGGAACGATTGCTTCCTCGAATGTAGATTCTTTAGGTCTCGCGACCGGTTATCAGCATAGTTGGACGTTGGATCAATTAGATTACCTGATGGCGGATGAAAACAATAAGGGCTTGGTAGTATTTGTCGATTCACCGGGAGGCGGCGTTTATGAAAGTGATGAATTATATTTAAAAATAAAAGAATACCAACAAAATACAAAAAATCCAGTTTATGCGATGATGGGGAATATGGCAGCATCAGGCGGATATTATATTTCGGCACCTGCTGATAAAATTTATGCGAATCGCAATACTTGGACGGGTTCTATCGGTGTAACAATGGGGTCACTTTTCGATGTTTCTGAGCTTTTAGAGAAATATGGAATAAAAGTAAATACACTTACTTCAGGCGCAAATAAAGCAATGGGAAGCCCTGTAGAACCAATGACAGAAGAGCAGCGCGCTATTTTTCAGTCGTTAATAGATGAAGCATATGAGCAGTTTACAGGTATCGTTTCAGAGGAACGTGATATCCCGATGGCGGATACTAAAAAGCTTGCAGATGGAAGAATTTACACAGCAAAGCAGGCATTAAAACTAAATCTTGTAGATGCGATTGGCACATATGATCAGGCATTAACGGATATGCGCACTACTTATGATTTGATGAATTGCAAGCAGGTTGATGTGGTTTATAAAAATAACTCTTTATTTGGAAGTCTGCTGGCTGAAAGCGGTGTGTCTAATCTATTGTCATCAATGATAAAGTTAAAAGGACAGAGCGACGTGACCGAGGTATTAAGCTTGGTGAATGACCATAAGGAGCTTCCGGTCAGCTATTTATGCGATTACTTAAAATAGAGGTTTGTGCATGAATGAAAAAATAATAACGCAAAAAAAGATGCCCTTGCTGGATGCAATTGAGAAATATAATAAGAAAAAACCAGCCTATTTTTGCACTCCGGGACATCGCTATGAAAAAGGAGTTAATCTGCGTTTTCGAAAGCTTGTGGGAGATGCAGTCTTTTCTTTTGATTTGACAGAAACTCCTTATACGGATGACCTTCATAATGCGATGGGAGCAATTTGGGAGGCAGAGGAATTAGCGAGAAAAAGTTTTGGAGCCGATGATACACATTTTCTCATCAACGGTACAACTTGCGGCAACCAGGCAATGATTTTGTCGGCTGCATTTGAGGGTGAGAAGATCGCAATACCGAGAAATGCCCATAAATCAGTCCTGATGGGATTAATTTTAAGCGGGGCAGAACCAATCTACCTGATGCCTGAAATTTCTCAGGACACAGGACTTTTGGGAGGGATTACAACCGAAAGTGTAGAAGAAATGTTTGCAGAAAATCCGGATTGTAAAGGTGTATTGGTCGTCAGCCCAACTTATTATGGTATATGCAGTGATTTAAGCAGCATTGCTGCAATCTGCCATAAAAGGGATGCTGTGCTTTTAGTAGATGAAGCACACGGAGCACATTGTTACTTTTCTGATTTGCTTCCAAAAGGAGCATTAGAGCAGGGGGCAGATATGTGTGCACAAAGTATTCATAAAGTGGCAGGGGCGTTGACACAGAGCTCGATGCTTCATGTAAAATCCAAATTAATTGATCAGCAGCGTGTAGATGCAAATCTGCACTTAGTGCAGAGCACAAGTCCTTCGTATTTACTCATGGCTTCATTGGACGCGGCTAGATACGATCTGGAAAATAAGGGGAAAGCTTTGATTTCTAAAGCAGTAGAGCTTGCAGAATACGTAAGAGCTGCGTTAAAACCCATTAGAGGGATTCGGTGTATTGGCCGAGAAATTGTTGGCACAGCCGGTATTAACGATCTGGATATTACCCGTTTAACAATCAGCGCATTTGAGCTGGGGCTGAGCGGGTATTGCTTAAAAGATATCTTATTTGAAGAATATAATTGTGATGTCGAACTTGCAGATGACAAAAACATTTTGGCAATTATCACTTTTGCAAATACAAAAGAGGATATGGATCAGCTTTTAAATGCTTTATCCTGCATCGCCGCTATGCATCAAGATGGAGAACCTGTTATACGCCATGAGATATTTCCGGCAAGTCCCGAACAGGTGCTTTCACCCAGAAAGGCATATTTTTCTCGAAAAGAGGATGTTGAATGGAAAGATGCAGTTGGAAGAATTGCAGGAGAATTAATTGCGCCGTATCCACCGGGGATTCCGGTTATTTATCCTGGTGAACGCATGAGTCAAGAAATCTGGGATTTTATTGAAGAATATCGAATTCATAAAAGACATTTTCATGGACCGGCGGATAGTAAATTAAGATACTTTAAGGTGATTAAGGATGAATCAGATGATTAAATTGATTTAAAGGATTAGTCTAAAAATGTAATGTAACGAATGCCTGTAAATCAATAGAGAAAGGGTGTTAAGTTTATTACTTGACATCCTTTTTGTTTTATGCTATGCTTTACCATGTTGTATCAAAGGAGGACAGAATATGTTTGATAAGATCATAGAAGTCAGCATGCTATATGATTTTTACGGGCAATTGCTTTCTGAAAAACAGAGAACCTATTTTGAGCTTTATCACGAAGACAATTATTCTTTATCAGAGATCGGGCAAGAATATAATATAAGCCGACAAGGCGTATATGATGTTGTTAAAAAAGCAGAAAAGGCACTTTATAATTTTGAAAAGAAGTTAGGACTGGTTCAAAAATTTCTTGATACACAAAATGCCTTACATCAAATTGACCAAGTAATTGAGGCATTAATTTTTGAAAATAGTAAAAATACAAAGTTAGTGTGCAATCTGACACAGATTCGCAGCACGATAGGTAAATTAAACGATTAAAATAAAACAGGAGCATTCAATACAAGATACAGGAGTAATACAATGGCATTTGAAGGTCTTTCGGAAAAATTACAAGGCGTATTTAAAAAGCTTAAGGGAAAAGGCGTTTTGTCGGAATCGGACATTAATGAAGCAATGCGGGAAGTAAAACTGGCTTTGCTTGAAGCTGATGTAAACTTTAAGGTCGTAAAAGATTTTGTTTCCAAAGTTAAGGAAAAAGCATTGGGACAGGATGTCTTGGAGAGTTTGACACCTGCACAGCAAGTGATTAAAATTGTTAACGATGAATTGATTGAATTGCTTGGCGGTACCAATAGCAAGCTGACATTTTCCCCACGTGGATTTACCGTTATTTTAATGGCAGGTTTGCAGGGTACTGGTAAAACGACGACCTGCGGTAAGCTTGCCAGTTATTTAAAGAAAAACGGAAAAAAACCGATGCTTGCAGCCTGTGATATTTACCGTCCTGCGGCGATTGATCAATTAGAAATAGTCGGAAAAACAGTAGATGTGCCGGTTTTTACAATGAGAGAGTGCAGCGATGCGGTGCTCATTGCAGAAAAAGCCGTGAAAGAAGCGGAATACAAAGGGCACGACGTTCTTATTTTGGACACAGCGGGGCGTTTGCACATTGATGAAACCTTGATGGATGAATTGGTTTCTATTAAGAAAAAAACAAGACCGCATGAAATTTTGCTGGTTGTGGATGCTATGACCGGACAAGATGCGGTAAATGCGGCAAAAGCCTTTAATGAAGCATTGGGAATTGACGGAATTGTCATGACAAAGCTGGATGGTGACACACGAGGTGGTGCGGCACTTTCTGCAAAGTCCGTTACTGGAAAACCGATCAAATTCATGGGTATGGGTGAAAAACTAGATGCTTTAGAACCTTTCCACCCGGAGCGTATGGCATCACGAATTCTTGGCATGGGCGATATGATGAGCCTGATTGAAAAAGCACAAGAAAGCTTTGACGAGAAAAAGGCTGAAGAATTAGAAAAGAAAATGAAGAAAAACGAATTTACCCTGGAGGATTTTTTAGAGCAGTTTGGGCAAGTTCGTAAAATGGGCGGTTTGGCTAAAATTATGGATATGATGCCCGGCATGGGCGGTAAAGTAAACGATTCGGATATTGATCAAGGCGAGAAGGAATTAATGTATATGGAGGCGATCATTCAATCCATGACAAAGGAAGAGAGAAAAAATCCTTCTATTCTGAATGCCAGCCGAAGAAAACGCATTGCTGCTGGAGCCGGTGTTACGGTAAATCGTATTAATAACTTGATTAAGAAATATCAGGACACCAAGAAACTGATGAAACAGTTTGCAGGACCTAAATTTAAGAGAAACCGTATGTTTAAAGGGTTTTAATGAAAAATATGAAGGCCATAATGCTTGCAATTTTTGCAAGATGGTAGATACAATTTAACACAAGGAGGTGGAATAAATGGCAGTTAAAATTAGATTAAAGAGAATGGGTGCAAACAAGAAGCCTTTCTACAGAGTAGTGGTTGCAGACTCTCGTTCACCAAGAGATGGAAAATTCATTGAAGAAATTGGTTACTACAATCCGCTTGTAGATCCTGCTGATATTAAGATTGATGCAGAGAAAGCTAAGAAATGGATTGGAACTGGAGCACAGCCTACAGAAACCGTAAGAAGTCTTTTCAAGAAGTCTGGTATTATTGAATAAGAAAGCGGTGAATTGTTATGGTGGAACTAGTAGAAGCGATTGCAAAAGCACTCGTTGATGATCCGGAAGCAGTAGAAGTCAAGGAAGTTCAAGGACGTCAGGCAATCGTAATCGAACTGAAGGTTGCTCCGGATGACATGGGTAAGGTTATCGGTAAGCAGGGAAGGATCGCAAAGGCGCTTCGTACTGTTGTAAAAGCCGCAGCAACCAAATCAAATAAAAAAGTAATTGTAGAAATTATGCAATAAAAAGTATATTGATTCTAGAGTACTGCAGAAACGGGGCTGTCTGAAAAACGAAATGACAAACATGTCGATTGGTTTTAAGGCGGCTCCTTATTGTATACAAGTAAAAAAATGAGAGGACTTAAGCATGAAGGACAGAATTACCTTGGGTCAAATCACAAGTGCAGTTGGCATTAAAGGGGAAGTGCGGGTATTTCCTTATACGGATTCGATGGAACGTTTTTCACAAATTAAAACATTACAGATTGAAGAACAAGAATATACAATTGAGCGGGTCAGCTATCGAAAAAACATGGTTGTTTTGAAATTGGAGGGAATTACAGACCGCAATCTTGCAGAGCAGCAAAAAGGGAAAAAATTATATTTAAATAAGGAAGATATGTGGGAAATACCAGAGGATACCTATTTTGTTTCTGATCTTTTGGGGATGACTGTTTTCAATGAAAAGGGCGAAACGATTGGAATGTTGGTTGATGTGATACAAAATAGTGCGCAGGGTCTGTATCAAGTTGAGATGCAGAGTGGATATAGATTTTTAATCCCCGCTGTCAAAGAATTTATTCTGTCTGTATGCATAGAAGAAAAAACAATGATGGTGCGATTAATCGAAGGCTTGGTGGAACTATGAAAATTGATGTGCTGACATTATTTCCAGAAATGTTCTTACCGGTTACCGAGCATAGTATTTTAGGTAGAGCAAAGGAAAATCAGATTCTGGATATTCGATTGACAAATATCCGAGATTATAGCTTGGACAAGCATAAAAAAACTGACGACTACCCTTTTGGAGGAGGTGCTGGCATGGTTATGTCGGCCGATCCTGTTTTTCGATCATTAGAAGCCATTCAAGCAAAAGGAAAGCGGATGATATACATGTCTCCACGTGGGCGGATTCTTGATCATACATTGATTCAAGAACTCTCACAGGAGCCGGAGCTCATCTTGTTATGCGGACATTATGAAGGAATTGATCAGAGGATTTTAGATTATTGGAATATGGAGGAAGTTTCCGTAGGAGACTATATTTTAACCGGAGGGGAATTGCCGGCAATGATTTTAATTGATGCGGTGGCCCGATTTATTCCAGAAGTTCTTGGCAGCAGTGATGCAAATGTGGAAGAATCCATTTACAGCGGTTTATTGGAATATCCGCAATATACAAAACCGAGAAACTATATGGGACTGGAAGTCCCGAGTGTTTTGGTATCTGGAAACCATAAGAAAATTCATTTGTGGAAGCTTCAAAAATCCCTGGAAATAACAAAAGAGAGAAGACCGGATTTATGGGATTCTTTTATGGAAAAAAGTGGTGCACTGACAAAAGAAGAAAAGGTGATTTTACAGCAGCTTTTAGAGTCGGAAGACTTGTAGAAGCAAATGTTTTATTATATAATAAATAAAAAACATAAGTATTGAGGAAGAAGACTATGGCAAAGAAAAAAAACAACAGGAAAAGCCGTTTGATTTTGTTATTTTTCATTGCAGTCTTTGTTTTATTTGTCATCATATATATACTCCCCTCCGTGTCGGATGTCTTTAGAAGGACTTATGTTGCAGAATATGGTGGCATACAGGTAAGCGACAAAGTGACTTGCTATATTGTAAGAGAAGAGACCGTATATTTTGCAAATCGTTCCGGCACCATTCAATATTATTTAGGCGAAGGAACTAAAGTTAGAAAAAATACGAAGGTACTAGATATTTCAGCAGGAAGCGCAGAATATGAAGAGACAAAATATACGAAGATTTTGGATCGTATTCAAGGACAAGGCGTCACACCGGAACAATATGTGAGCAGCAATAATGGCTTGGTAAGCTATTATTTAGATGGATATGAAGCTTTGTTTCAACCGGATACCATGAAAGATTTAAGAAAAAAGCAACTCAAAGGATTGGAAATGGGTCTTGAAAATGTGACAAGAACTACGACATTAGCGAATGAACCCTTATTTAAAATTGTCAATAATAATGTCTGGTATGCAATTTGCTGGGTGGATGAAAAAAATATTGTCAAATATAAAGAAGGAAGAACGGTTACATTGCAGTTGCCTTTGGATGATGTAAATGGGCAGACGTTAGATATTATTGATGATGATGGCAGTTATATGGTTATTTTAAAATTTAATCGGTATTACGAAGATTTACCGCGAATCCGTAAAATAGAGGCGAATGTGATTACCGAGGATTATAAAGGATTGATTATTCCAAACCGCTGTATTACATCAGAAGATGGCAAGCCGGGAGTATATATTAAGGGTGTAGGAGGAGACAGTATTTTCCGACCAATCAAGGCAATAAGCAGTGACGGAGAGTATTCCCTTGTAGAAAATTCTTATTTTTACGAGGAAACGGAAGAGGGATCTGTTCGAGTTAAGACAATTGATGTGTATGACGAAATATTAACAAGCGGAAAACCGTAAAAACCATTGGGGGAGGTCTTACAAATGAGTTATATTAAAGAAAATATTGACCGCATCAATGCGCAGAAAAATGAAATTGCAAAATCAGTTGGCAAAAAAGAGAATGAGGTGCTGCTGGTTGCTGTAACAAAGACCAGAACAGCAGAAGAAATTAATGAAGCCATCGATGCTGGTATTACAGATATTGGCGAAAATAAGGTTCAGGAGATTATGGACAAGTTTGATCTCGTGAAACCGGTGCGTTGGCATTTAATTGGCCATTTACAGACAAATAAGGTAAAATATATTATTGATAAAGTCAATATGATTCATTCAGTGGATTCTTTAAAATTAGCAGAAGAAATTAATAAGCGTGCTGTTCAGCATAATTTGACTATGAACATTTTAATTCAGGTCAACTCTGCGCAGGAAGAAAGCAAATTTGGTATTACTACCGATGAAACTGGAAAAATGATTCAGACAATTTTAGAGAAGTGCTCAAATATCCGAATATGCGGTTTAATGTGCATTGCACCGTTTGATGAGAATTCGGATAATGTTCGCATCTATTTCCGTCAGGTAAAAGAGCTTTATGACCGATATGGCAGACAAGAGCATGAACGTTTGGATTTTCAATATTTATCTATGGGTATGTCTCACGATTTTGGAGTGGCGATTGAAGAAGGGGCGAATCTAATTCGTGTCGGCACCTCAATTTTCGGGGAGAGAGATTACAGCAAAAAAAAATAATGCGGAGGATAAGACAATGGGAGACGGAATTTTCAACAAGCTGAAGATGCTGGTGGGAATTGAAGAAGTTGATGAGGAAGATGAAGATGAAGAAGAAGAGACCATGGACTGGAAGCCAAGGGAGGTTCGCTCTTCTTATAATCAACAAAAAAATGAGAATAAAGAACTAAAGGAAAACAGGGTGGTGGCTATGCAAAACGTTACGAATCCCAGAACGACAAATCAATTTAAAATGGTGGTTATCGAACCAAAATCCTTTGATGAGAGCCCGAAACTTGTAGATAATTTAAAAGCGAAAAAACCAGTTATTATCAATTTGGAAAAATTGGAATCAGACACGGCACGAAAAATATTTGATTTTTTGAGCGGCGCTACCTATGCATTGAACGGAAATGTTGAAAAAATTGCAAATAATATTTTTGTCTTCGCTCCAGAAAATGTTGATGTTGCATCTTCTATAGATCAGAAAAATTTAAATTATTCCGATAATATAAAGAACCCATGGAGATAATAGGAGGGGGAATGGATGACATATATATTAGCTAGAGCGATCAGCTATTTTATTGAAATTGTAGTTACTCTTATTTTTATAGAAGCTTTGATGAGCTGGTTTGTAAGACCGGGGAGTAGTTTCTACCGATATTATTGCATGTTACATGCTTTAACGGAACCGATCGTTAATCCTTTTCGGCAGTTGACTTCCAGTATTGCCTATCGGACAGGAATTGATTTTGCACCATTGGTTGCAATTTTTGCGCTACAATTACTTGGAAGCGTTTTGGCTAAATTGCTGCTATTATTTTAACCGAGGAGGTTTATTATGATTACTCCGCTTGATATTCAAAACAAAGTATTTAGCAAGGGTGTACGTGGTTATAAAGAAGAGGAAGTGGATGGATTTTTAGATCTACTTACTTTAGATTTTGAAAATTTAATAGATCAAAATGAAAAATTAAAAGATCAAATAAAAAATTTAACAGCAGATTTAGAGACATATAAAAAATCGGAGAGTGCTGTATTAGAGACATTAGAGGCTGCGAAATCTCTAATGAGAGATATTTCTGCCAGTGCAGAAAAAAGAGCACAGATTCTTGTGAAAAATGCAGAATTGGATGCAGAGTTGATTTTGAGAGAAGCAAAAGAGTCGGTTGAAAGATTGACAGAAGAATCTCAGTCCTTGAAAAGCCGGCTTGGTATTTTCCGCACACGATATAAAACTCTTTTGGAATCAGAGTTGCAAAAATTTGATATTTTAAGCACTGAAATTTTTGCAGACGAGAATATGGAGGAACTTCAGGAAATTACAAAAGGTGAGATTTTTCAAGATGAAGATGGTGCAGGGAATTTCAAAACGATTACGAATCTAAGAATAGGAGATAAACGCTAGTTGTATTATGTTGTTATAATTGCAGCTGTAGTTGCATTGGATCAGGTTACAAAGTATTTGGTACAGGTGAATATGGATTTAAATCATACCATCCCGATTCTTGATGGTATTTTTCACTTTACGTACATTCATAATTACGGGGCAGCTTTTCGAATTCTAGAAAATCATCAGATTTTTTTATTATCAGTAACCGGTTTGGTTATCATTGGAATGTTTTTGTATCTGCTATGGAAAAGGAAAACAGGACATATCCTGTTTTTAATCAGTGTAGCACTCATTATCGGGGGCGGAATCGGGAATTTTATCGACCGTGCACTTCAAGGCTATGTTGTTGATTTTTTTGATTTTCGAATCTGGCCGATTTTTAATATTGCAGATATTGCAGTTGTCTGCGGTTGCATTTTGTTTAGCTTTTTCATTTTGTATTGGGAGCCACGTTTGCATAAGAAGGCACAAATTCAGTGTGGTGAGGAAGAGTGATGACAGAGGAACAAAATACAATTCATAGTTTTGAAATAGATGAATCAAATGCTGGCAAGCGTATAGATGCAGCTTTACCTGGTCTGATATCTGACGTTTCAAGAAATCATATTCAAAAATTAATTGAAGAAGGACAAGTAAAGGTAAATGGTAAGGTACAGTCTTCCAAAAAATATAAAGTGGGTCAAGGAGATTTTATTTCAGTTACTTTGCCGAAGCCGCAGAAACTAAAAGTAGAAGCACAAGACATCGATTTGAAAATTGTTTATGAGGATAAAGACCTTTTGGTGGTAAATAAGCCGAAGGGTATGGTTGTGCATCCTGCTGCGGGGAATACAGAAGGTACTTTAGTAAATGCGCTGTTGTATCACTGTACGAATTTGTCCGGGATTAACGGCGTGATCCGGCCGGGGATCGTGCATCGGATTGATAAGGATACCAGTGGTCTTCTTATGATAGCAAAAAATGATACGGCACACCGCTCTTTGACAAAGCAACTTTCCGAACATACAATAACGCGTGCTTACCGTGCAATCGTCTATCATAACTTCTCGGAAGACACAGGGAGAATTGATGCACCAATTGGAAGAGATCCGAAAAATCGATTGAGGATGGCAGTTACAACACAGAATGGCAAGCATGCTGTAACACATTACACTGTATTGGAACGGTTTGGCGATTTTACTTATATTGAAGCAAAGTTAGAAACGGGTCGCACCCATCAAATTCGAGTGCATATGGCGTACAAAAAACATCCACTTTTGGGAGATGAGGTGTATGGACCTAAAAAGGGAATATTTGGAGTCAAATCGCAGATGCTGCATGCGAAGGTTTTAGGATTTATTCATCCTGTAAGTGGAGACTATATGGAATTTGAAAGTGATTTACCAGAGGAATTTGAAGCTGTTTTAGAAAAGTTAAGAAAGCGGAAATAGGTATAATATATGGGCAAGGTGTTATTTAAGCCCGGAACGATGCTAAACCCTGTACCGGTGGTTTTGGTATCGTGTGGGGCTTCTCTTGAAAAAAGAAATTTAATTACTGTAGCATGGACTGGGATTGTAAATTCAGAACCTCCTATGGCGTATATTTCAGTGAGGAAATCAAGGTATTCTCATGCAATTATTTATAGGGAGAGAGAATTTGTAATCAATTTGACAACGGAGAAGCTCGTGAAGCAGACAGATTATTGCGGGGTGAAATCTGGTCGGGATGTAGATAAATTTAAAGAAATGGAATTGACTCCCTTTCAAGGTGAGATTGTGAAGTGTCCTATGATACAGGAGTCGCCTGTCAATTTAGAATGTAAAGTTAAAGAGATATTAAGTTTTCCGTCACACGATATGTTTTTAGCAGAGATTGTTGCGGTTCATGCAGATGATACTCTGATTAATGAAAAAGGACGGTTTCAGTTAGAAAAAGCAGGGCTGATTTGTTACAGCCATGGAGAATACTTTGGACTTGGGAGAAAACCATTAGGCAGTTTTGGCTATTCGATCATGAAAAAGAAAACAAAAAAACGAAGAATACTTGAAAGGACTGCTTCTAAATATCAGAAGAGATAAGGATAGAACGTAGGTCTGATTTACCAAATAGGGGCGTACTTCTATCAGATAAAATGGAGAAAATATGTACCGTATTTTAATTGTTGAAGACGAACTTGTGATTGCGGAGGCATTGAAAGAACACTTGTCAAAGTGGGGATATGATGTGACGTATATTACGGATTTTAAAGAAATAATGGCACAATTTATTCGCTTTAATCCACAGATGGTATTGATGGATATCTCTTTACCTTTTTTGAATGGATACCATTGGTGTACGGAAATTCGAAAAATTTCCAGTGTGCCGATTGTTTTTTTATCTTCCGCTGCGGACAATTTAAATGTTGTAATGGCGATAAACATGGGAGCGGATGACTTTATTGCAAAACCGTTTGATTTAAGTGTATTGACTGCGAAAATACAAGCTCTGATGCGAAGAAGCTATTCTTTGTCTGGACAAGTGAATGTCATGGAGCATAAAGGTGTGATCTTAAATATATCAAGTGCAACCTTAGCCTACGAAAATGAAAAAATTGAATTGACCAAAAATGATTTTAAATTGATGCAGATTTTATTCGAAAAAGCAGGAACGGTCGTTTCAAGAGATAGTATCATGACGAGGCTTTGGGAAGATGATAATTTTGTTGATGATAATACATTGACTGTAAATATTGCAAGGATTCGAAAAAAACTTGAAGATATTGGGCTTACTGACTTCATAAAGACGAAGAAAGGCATTGGGTACTTTATCGAATGAAAAAAGAAGAGCAGAGTTTATATTTTATCATTTCCTATTTTAAGGAACATATAAAGCATATATTTTTGTATGGAATGTTTTGTCTTATTTTCACATCTGTATTTTTCTTATATGATCTTCCCATTGAAGCCGTTGGTTATGCAGCATTTCTCTGTGCAATTTTGGGATGTTTTTTTATAGCTTACGATATTCTAATTCAATATAAAAAACATAAGTCCCTGCTAGAAATAAAAAATGGAATAGCGGTTGATTTAAAACAACTTCCTGAAGCTAAAACGAATATAGAAAAGGATTATCAAATTCTTTTAAAAGAACTTTTTTTAAAAAAACAGATTATGGAATCCACTTATTCTATATCGAGAAAGGATATGATGGACTATTATACGTTGTGGGTGCATCAGATTAAGACACCGATTACAGCTATGAGTCTACTTTTGCAATCCGATGATTCAAAAAAAAGTATGTCTTTACGGCAAGAGTTGTTTCGAATTGAGCAGTATGCTGAAATGGTATTACAGTACCTTCGGATTGAGAACATGTCTTCGGATTTAATGTTGGAAAAATACGATATTGAAAAAATTGTGAGACAAGCCGTAAAAAAATATGCGTCTGTTTTTATTTATAAACACATTCGTTTTACATTAAAGCCGTTAAATGCGAACGTGCTGACGGATGAAAAATGGCTTTGTTTTGTCATTGAGCAGCTGTTATCGAATGCTTTAAAATATACAAATGAAGGAGATATTTGTATTTATATGAAGCCTGATGCTGAAAAGCAGCTTGTTATAGAAGATACTGGAATTGGCATCAGCCAAGAAGATCTGCCACGTGTCTTTGAACAGGGATTTACAGGATATAATGGGAGGATGCATAAAAAAGCAAGCGGGCTCGGATTGTATTTATGCCTTCAGATTTTGAAAAAGCTTTCGCATAAAATTTTTATTGAATCAGAACCAAATTGCGGAACAAAAGTAATTTTAGATTTATCTTCCAAAGAAGTTGAAATTGAATAAACCTTACAAAATTGAAAGCTTGAAAGATAAAATGTAAGCCAAATGCATGGCAGAGATTTTATCTTTTTTTTATACTATATCTATCAAAAGGTATTTTAGATAGAAGATGGAGGGAAATATGTCGTTGTTAGAAGTAAAGAATTTAAAAAAGGTTTATACAACACGCTTTGGTGCAAATCAGGTTCAGGCACTCAGCAATGTGAACTTTTCTGTTGAAGAAGGAGAATATGTCGCAATCATGGGGGAATCAGGGTCAGGAAAAACGACTTTGTTGAATATTGTGGCATCTTTAGATAAGCCAACTTCAGGAGATGTAGTATTAAATGGAAAAAATACAGTTTTAATAAAGGAAAGTGAAATTTCTGCTTACCGTAGAAAAAATCTTGGCTTTGTATTTCAAGATTTTAATTTACTGGATACTTTTTCTCTAGAGGATAATATTTTTCTTCCTTTAGTACTGGCCGGGAAAAGTTATGGAGTGATGAAAGAAGCACTTCTTCCAATCGCAAAAAAGCTTGATATACTGCCACTTTTAAAAAAGTTTCCATACGAAGTATCTGGCGGACAAAAACAGAGGGCAGCTATAGCGAGAGCTTTGATTACAAAGCCTCAGATGGTACTTGCAGATGAGCCGACCGGGGCATTGGATTCCAAAGCAAGCGATCATTTGCTCAAGCTCTTTTCACAGATTAATGAAGAAGGGCAGACTATTTTGATGGTAACGCACAGTACAAAGGCGGCAAGCCACGCAAAACGTGTGATTTTTATTAAAGACGGAGAAGTATTTCACCAAATTTACAAAGCATCCATGTCAAATGAGCAAATGTATGAAAAAATATCAAATACACTAATCTTAATTGCGACAGGGGGGAATGAGGTTGAATAAAGTATTTTACCCAAAGCTGGCTCTGTCAAATATGAAGAAAAACTCCAAGCTGTATGTTCCTTTTATGATGGCCGTGATTGGAACGATTATGATGTTTTATATTTTATGCTCTATTTATCAGAATCAAGGAGTCGATACCATTTACGCTGGTGCACAGCTAAAAGTCATTTTAAGACTAGGGATTTATATCATTGGCTTTTTCTCGATAATTTTTTTGTTTTATACCAATCAATTTCTCATGAAACAAAGAAAGAGAGAGCTTGGTCTGTATAATATTTTAGGTATGGGGAAAAAACACATTGGGAAAATATTATTTTATGAGACAATAGGATTGTATTTATTCTGCTTGGTATGCGGACTCCTTAGTGGAATGATAATAAGCAAGCTGATGTTTTTAATTCTACTTAAACTATTAAATTTTTCGAATGCCGTTCAATTTACGGTAGAAGTAAAAGCAATTTATACAACTGTAAGCTTATTTGGCGGAGTTTTTGTGTTGGTGCTCCTTTTTAATTTAGGACAAATTTATCGATCCAAGCCGATTTCTCTATTGCGGAGCGCTCAAGTAGGAGAACGCGAACCAAAGACCAGGTGGATTATTGCTCTGATTGGATTTCTTACACTAGGAACCGGATACGGTATGGCTCTTTCTATTCAGTCACCACTTGAAGCTTTAAACTGGTTTTTTATAGCGGTTTTGCTCGTCATCATTGGAACGTATGCTCTATTCATTGCAGGCAGCATAGCACTTTTAAAAGCAGCGAGAAAAAATAAAAAATATTACTATCAGACAAAACATTTTATAGGCGTTTCCTCAATGATTTATCGTATGAAGCAAAATGCAGTGGGACTTTCAAATATTTGCATTTTATCGACGATGGTTTTGATTATGCTCTCAACGACCGTATGTCTTTATGCTGGGAAGCAAGATACTTTATTGGACCAGTACCCACAAGAAATACAACTGAGAGAAAGCAGTAAGGAAAATGGAAATGCAGAAAAAATTGTTGAAATGTTAGAAAAAAACGATCAGACATTTGATTTAAATATAAAAAATCTAATCGGCTTAGATTACCTTATATATTCTGCACAGCAAAAAGGAACGGAATTTGTTGGAAGTGATTATCAGAGTTCAAACCGAAGCTTGTACTTTATCTCCTTAGAGGATTATAACCGTCTCTCTGGTGAGAATATCATTTTAAAAGAAAATGAAGTTTTAATCAACGCAAATAGTACTTCTTATGAATCAAAGGAATGTACTATATTTGGTAATACGTATCAGGTGATGCAGACAGGTTCTAAATTGCCGCATCTCGGGTTATCTATGGCAGGCATATCGAGAGATGATTATATTATTGCACTGGTAGAATCAGATTTTCATTCTATTTTAGAGGAAATATCGAATGAAGTTTCTAGTAAGAGAGTAATAAACAGTTATGTTTCTTTTGATTTTACAGGCGATAAAGAGGAACGGGGTCAATTTATAGAAAAAATCAATCAGGCTTTAAAAGATAATGAAAGTGAAGCTTCTGTCTTTACTCGATGGGATGCTGATACGGATTATCTCTTTATCTATGGAGGGCTTTTGTTCATAGGATGCTTCTTATCTGTACTCTTTTTAATGGCTACGGTTTTGATTATTTACTATAAACAGATTTCAGAAGGATATGAAGACCAAAACCGGTTTCGAATTATGCAGCAGGTGGGAATGAGTAAGAAAGAGGTACGTGCTTCAATTAAGAGCCAGATCATGATTGTATTTTTTCTCCCGCTCGCCACAGCAGTAATCCATGTCATGTTTGCATTTCCTATGATTTCGAAATTACTCGCATTATTTCACTTAACCAATGTATCCTTATTTGTCATTTGTACAATCATTACAATATTGATTTTTTCAGTTATTTATGGAATTGTGTACAGTATTACGGCAAAAGAGTATTATAAAATAGTAAATTAATAAAAAACAAAGAAAAGTGAAGCAGAACTGCTACAAAAGCAGGAAGCTTCACTTTTCTTTTATACAACACTTCAAAATGCAGTTTAGAAGAAGATCGTGGTTGTTCTAAACATAATTAATAATAAATAATGGTATAAGGAAAGAGGAATTTAGTCAAAAACGAAGAAAAAAGAAATAAGGTGAAAATTGTAGAAAAATGTTAAAAAATCCTTATGGGATGCGGAGGAAAGAATAAAGATGAAATTATTTATTAGTGCAGATATGGAAGGCGTAGCTGGAGTAACTAATTGGTGTGAGACTCAATATGGAGGGCAGGGATATGAAGAAGCATGCCATCAAATGACTTCAGAAGTTGCAGCTGCATGCAGAGCTGCGATAGAGCTTGGGTATGAAGTGGTTATCAAAGACGGACATGAAAATGCTTTAAATATTAAGCAGACGATGCTGCCAAAGGGAGTACAGTTGATTAGAGGCTGGATGTCATCACCTGCATCCATGATGGCGGGACTAGATGATAGTTTTGATGCAGTTGCTTATATAGGCTATCATTCTCCGCAGGGAAGCGATACGAGTCCTTTGGCTCACACGATCCGGCACGATTTATTTCACTGGATTAAAATTAACGGAGAGTTGACTTCAGAGTTTTCGTTAAATGCCCTTTGGGCAGCCGCGAATAAAGTACCGTCTGTATTTCTTTCAGGAGATAACGGAATGTGTGAGATTGCGAAAAAAAATTACCCTGGTATTGTTACAGTAGCAACCAAAACAGGGATTGGAAATGCTACTTGGAATATTCATCCAGAAGAAGCGGTTGAAAGAATTGAAGAGGGTGTGCAGGCCGGATTAAAAGCGGGGGTCGCGTTGATCCCGATAAAAGATGAATATAAGATGGAAATTCATTTTAAGGATCATCAACATGCAAGGAGTGCATCTTGGTATCCGGGAGCCTTTCAAATGGATTGCAATACCGTGATATATACAGCGAAAACCCCAGAAGAATTAATGATTGCACGCATCTTCATGACAGGAATTTAGATAATGAAATTTATAAAAATATGATAATCCTATAATAGAAGAAGTTCAGCCGAATAATTTTGGTAAACTCTATAACTTTATTGGTTTCATATCGTGTCAAAAATGTTAAAAAACGAAGTACTGCCAATAATGACAGTGTGAAGAAAATGGGAGAGTGCAGTGTCCCTATATAATCAGTTAGCTGCACTCTACTATGACCGCTTCCAAAAAATAAATCGGTTGGGGAACCAAATACGAGAAGTTTCGGTCAAAAATTAGCTTTAACGAATTCTAGACAACGGAAGCAAATTTTGTGCCCTTTAAATTGAGCATCGGTAGTTTCACTGCCGCATAAGGTGCAAGTTTTTTGTTTTGATACATGCTTGACACGATGTGTTAAACTTTTTTCATTTTGCATTTCTATAAACCTTTCTGTGACTCCAATTAGTATTTTTTATTTTTTGGAAGCTATCTTTATAATAAGTTCATAAAAATCAAAAATCAACAATTTTTTACATTTATGTAATAATTAATCATTTTAGTGTTATGAAGTAACAAGATATTGACACTGACAGAAAAAATCAATAAGATATATATGTATCAATATGATATAAAACCGTAAAATCGGAGGAAAATAAGTGAAAGATAACGAAAATCAAAACATAACATGGGAGAAATTTCGTAAATCAAGATATGTAAAAGTTATTTTATCGATTATCCTGATTACAATTTTAATAAGCTCTTCATCTTTCAGCACAGTAAGTAAATCGATTACAAACCAAGAGTTCTTTTCTTATCATGTGAAAGATATCATCAATTATTTTTTTGGAGGCACGGATGTTGTTTTAGCAAATAGTCAAAATTTTGCTTATGAGAAATCAATTGACGATGGGCCGCTCTATGGTGTGGCAAAAGGCAGGAATTTGATTGTGATTCAGGTGGAATCTTTTCAAAATTTTTTAATTGGAAGAGAATACAACGGAGTTGAGGTCACACCTAATCTGAATAAGCTGATTGAAAACGACAGCATTTATTTTGACAATTATTATATGCAGGTCGCTATGGGGAATACTTCGGATGCAGAATTTGCAACGAATAATTCCTTGTATGGAGCGATAGAATATTGCACATACGCCCTTTATGATAACAATCACTATCGCGGTCTGCCGATTCTATTGGATGAGAAAGGGTATGACGTAGCAGCTTTTCATGGATATAAAAAAGAATTTTGGAACCGTTGCGGAGCTTATTCTGCTTTGGGGTTTAAGAAGTTTTATAGTGAAAAAGACTATGATTATGATGATGTGGTTGGCTTTGGAATTCGTGACGACGACTTTTTCCGCCAGTCGATTGCTTACATGCAAAAAATGAGGCAGCCATTTTATTCTTTTTTGATTACTTTGAGCAACCATCATCCATTTCCGCTCCCGGATGGAGAAGAGCCGATTCCTGCTAAAAAGGGGGATGAGGGGACACTTGTATATAATTATTTAAACAGTGCGCGTTTTACGGACAAATGTATTGGAGAATTTATTGAAGGACTGAAAGAGAGTGGTCTTTACGATGACTCGGTCATTGCGATTTACGGAGATCATTTTGGATTAACGGCAAGTGATCCGGATATTCAAAAATCTATGAAAAAATTGCTGGGTAAAAAATATGATGTGGATGAAATGGCAAGGATTCCGCTTATCATCCATATTCCGGGTGAAGATGTGACGCAGACAATCAGCATTTCAGGAGGGCAGCTAGATTTTCTTCCAACGATTGCTTATTTAATGGGATTTGAGTCCTTAGATACCTTATACTTAGGGCAGAATCTTATGACTGCGAAAAGCGGATTTGTTACAGAGGGTATTTATTTTCCGAAAGGTTCCTTTGTAAAGGATGATGTTTTTTATGTTATGTCTAAGGACGGTGTTTTTGAGAATGGACGTGCATGGAATATAAAAACGGGAAATAAAGTGGATATAGAGGATTTCCGAATTGATTCTCTTAGAGCGGAACAATTGATTGTGCGTTCTCAATCCTATTTGAAAAATGATACGATAGGCCAAATGCTAGGAAAACTGAAAAAACCTTCTTCTGTGAATGACCCAAGCTCGATCAATAAGCCGACAGAAGGAGTGAATGTCACAGATCCACCGGAAAAAGCAACGACTATGCCTGAGCAAGTAGAACCGATTATGCCTGACCAGACGGAAGAGGAAGAGGAAGAAGAAAATGAAATAGAAGAGCCTTCTGATCAGGAGGGGATGATTGATGAAGAAGGGGACGATTCTGAGGAAATTATTATTGGGCCGAATGGTTTGCCGGAAGGGTTAGATCCATCGTTGGAGTTTCAGGATAAAAACTCTCAAGACAACGGAGCTGAGCCAATTGTTCCGAGTTCTTCCAATGAGCAGACAGATGATTCATTACACGAAGATGTGAGCGACCCAATAGAAACTGAATAAAAAAACAATGGATTCTCGATCGAGGGTCCATTGTTTTTTATTTACATTTTAAGAATTTAGATCTTTAGGGGTTACATAAATTGTATGATTATCTGTAAAAATTACCATACCGGGCTTTGCGCCGGATGGTTTCTTTACAAATTTTATTTTCGTATAGTCAACCGGCACATTTTCTGATTGTCTAGCTTTACTGTAATAGGCAGCGAGAGCGGAGGCTTCTAGTATAGCTGTTTCTGTAATTTCTTTTCCTTCTGTAAACACAATAACGTGCGAGCCTGGAATGTCTTTGGTATGAAACCAATAATCTTTGCGATCCGCTAATTTTAAGGTCAGATAATCATTTTCTTTATTATTTCTGCCGACTGATATGCGAAATCCATCGCTTGAAATATAGGAATATGGCATTGGTTTTTTCTTTTTTTCTCTTTCGTTCTTTTTCCTCTTTTTTAAATAATTTCCTTCTATTAATTCTTGTAAAATTTCTTCAATTTCTTCAAAAGAAATTGCATTCCGTATATAGGTCAGAACGGATTCCAAATACTGAATATCTGTATCTGTTTCTTCAAGCTGTATGTTTTTTTCACGAATGGCTGTCTTGGCTTTACCGTATTTTTTATAATAGCGCTGTGCATTCTTTGAAATGGTAAAACGAGGATCAAGTGGAATGCTTAGCGATTGATTATCATAGTAATTAAGAACTGTGGCTTTTTCAGCGCCATTTTCAATGGCGTGTAGATTTGCAGTCAATAATTCACCATACAAACGATAAATATCGGCATTCTCTGCTTTTAAGATATCATCGCAAAGCCGCTGTTTTTTTAGATAAAGCTTGTCGAGCTGAGTGTTAACGGTTCGTTCAAGATCAGAAGATTTTTGACGAACACGATTAGAAGAAGCTTTATGTGAATAGTAATAAGATATTGCCTGACTAACATCTTCAAAAGACTTACTTTCCATTGTTTCTTGTAATGCTGAGATCGGAAAAATGTGAAAGTCTTGTACTCCGTCCTGATTGAAATATACAACTGGCGTAATCTTTCCGCTCTCTTGCATTTTGCTTAAGGATTGAAATACAGGAGCCAGATCTTTTACTGTAAGGTTTTCAGCTGTTATATCATCTGAGGCGCCGGCACGATAACAGATTTCTTCAGAAAGTGCTGGACTGATACCTTGAATATGATTCATTAAATGTTTTGGCATTTTCGTACTGCGGTGCTGCAAAATAGCAGATAATTCTGACTCTGTAAGCGTGTAGGCACATATTTTATCTTGGGAAGGTGGATATACATATAATTGTCCCGGGAGAATTTGACGATAACGGCTCACATCAATGGATACACGTTTGATACTGTCGATAATCCGATTGGAATTTAGATTTAGGAGAATGATATTACTATGCTTCCCCATAATTTCGATAATCAGTTTTTTATTTACAGAAAAACCTAGCTCATCTAAGGTATCCACGGATATTTCAATAATACGTTCAGAATCTTTTTGTTTTATCGATGCAATGCGTCCTCCTTGCAGGTGCTTGCGCAGAAGCATGCAAAAACCAGAAGGAGTCGTCGGGTTATTGGAGGAGTCATCTATAAAGTGGATTCGGGGGTGACTGCTGTTTGAGGACAGATATAATTTATATTTGTTCTTTCTAGAATGAATATGAAATAATAACTCATCCGCTTCCGGTTGATAAATTTTTTCGATTTTTGCACCATTTAAGGTCTGATCCAATTGGCGAGCGACTGCGCCCGTAACGAAACCATCAAAGCTCATATAATAAACTCCTTATAGATTATTTTTATAGTAAGTAGTATAATATACAATGATAACATGAATTTTAAGAAAACGGTAGTTGAATTACGTGGAGTTTTAAAGCAGAATACAGAAGATTATGTAAGAAGGGTAGGCTTTTATGATAAAAAGTATGACAGGCTTTGGAAGAAGTGAATACACGGACGGAAAAAGGAACATAATTGTAGAGATAAAGTCAGTAAATCATCGTTATTGTGATGTGACAATAAAAATGCCGCGTCGTTATTCTTTTGTAGAAGAACGATTGAAGGCAATTGTAAAAAACATAGCAAGACGTGGTAAGATTGATGTTTCCATTATGGTGGAAAATATAACTGAAAATGATACAACTGTAAAGTTGAATGCTTTGATGGCAAAGCAGTATTATGATAATTTGAATGAATTAAAAAATGATTTTAAAGTGGCAGGTGAGATCACACTGCAATTTTTGGCAACCTTGCCGGATGTTATGAAGACAGTTCCTCATTTAGAAGATGAAGAGGAGCTTTTAAAAAGCTTATCCATTCCCGTGGAAGAAGCAGCAAAGCGATTGAATGAAATGCGGGTTATCGAAGGGAAGAAGCTTTCGGAAGATATTGAAAAAAGAGGTGATTCCATCCGAGAAATGGTAAAAGGTATAGAAGTGCGTTCACCGGAGGTAACCGTAGCCTACACGGAAAAATTAAGAGACAGAATTAAGGAATTGGTAGGAAATAATGTGACGATTCCAGAGGACCGTATTTTGCTGGAAGCAGCGATCTTTGCCGATAAATGCAGTGTGACGGAAGAAGTGGTTCGTCTAGACAGCCATATACAGCAGCTAAAAAGTATTTTATCAAAAAGTAATCAGCCAGATGGAAAAAAGTTAGATTTCTTAGTGCAAGAGATGAATAGAGAAGCGAATACAATCGGTTCTAAGGCAAATGATATTCAGATAACTAATGTGGTACTGGATATAAAGAGTGAAATCGAAAAAATTCGTGAACAAGTGCAAAATATTGAATGATTTTAGATGTTTTACTTGCAAAAAGAAAAAAAATGGAGTATTCTATAGATTCATATGAAATAGTAGTGAATTGAATAGAGAGGAAAATCCATGGGTAAAGGTTTGTTGTTTGTTGTTTCCGGTCCTTCCGGTGCGGGAAAAGGGACGATTTGCAAAAGTTTATTAGATGAAATTGATATAGATTTATCCGTATCAATGACCACAAGAAATCCACGTCCCGGTGAGATTGAGGGCGTCAATTATTATTTTGTTTCTCAAAAGGAATTTGATAACATAAAAAAAGAAGATGGCTTGCTGGAATATGCATATGTTTATGGCAATTATTATGGAACACCGAAAAAGATGGTGATGGATAAATTAGAACAGGGAAGGGATGTTATTTTAGAAATTGATATTCAGGGAGCCCTCAAAATCCGAGACACGTATCCAAAAGGTATTTTTGTATTTATTTTACCGCCATCTATGAAAGAGCTCCGAAAAAGGATAACGGGAAGAGGCTCTGAAACGGAAGCTTCCATTAATATGCGATTAGGAGAGGCTTTAAAGGAAGTGTCTTACATTGACAAGTATGATTATTGCGTAATTAATAATGAAGTTGCGGAAGCAGTAGAACGTGTTGCATGTATTATGAAAGCAGAGCATTCTCGTGTTTCTCAAGACATTTATCAGATAATTGAACGATATAAGGAGGAAATTTAAATGCTTTATCCATCAATTAATGAAATTAAGAAAAAGGCGGATAGCCGTTATACTTTGGTAGTCATGGCCGCAAAGCGTGCGCGTGATCTGATTGACGGAAAACCAAAGTTGACCCAGATCGAAGTAGAAAAGCCGGTATCAATTGCTGCAAATGAAATAGCAGAGGATTTGATTACCTATAACAGAGATAAATAGGCAAGATTTAGAAGGCATTTTAATTTTAGGTTAAAGTGTCTTTTTTAGTATTAAAAAACCTTTCTTTTCTGTTTACTTAAAATCTATAAAAAATAAATCAATTCATCGCTTTACAATTTTAGCGTGATAAAGTATAATGAATATATGAATTCAAGAAAATGAAATTTATAATGATTTAGGAGGAAAAGATAAAATGAAAAGATGGAGTTGGATATTGGTATTAGTGTTGCTTATTGGTGTGTTTGCAACTGGATGTGGTAAGAAAGGAAATTCCAATGAAGTAACGGTTGATGATACATCTTTGACAGATGTTCAAGCAAAAGGAACTTTGGTAATTGGATGTGATGATGAATTTCCACCGATGGGCTTTCGTAATGAAAGTGGCGAAGTAACTGGATTTGATATTGAATTAGCCAAACTTGTAGCCGAAAAATTGGATGTAGAAGCAGTTGTACAACCGATCGACTGGAAGACAAAGGAAATGTCATTGGAATCAAATAAAATTGATGTGATTTGGAATGGGTATACTATTGACAAGGAGCGGAATGGTAAAGTAGAGTATACTAAGCCGTACTTAAATAATCAGCAGGTGATTGTTGTAAAAGCAGATTCTAAAATCAATACAAAAGCAGATTTAGCTGATAAAATCGTGGGCGTTCAAGCAAACAGTTCTGGATTAAAGGCGATTAAAAAAGATAAAGAATTCGAAAGTACTTTAGCAGAATTAAAAGAGTATGATACTTATCCGCAGGCACTTTTGGACTTAACAGGAAGAACGGACGCCGTTGTAATTGATAAGATTTTAATCGGTTATGTCATGACGCAGGAACCAGATACTTACCGTATTTTAGATGAAACAATGGGTGATGAATACTATGGAATTGGATGCCGTAAGAGCGGTGTTGCTTTACGTGTAGCAATTGATGATGCACTGGATGAATTGATGAATGACGGAAGCATTGAAGCCCTTTCCACTAAATGGTTTGGATCAAACATTGTAATTCGTGACGTTGAGAAGTTAACAGATGAAGATTTAGTAGAATAATATTTTGGAGAAGAATGCCAACTCGGGCTTTTTTAGAAGAGAAGCCTGAGTTGCGTTTGATTGTAGGAGGGTCTAGTTTGAGTACAGAAGTATTGTATCAGGTCGGAGGATTTATTTTAAGCGGAGCAGTAGTGGCAATTAAAGTTTACATAGCTACGATTCTTTTTTCTATTCCATTAGGGGTGCTTTGTGCGATGGGCAAGTTATCGAACTGTAAGCCGCTACTTTGGATTTTAGAAGGATATACATGGTTGTTTCGTGGAACACCTCTTCTTTTACAATTATTTTTTGTATATTTTGGTCTGCCGTATTATGGAATTGTTTTTTCGCCTTTCGTAGCCGCTTGTGTAACTTTCATAATAAACTATGCAGCATATTTTACAGAAATATTTCGTGCAGGCATTCAATCGATTGATTATGGTCAATATGAAGCGGCAAAAGCATTGGGAATGAATTATAATCAAACAATGCGCAGGATTATTTTGCCTCAGGCATTAAAGCGGGTCGTGCCTCCAATGGGGAATGAAGCAGTTACCTTAATCAAGGATACAGCTCTTTGTTCAGCAATTACCCTTCCTGAAATTTTAAAAAATACAAATTCTATGGTTACTACTTATTTTGAGATACGATGGTACTTCTTTGCAGCAGTTATTTATCTGTTCATTACATTGGGAATCATACAACTGTTCAAGTATCTTGAAAAAAAGTTTTCTTATTATCGTTAGGAGGTAGTCATGGAAGTCATTTCTGTACAAAATTTATATAAAAAATTTAAAAACCTTGAGGTATTACAGGGGATTAATTTTTCGGTTAAAGAAGGAGAAATTGTATCCATCATCGGACCGTCCGGCTCTGGAAAAAGCACATTGTTGAGATGCCTAAATCATTTGGAAACGGCTGACCGTGGCAGCATAAGCTTTCATGGTACGTACATCGCAAAGGAAAATCCGAATACAAAAAAAGCAACTTATATCAGCAATAAGGAAATTTTATCTGTGTGCAATAAATTAGGAATGGTGTTTCAGAATTTTAATCTCTTCCCTCACAAATCGGTGATTGAAAATCTGATAGAAGCACCAATGATTGTAAACAACAAAAGCAGGGCAGAAGCAGAGGCAATTGCAGATAATTTACTGAAAAAGGTAGGTCTTTTACAAAAAAGAGAGTCTTATCCATTTGAACTCTCCGGCGGACAGAAACAGCGTGTTGCGATTGCGAGGGCACTGGCGATGGAACCTGAAATTATGTTGTTCGACGAACCAACTTCAGCTCTGGACCCTGAGCTGATCGGGGAGGTTCTGCAAGTCATTAAACAGCTTGCACGTGAGCGTATGACAATGGTTATTGTGACACATGAAATGAATTTTGCTCGTGAAATCTCAGATCGTGTTATTTTTATGGATTGCGGTAAGGTTGTTGCAGAAGGCACACCAGAGCAGGTTTTAGTGAATCCGGAACATGCGAGAATTAAAGCTTTTTTAAATTTAATAAAATAAGAATTTTTAATGGTCTCTCTCCCGTTTATGCTGATAGCATGCGGCAGAGAGATTTTTTATCGTGCAATTTTTGTAATTTTTTTTGCGTCTATACATATGAAGGGGGCGAAAACGTATGGAGGGACAGACGAGAGGAATTATGGTAAAGAAACGCAATATTATTTATAAAGTCGATTTGCATGATGTACTCTATATTAGTAAAAATTTAAGATTATCCTGTATAATTACGATATCAGGGGAACAGCATACCTTTTATGCGAAGTTCGAAGAAATTCAGCCGTTTTTAAATGAAAGTTTTTTACAATGCCATAAAAGCTATATTGTAAACTTGGACAGGGTAATTGCATTACAGGCAGCTTGGTTTTGGTTAGAAAATGGAGAAAATCTCCCGATTAGTCAAAAACGCAGGAAGAAAAGCCGAGAATATTATCAGAATTATTTGCGGGGAAACTTGTGATTTTTATTGATTTTTAAACAGAATTAGTGTATAGTGTTTAAGGATGTCTAAAAAACATCAAAAAATAATTAAAACACACACATGCAGTTACTTGAATACTGGTGCCTGAAAAGGTTGTTTTTTCAAGGATTAGCTGGGTGGAGGAAAAACCAGGAGGTAAAATTATGGCAGTTATTTCAATGAAACAGTTATTAGAGGCAGGTGTACATTTTGGACACCAGACAAGAAGATGGAACCCTAAAATGGCTCCTTACATCTTTACAGAGAGAAATGGTATTTATATCATTGACTTACAGAAGACAGTAAAGAAGATTGATGAAGCATATGCATTTGTAAAAGAAGTGGCTGAATCCGGAAAGTCTGTATTGTTTGTAGGAACAAAGAAACAGGCACAAGCTGCGATTGCAGATGAAGCAACAAAATGCGGTATGTTTTATGTAAATGAAAGATGGCTGGGCGGTATGCTCACAAACTATAAAACCATCTCTATGAGAATTAAGAGATTGAATGAAATCAAAGCGATGGAAACAGATGGTACCTTCGCTGCTTTAACAAAGAAAGAAGTAACGAAGCTGAGAGGCGAATTAGAAAAGCTTGAAAAATATTTAGGCGGCATTAAAGAAATGAAAAATATGCCGGGAGCAATGTTTGTTGTTGACCCTAAGAAAGAAAAAATTGCGATTAAGGAAGCGAGAATTTTGGGTATTCCGATCGTAGGTATTTGCGATACAAACTGTGATCCAGATGATGTTGATTACATTATTCCGGCAAATGATGATGCGATTCGAGCAGTAAAATTGATTTCTTCTAAGATGGCTGATGCTGTTATTGAAGGAATGCAGGGAGAATCCATGGACGATGGCGAAGCAGTAGCAGAGCCGACTGTAGAAGAAGCTCCTGTAGAAGCATAATTCTATTATGCTTTGGAATAGATTGAAATAGTACAAAGGAGAGAAACGATATGGCAATTAGTGCAAGTATGGTGAAAGAGCTGCGCGAAATGACTGGCGCAGGCATGATGGACTGTAAAAAAGTTTTGGTTGAAGCTGACGGTGATATGGAAAAAGCAGTGGAACTGTTAAGAGAAAAAGGATTGGCTTCTGCTGCAAAAAAAGCTGGAAGAAT
The DNA here is from genome assembly GCF_035621135.1 of Sinanaerobacter sp. ZZT-01. Lineage (NCBI taxonomy): Bacteria > Bacillati > Bacillota > Clostridia > Peptostreptococcales > Anaerovoracaceae > Sinanaerobacter > Sinanaerobacter sp. ZZT-01. The sequence goes on from NZ_CP141728.1 coordinate 2,578,810, forward strand.
CGCTTCAGAAGGCTTGGTAAAGCTGGCTTTTTCTGCGGATGGGAAAAAGGCTGCTGCTGTTGAGGTAAACTCCGAAACTGATTTTGTAGCTAAAAACGATGAATTTGTTGAATTTGTTGAGGCACTTTCTGAGATTGCTTTGGAAAATGAGTTTGATAATGTGGATAGTCTTATGGATGCAGATTATCACGGAGAAGGGGCTGTTTCTGACGTTTTAAAGACAAAGATTGCTAAGATCGGAGAGAACATGAATGTACGCCGTATTGCAATATGCAATACACCTGGTACTGTCTATGTTGGATACATTCATGGAGCTGGAAAGATTGGCGTTATTGTTGGATTGGAAACAGAGGCTACTGCAGAAGAAGTTTCTACAGTCGGTAGAGATGTAGCAATGCAGGTTGCATCCATGAATCCTCAATTTGTTGATGAAAGCGGCGTTGATCCGAATTTTATCGAGCATGAAAAGAAAATCTTGATTCAGCAAGCAATTAATGAAGGAAAACCGGCAGACATCGTAGAAAAAATGGTAGTTGGCCGTCTAAAGAAGGAACTAAAGGAAACTTGTCTCGTAGAGCAGAAATTCGTAAAAAATGGCGAAATGAGCGTAAAACAATATGTTGATTCTGTAGCAAAGGAAATCGGGAAATCTATTCGTGTCGCTGAAATGGTTCGTTTTGAAGTTGGTGATGGTTTGGAAAAGAAAGAAGAAAACTTTGCGGAAGAAGTTGCAAAGCAGATGGGTAACTAATTAAATTTTAATTTTATAAATACAATAAATGAAACGCAAGTTCTATAACTGGATGCATGGTTATATTGCTTGCGTTTTTTATATATAGATTTGATTAATAGAGCGTATCTAAGGATTGGATATGATCCAAATTCAATAAAAATATTATCTTAAATCACTTTTTAAATCAATCTTTATCTAAATGTTCTTTAAATTAGAAGAAATAATCCCTCTTGCCATATAGCTTGCCATTAAGAAAACGATATCTTCAATAGAATTATAAAGCTTAATTTCTTCCTCATAATTGTCATTTATGATCGCATTGATTTCTTCGATTTTTAATTTTATGTATTGATACAATAAGTACTTCCACTGGTTTTCATCCCAATAGATGTTGGTTCTAGCTAAGAAAGAAGATAAATCATCGGCAATTTTATACCATTCTATTGTTCTTGAATCGGCTAACAATGAATCTCCGTACTTTAATGATTCGACCACTTTCATTCCAGATTTAATAAATTCTGACATAAGATCCATTATCCTTTGTGCCGGAATTGTACCATAAAAAATACTGAAAGTATCGTAAAACTCGGATGGCAAGGTTAGTAAATAATTTTTAACAGACTGCAAATTTTTAGTATCGTAGATTTCTGCTTTGATATAGGAACGCATCCAGCTTGCCAGGTCCAGCCACAATTTCTGAAAAGCAATGATAATATTCACTTGATCATAGGTAAGGTAATTTTCATTTTGTGTTGTTTGATTCATGTCCTCTGTTTGATTGATCCAGCCTATCTGATTGATCATTTTCGATTCCTCCTGTTATATCTTAGTATTTCAGTATATGTTTTTCGTGTAAAGAATGAAACAAAGATTAAGAAAATCTTATTAAAATATCACCGATGTATCATGCGATTGATGACATAGTAAAATGACAAATTTTCACATTAAGTATTGCAATTTTTTCGTTTTCCGTTATAATAGTAAGAGTGATTTGCGGAAGTGGCTCAGGGGTAGAGCATCGCCTTGCCAAGGCGAGGGTCGCGAGTTCGAATCTCGTCTTCCGCTCCAGAAAAAGATATGGTTTTCCGCCAAGGGAAACTGTGTCTTTTTTTATGTGGTTAAATATAGTATGATGGATAATAAAACAAACTTGATGTTGACCCCGGCAGGTTACCTAAAGTTGAACGAACCCCCATCATAAACTGACATAAACGATATGCAATCGCTAGAAATAGAAAGAATGTATGTAGCAAAGGAATTTCAAGGCGAAGGATTAGGCAGTGTTCTTATGGACAAGGCTATTGATATAGCGAACACGGGAAAAAAATTATATTGTTTTTTAACAAAGAAGCGAGGTTTTTAAAAGCACATGTGAGGGAGAAGTAAGAATGAGCCAGACGCACATTTTTTCAATTCAAAAACCAGAGTTCCATATGCACGATTGTTATGTAACCAATGTGTTATTATCCGAACAATCTTTGATTTTTGAATTAGAGCACGGAATGTATATTTTAAAGAATAAAGATTATATCCAAACAGGGCCTGCAAAATTGGTTTTTACCAAGTTTTCCAATCCAGAATGCGAAATTCAATACCTTCGAGATAATCATAGGGAATGCATCAACATGGAAACATTGCAAAAAGATTTGGAAAGCGGATATATTGACATGATTCATGAAATGTATAATGAATCCGTTGCTCATTTTGAGGGGATTTTGATTCAAGGTTCAGAGTGGAAAACCATTGAAATGAATGTTTTCTTCCGTGGGCTAACAATTTATTATGAGGAAGGGGTATTAAGCGAAAATGGATAAGCAAATGCTAAAAAAGCGTTCGCAAGCTCTATCTTAGAACCGAAGATGCTTCGGAATATTGGCTAAGCTTTCAACCTTATTAGCGGACAACGGAATTGGAATTTTTGCCATATCAACCTATAATACGGACTATATACTTACAAAATCTGAAAATTACACGAAGGCATTAGAGGTCTTAAAACAAGCCGATTATCAAATTGATTAAAGAGTAGGATAGGATTTTAAATATCAGCATTATAGATATGCATAAATGATTTTGATGAATGGGATACGATATAAACGCCATGCATCTTCTTTTTGTGGGGGTTTTGAATGGGAAAATTCAGAATCCTCGTTTTTCATATGTGAAGAAGAATCAAGTATCTATTTGAAGCTTCCAAAAAGTATCTATGATCCGGGGACAGTTTGAAATGAACGTCTTGTCAGGTAATGATAAATAATGTCCAATCTCTTTCTTTGCAGAAAAAGATTAGAATGAATATATCTTCCAAGCAAAATGATTGTGGGATATTCTCAGTTCCTTTTGGTTTGGCAGCATGGTATACTTTAAAAGTAATAAAAGTATGAAGATCATGGTCTTTCTGTTAAAAAAATATGGGATTACGGGTATAGACAGTAAAAGAAATCAAAATAAGATTCTTGATCTTATAGGAAATCAATAATAGCAGGGAAGGTTAGAAAGGAGAAACATGAGAAGCTTAAAAGTAAAAATAATTACAGTAATTTTGTTAATAGCGGTCGTATCCTCTTTAGCAACTGTGAGCATCGGATTAGTAAAAAGCTATCAGCTGACTGAAAATGTAATTGGGACACAATTTGAAGACAAGTTAACCGGCGGGAATAATGTTTTGAAAATGTATTTGGAGGATCAATTCGGTGTTTTGCATCTTTCTAATACAGAGAAGTTAGTAGATGCATCCGGTAAAGCGATCGAAGGTAGGTATGAGAATATAGATGCAGTATCCGATAAAATGAGTTTGGTTGCCACTGTTTTCTCCAAAACAGGAGATGATTTCACAAGAATTTTGACTACAATTAAAGATGAAAAAGGGCAAAGAGTTGTTGGTACGGTTTTAGACCCGTTAGGAGATGCATATGAAGCAGTTTCTAAGGGAGCTGTTTTTTCTGGTGAGACAGATATCCTTGGAGAAAAATACATAGCAAAATATGAACCAATGTTTGACGAAAATCAAGAGGTTATAGGAGTCTACTTTGTAGGAGTTCCAATGACAAAGGTACATTTAATCGTAGATGAAGGAATGAAGAGTACGTTAAAATCCGTAATTTTATTGATTTTAGTATTTTTGATTTTTGTCTGTTTTATCAGCTATTTTGTTGCATCTTCCATTGCGAAGCCGATTCACAAGGTTACAGTTGCTGCAAAACAAATTGCGAGCGGGAATTTTGATGTAGAACTGGATGTGAAGTCGCAAGATGAGGTTGGGCAGCTTGCGGATGCATTTCATCTTACCATACAGCAGCTTCTGAACTACCAAGGATACATAGATGAAATTTCTGATACACTTCAAAACATTTCAGACGGTAATTTGGAAGTAAAGCTGCAGAGAGATTATGCAGGGCAATTTAAAAAAATAAAGGATAATATGGAAGTCCTTCTGCTAAAATTAAATACAACTTTCTTGCAGATGAATCAATCAGCCGATCAAGTGGCAAGCGGCTCCGATCAGGTTGCAAACGGTGCACAGGCTCTTTCGCAGGGAGCGACCGAGCAGGCAAGCTCCATTGAAGAATTATCTGCATCCATCTCGGAAATTGCGGATCAGATCAAGCAAAATGCAGAAAATGCAATGCTTGCAAGTGGAAAAGCGGAAACCGCAGGAAGGGAGCTCTTCGAAAGCAATAGAGAAATGACAGATTTGTTAGAAGCGATGGACAATATTACGTTAAAGTCTTCTGAAATTTCTAAGATTATCCAAATGATTGAAGAGATTGCTTTTCAGACAAATATTCTTGCTTTAAATGCAGCGGTAGAGGCGGCACGCGCCGGAGCGGCGGGTAAAGGATTTGCTGTCGTTGCAGATGAAGTCCGTAACCTCGCAGGAAAATCTGCGGAAGCAGCGAAAGGTACCACTTTGCTAATCGAAGAAACCGTAGATGCAGTACGTAGTGGGTCGGTGATTGCGGAGAAGACCGCAAAATCTTTAGCTGCAGGTTCAGAAATAACAAAAGAGACTGTGCAATTGATTGAAAAAATTGCGGAGGCATCCAATCAGCAAGCCGTATCGGTCGATCAGGTCAATCTTGGGGTTGAGCAGATTTCTGCCGTAGTTCAGACAAATGCAGCAACGGCTGAGGAAAGTGCGGCTGCTAGTGAAGAGCTATCGGGACAGTCCAATGTCTTAAAAGGATTGATTCAAAAATTCAAGAGGAAGAATGAAAAGGATTCTGACTCTTTCATCGGAGAGATGTCTTATTTTGCAGGCCAAAGTGACGAGTTAAGAAGCGCGGAGAGAACGGATTCGTATGTATCTGATGACGGGGGCAAGTATTAAAAGGGTATATGATTTTGCTTCATTTATGATATAATTAATATAACGATTTAAGGAAATGAGGAAAATAGAGTGGAAGATCGAAAGAAAAAAGCGGTGGAGTTGCACCATAAAGGTTATAATTGTACGCAGGCGGTCGTTTGTTCTTATTGTGATTTATTTGGCATGGATGAAGCAGAGGCTTTTCGTATCTCAGAAGGTTTTGGAGGAGGTATGGGCGGAATGCACGATGGTACCTGTGGTGCAGTAACGGGAGCCTATATGTTGGCTGGATTGAAAAAAAGCAGCGGAGATGTACAAAAAGCAGTCACTAAAAAAGACACGTATCGCATGGTAAGAGAAATTTCAGCGGCATTTAAAGAAAAAAATACCTCCACAATCTGTGCGGATTTGCTTGGAGCAAAGGGGCAGCCGAAGCTTCGTTCTTGTGATGGATGCATTGAAGATGCCTGCGAGATCGCTGAAAAAATTGTTTTAGAAAATCTTTTAGAGGATTAAAAAATACCTTGCAGATAGACTGCAAGGTATTTTAAACAGCAAGTTTTTTTAAAGATCCAAAGCGATTTCCATCATTTGATTAAAATTCTTTTGGCGGTCTTCGACAGAGGCCTTCTCACCCGTAATAAAGTTGTCACTGATGGTTACCATAGCTAAGGCTTTTGCGCCAAGCTTAGCTGCGTTCATATAGAGAGCAGCCGCTTCCATTTCAACTGCAAGTGTACCGAGAGCTGCCCATTTTTTCCACCATTGCGGATTAGCTTCATAAAATACATCACAAGAAACAATGTTTCCCGCATGGACAGGAATGTTTAGTGCATCAGCAGCAGCTTTTGCTTTTAATAATAAATCAAAGTCAGCGCAAGGTGCGAAAGACCCTGGTAATTCATAAGTGTGCGCCCAATTAGAGTCTGTGGAAGCACTTAGTCCAAGAACGATGTCTTTTGTTTTAATCTGTTCCTGAAATGAACCTGCTGTACCAATTCGTATTAGATTTTTCACCTCAAAATGTGTAATCAACTCATAAGAATAAATGCCCATGGAAGGCATTCCCATACCGGAGCCTTGTACAGAAATTCGTTTTCCCTTATATATACCTGTGAATCCCAGCATACCGCGTATTTCATTATAGCAGGTAACATCCTTTAAATACGTATCCGCAATGAATTTTGCCCGAAGCGGGTCGCCTGGAAGCAAAATGGTCTCTGCGATATCTCCTTTCGAACCGTTAATATGTAATGTACCCATGAAACCTCTCCTTTTTTCTTCAAGATTGCATAAAATGATTGGAAATAATTTTAATAATTGATTCATAAAGAATCAAAAATATTATATCATAAATCAAAGAAAATAGATAATTTTATGTTGTATAAAATCCAAGGAGTGGAATAATAACGGGTGATATCTTTACTTGTGCGGCAATTTAGAGTATGATTAATATATGTGATGCAGATGCAGACAAAGGAGACAAACAATATGACGATGCAATTTAATGGACCTAGTCAAGATCTTCGTCCCATTTCTACATTGAAAGAAATGCTGGACACGAGCGCAGAGATGTATGCAAAAAACCCTGCGTTTCTTATAAAAAAGAAAAAAGGCGGTGCCTACGAGGAAATCAATTATACATTGCTAAAGCATGATGTAGATTCTTTGGGAACAAGGTTAATCGATTTGGGATTAGAAGGTGAAAAAATCGCTGTAATTGGAGAAAATTGCTATGAATGGATCGTATCCTATTTGGCAGTTACAAATGGTACCGGCATTGTAGTACCATTAGATAAAGAATTAAGCCAGGAAGAAATATATCAGCTTTTGGACATTTCAGGCTGCAAGGGAATTTTCTTTACAGCAGCATATGAAGAATATTTTAAGAAATATGATATTCCGGTTAAAATAAGGATGAAACTTTTTGGGGATCGTACTGATATCAAAGAAGAGCTCTCAACAATTGAACCAAAACATGGGATTTATGAATGGGAAAGCTTGGTAAAAGAAGGAGAAAACTTGCTTTTGCAAGAGAACCGAAGCTTTATAGATGCAAAGGTAGACCCGGATGAGATGCGTATCCTTCTCTTTACTTCGGGAACGACGGAAACAGCAAAAGGTGTGATGCTGAGTCAAAAAAATATTGCCAGCAATATCATGGATACCTGCCGGATTGCGCATGTGTTCCCTGAGGACCGTACACTTTCTATTTTGCCGATTCATCATACATTTGAGTGTACGATGGGACAGCTTTTGGTCTTATACCGTGGAGCTTCTACAGCCTATTATGAAGGACTAAAACATATTATAAAAAATTTAGCAGAAGCAAAAACTACGGTTCTAATTGGAGTGCCTTTAATTTTTGAATCAATCTATGAGAAAATTTGGAAGAAAGCAGAAAAGTCCGGCAAAGCCGGAATCCTTCGAAAAGGGATTAAATTCAATCGTACAATGAAAGCGATGGGAATTGATCTCTCGAAAAAAATATTTAAAAGTGTGCATGACGGATTTGGCGGAGAGCTTCGCCTTATCATTACAGGAGCAGCCGGAATGGATCCGAAAGTTTGTCGAGGTTTTGAAGATTTTGGATTCCGAGTATTGCAGGGCTACGGTTTGACGGAGTGTGCGCCGTTGGTTTCAGGGCCGCCCGATTATATGAACACTTATAAAAAAGCTGGATCGGTTGGACCGTCTGTGGCAAGCGGAGAGATTCGCATAGTTGATAAGGATGAGAACGGAATTGGAGAAATCATATTTAAAGGTCCCAATGTTATGCTGGGTTACTACAATGATCCAAAAAAGACCGAAGAAGTGATAAAAGATGGCTGGTTTTATACAGGGGATTTGGGATTTTTAGATAAAGACGGCTGGCTTTATATTACAGGAAGAAAGAAAAATGTCATAGTTACAAAGACCGGAAAAAATATTTACCCGGAAGAAGTGGAGCTATACATTAACCGTAATAAATACATCCAAGAATCTTTGGTACATGGAGTGGAATATGAGGAAGATACATTGGTAAGTGCTCAGATCCGTCCGGCTTATGATGTGATTTATGAAGAATTTGGAAAAGATTACAGAGAAGATGATATTCAGAGCTTGATTAAAAAAGAAATTAAAAAAGTGAATGAAGGTCTTCCGATTTATAAACGCATACGTGATTTTTCCATTCGTACAGATGAATTTGTTAAGACGACGACAAAGAAAATAAAACGTTACAAGAACGTTTAGATCAATTTACATTAGAATTTTACTGAGAAAAAGGAATGAACCCCTTTTTCTCTTTTTTTATTTAATGAGACGTCTCGTATTTGATCCGACAAAAGAGAAATGCAAGAAAGTATTCCACGCAATAAAGGAGCGTATCATGCGAACAAACACAAAGGAAAAAAGTACTTTCGTTCTAAAGCGATTCCGATGAATCATAGAATGAAAAAACGGGAGGTGGAGTATGGAAAAAAAGATAGAAAAACAAATTAAAGAAGCATCCTTATTGGCGGTGGAACTTTATAAAGAGCTGCACCAATGGCCAGAACTGGGAAATGAAGAATATGAAACTGCAAAGAAAATTAAAGAAGAGCTGGAAAGAATAGGAATACCATATCAAACGATGCTGGATACGGGTGTTGTAGGAATATTAAACGAAGAAAAAGCGCATAAGGGTACCGTAGCAATTCGAGCAGACATGGATGCATTACCAATTACTGAGAATACGGGAAGTGTTTACGCTTCAAAAAAACCGGGACTTATGCACGCATGCGGACATGATGTTCATATAGCTATACTCCTTGGAACCGCAAAAATATTAGCAGAGATGAAAGAGAAAATTAATGGATGTGTCAAATTCCTTTTCCAGCCTGCGGAAGAAAATGTGGGCGGTGCAGAACGTATGATGGAAGAGGGATGCCTTGAAAATCCAAAGGTCGATTGCATACTGGGGCTTCACGTAAAACCAGAACTGGAAGCAGGGAAAATAGAAATTCCGTATGGTACAGTTCATGCATCTTCAGATTCTTTTCAAATGATTGTGAACGGAAAGAAAAGTCACGGCGCAGAGCCAAATAGAGGGATTGATGCGATTTTGGTTTCTGCTAACATAATAAGCAATTTACAGGGTATCGTAAGCCGCATTATCAGCCCAATGGAGAATGCGATCATTACAGTTGGAACGATTGAAGGGGGAACAGCTGAAAATGTAATTGCAGACGAGGTCAAGATGAAGGGTACAATACGTACCTTTTCAAAAGAGACAAGGCAAAAGATTTTTACTTCTCTTTCTCGTTTTGCTGTACAAACGGCTAAATGCTATGGAGCCTCGGCGAGAGTGATCTATCAGCCGGGTTACGCTGCGTTAGTTAATGAGGATGGAATAACAAGTAAACTTGAAAAAATCGCAAAAAATGAATTAGGAGAAGAAAAGGTATCTGTTCTACGGGAGGCAACCTTAGGAGTGGATGATTTTTCCGCATTTTTAAAAGATACACCAGGTGCTTTTTTCTTTTTAGGATGTGGTTTTCCCGGAAAAGAAAATTGTGGGATTCATTCGGAAGCCTTCCTTGTGAATGAAGCTTGCATTTATACGGGGATTGAAATTGAAACCAGTATGGTCCTTCAGCTTTTACAGCCTAAAAAGATAAATGAAATCAGAAAGGGGAGAGAATCGTAAACAAAAATATAAATTATATTATTTCATCTCCATTTCCGTAAATTATCGCGAAAGGTTGGTTAGCTAAAAAAGCCGTGGGGTTTTAGACCCTATGGCTTTTCTCTTACTACTTTTTTGTTAGTTTTCAAGGTTCCGTACAAGCTGTTCTTTATCTTCAAACTCACAAAGTACTTCGCTGTCTTCACCTTGGGTAAACCACCACAAGCTTTCACTGTTTGTAATGGAGCATGAAGCTTTTTCAGCATATTCTTTCATGATGTGACTGTCAACGCAGAAACATTTCCCAAGTCCTTTTCATTGTATTTACCAATATTATGCACTATAATCATAGTAAACCAAGGTGTTTTCATCAAACTACATTTATTGTTAATAAATATTTTAATAAGGAGATTTACGAATGGATGAACTTGAACTAGAAAAGGAAAGATTGCATGCTATTGGAGAGTCACTGCACTTTAGTGAATTACAATTTCAGCGGATAAAGTCAACAATTAATAAGACAACGATATGGAGCAATGAAGTAGAAGAAGCGATTGTTGATTTTATGCAAGAATTTGACGATCATGAAGAAATGAAAGAAGAGCTGGAATTTAGATATGAAGCCGCCAGATTGGCTGCGACTTCTACGAAGGAGTTACGGAATCAATTAAACAAGTGCGCAGAAAGGGAACTGCCAAAAGAAGAGCTGCTTATGATTTTAAATGGATTTTTGGACTATTATAAGGTGGTTTCAAACCAGTTTAATAACGAGGAGGATACACAAGCCCTTGCTCATTTAAGAAAAATTTTAAATGAAATATTGGAACTGTAGGTGAGTGAGGACGTTTCTAATGCAGGAGTGCAGTTCAGCATTTTGTACGAGGATTTTGCGTGGACTGACGACGCTGTAGATCATCCGAAAGCGTATTAATATTTTTGGAGGGAACACAGGGGAAAGAAGATTAGGAACTGAAAATAGAAAAATAAGAAATAAAAAAAACCAGGGAGACACTCCTGGTTTTTGTGTATGCGCATTTAACTTATGCACAGGTGGGGACGGGTGAGATTATTCTGCCTTTGCTTTGTTCAAAGCTTTAGTCAATCTAGATACTTTTCTGAAAGCAGCTTTTTTATGAATGGTTCCTTTTGAAGCCGCCTGCATCAATCTTTTTTCAGCTAAAGCTAATTTTTCAGCTGCAACATCGAAGCTCTTTTCAACAATTGCCTTATCAAAATTTTTGATAATGGTTTTCAGATGAGATTTTACTCTTCTGTTTGCTGCTGTCTTCTTGCTGATTACGCTGATTCTTTTTTTCGCAGATTTAATGTTTGCCATATTATTTCACCCCACTTTCGTAAAATATCGCAACTTGTAGTATATACGAATAGAAAGGAAATTGCAAGGTCAAAATAATAAAAGAAAGTGAGGTGCACAAAAAATGATTCGAACAGACTTAGCAATTGAAAATAAAGAAATGTATGATGCAAAAAATAATGGACAAAAAATTGAAATTCCGGGAGTCGAAGTGGATACGGATAGCTACGAGGAAGGAATCAATGTTACCAGAATTAAAATCGCAGATGAAAACGGCAGCGCAGTCATGCAGAAACCGATGGGAAGTTATATCACAATTGAATTGCCAAAAGCTGCAAATGGCGCAGAAGATTTAAAAAAAGTAGCCGCAAAGGCAGTAGGGAATGAATTGAAAAAATTGGTTCCGTTTCATTATCATCTAAAGGTTCTTGTAATTGGACTTGGGAATGAAAAGGTTACGCCAGACGCTTTGGGACCGCATACGGTATCTAAAATTCGAGTGACGAGACATTTGTTCCTTTTGTATAACGTAGATGGGGACGAAGAACAGGGGTGCGTCAGTGCATTATGCCCTGGAGTTATGGCTTCGACCGGGATGGAATCGGCAGAATTGATTCAGGGCGCGGCACAAATTGCACAGCCTGAAGTGGTGCTTGCGATCGATGCACTGGCAGCACGGAATGTAGAACGCATCGGAACAACGATACAAATTACAGATACCGGAATCTCACCGGGTGCAGGTACCGGTAATATGCGTAAGAATTTAACCGAAGAAAGTATTGGGAGAAAAGTAATTGCAATCGGTGTTCCTACGGTCATTGATGCAGGAACTATGGTTTTGGATTCCTTATCCGGATATTTAAGCGATGCGGCAGAAGCGGAAAAATATTTAGATGATACCGGGCTGGAAATGATTGTTACGACATCCGATATCGATCAATCCATTCATGATTTTTCTGAGATAATTGCAGATGCTATAAATATTGCGCTTCATCCCGGCATATACTCTTAAGAGAAAAGAAACTCTAAGAAGTTTTAGAGAGGGAAACATCGGGGGAGAAGAGATATATGAGGAGAAGACGGTATGCAAGCAGAGCTGTGAGCAAGGGCGGAATTGTGGTAGTTGCTTTTCTTTGCTTTTTCTTAGCAGCTGCCACAGAACTATATTTCATGGACAAAGACGCTGGAAGATCTGAACAGGTAAGTGAAACGTTTCATGTTCAAGATCTGTTTTCTTCTGTCAATCGGGGAAGTAAAGGAAGACGGACTTCTGGAGACAATGTCAATCGTTCTTTAAAGGGTGTCTTACAGTTGTCCTTTCCGTCTCTTTCCAAAGAGGATGGAGATAACAAGGACGATAAGCTAGTGGCACAAAATGAAAATATTAAAGAGGATACGGATGATTCTGAGGATCAAGCAGTAAATCAGGAAGAAATAACGGAACCAGCCAAAGAAGAACCGGAGGCAGTCGCAGTATTAGATACGGAAGAAAGTAAGAATCCAGTTGTCTTGATTGTTCATACGCATGCAACAGAATCCTACCAGCCGATGAGTGAGGGTAATTTTCACCGCCTTGAGGAAGCGGGGACGGTTCGTGAAGTTGGAAATATTTTAACGAAAGAACTGGAACAAAAAGGGATTCCGGTCATTCATGATAAGACATTACACGACTCACCTTCATATAACCAGTCCTACGCGCGTTCTCTTCAAACACTGCAATCGTATTTGGCAAAAAATCCATCGATTAAAATCGTGATCGATTTGCATCGAGATGCAGCCGCATATGCCGGAAATGTCGGAAAGACAATGCAGGTTCAAGGCAGTACAATTGCAAAATACAGCTTAGTAATCGGTAAAGGAAATGCCAATTATGACCAGCTGAAAGGGTTTGCGAATCAAATAAATGCAAAAGCAGATCAATTATATCCCGGATTTTCCGGTAGAATTATAGAAAAAGAGTATCGTTTTAACGAATATGTGAGCGATCATTATTTACTGCTTGAAGTAGGAAATAATGAAAATACAATCGATCAAGCAAAGCTGACAGGAAAATATTTTGCAGATGTGCTGGCTTCTTACATACAAGAAATGGAGTAAATGGAGTAAGGAGTAGAATAATGTATACGAAAGAAAAAAAAGACCAAAGAGGACGCTCTTTTGTTCTTGCTATGCTCATCATTTTGGCTGTTTGTGCTCTGATACAGGTAGATACGGCATATGAAGATATGATGATGAAAGAAGGAAAACTCAGTTTGCAGATAAGGCGAGTGGATGAAGAGCATTTAATGTTCGGTTTCTTAGGCAATGAATGGACTGTGAACTCAAAAGAATTCTTTATGAAAGTAGAAACATTTCAAGAAGAAGGGAAAAAGGTTTTACAAGCATTTGCTGAAAAGACACAGGAATTTTTGGCAAACAGTGGAATGAACTCTTTAAAAAAAGGGGAAGAAAGCGAGGATGGAGAGGGAGAGATTCCGGTGGATTTTCCTACACAAATCTTGTAATTTTAATGCCCATTATGGTATAATTTTAGAGCAGAAGAGTCATAATTGATTTTTTCATCGCTCTAACTTTATTTTTTGGAGGAAATATGGACGCTTATCAGCAGTACATTCGAAATTTTAGCATTATTGCTCACATAGACCATGGTAAATCAACACTGGCAGATCGTATGCTGGAACAGACCGGCGTTGTGTCCCATCGTGAGATGAAGGAGCAATTTTTAGATAATATGGATCTGGAACGGGAAAGAGGAATTACCATTAAATTGCAGACAACCCGTTTGGTCTATCAAGCAAAGGACGGACATGAATATATTTTCAATTTAATAGACACACCCGGACACGTCGATTTTACTTATGAAGTATCTCGAAGCTTGGCCGCATGCGAAGGTGCGGTTCTTGTTGTGGATGCGACGCAGGGGGTGGAAGCGCAGACGCTTGCGAATGTGTACTTGGCATTGAATGAAAACTTGGAAATACTGCCTGTCATCAATAAAATAGATTTGCCGAGTGCAAGCCCTGACGCGGTCAAGGAAGAGATCGAAGATGTGATTGGCATTGAAGCACAAGATGCCCCTTTGATCTCAGCGAAGGAAGGCTTAAACATTGGGGATGTTTTGGAGGCGGTTGTTGCAAAGATTCCAGCACCCAAGGGAAATCCGGATGAAAAGCTGAAAGCTTTGATCTTTGATTCCTATTATGACAATTATAAGGGTGTGGTCATCTATACGCGCGTTTTTGACGGACGGATAAAAAAAGGCGACATGATCCGCTTGATGAATACGAAGAAAAAATATGAGGTGACAGAAGTTGGTGTTTATGCGCCGGGACCGGTTGCGGTAAAAGAATTGAATGCTGGATCGGTTGGCTATGTGTGTGCAAGCATTAAGCAGGTTGCAGATGCACGTGTAGGTGATACGATTACCTTGGATGAGAATCCGACAGAGTCACCTCTGCCCGGCTATAAAAAAGTGCAGCCGATGGTATATTGCGGAATCTATCCTGCAGAAGGTGAAAAATATGAAAACGTCAGAGACGCTTTGGAAAAGCTCCAAGTAAATGATGCAGCATTTTTATTTGAGCCGGAAACTTCGACGGCTTTAGGTTTTGGATTTCGTTGCGGATTTTTAGGTTTACTGCATATGGAAATTATCGTAGAACGATTAGAACGCGAATTCAATCTGGGAATCATTACCACTTCTCCGAGTGTTATCTATAAAGTCATTATGGAAAATGGTGATGTAGAGATGATTCAAAACCCTTCGAATTTACCAAACTCGATTGAAATTGACCACATAGAAGAACCCATCGTTAAAGCAGATATTATGATTCCGAAGGATTATGTCGGTGCAATTATGGAAATCTGCCAAGAACGAAGAGGAAAGATGATTCATATGGAGTATATCACGGAAATGCGGGTAGTGCTTCACTATGAAATGCCTTTGAATGAAGTAATTTATGATTTCTTTGATGCATTGAAGTCAAAGACACGTGGTTATGGATCTTTGGATTATGAATTTGTGCGCTATGAAAAATCCAACGTTGTAAAGATGGACATCTTGTTAAATAAAGACCTTGTGGATGCATTTTCCATGATTGTACATGAATCTAAAGCATATGCAAGAGGGCGATTTGTCTGTGAGAAGTTAAAGGAAATTATTCCGATGCATCAATTTGAAGTACCGATTCAGGCTTCGATCGGGCAGAAGGTTATTGCCCGGGAAACGGTGCGTGCTTTGCGTAAAGACGTATTGGCAAAATGCTACGGTGGAGACATTTCAAGAAAGAGAAAGCTCCTTGAAAAGCAAAAAGAGGGGAAGAAAAGGATGCGGCAGTTTGGAACAGTGGAGGTTCCGCAGGAGGCGTTTACTGCTGTGTTGAAATACGATGATAACAAGTAGTTAAATGATTTTGAGCAAGAAAAAAGGATGTTTTATTGAAAAAGCATCCTTTTTTATAGATGGGAAATATCATTAAAGACCGATACTTCCGCATATTTCAAAGAAAATATATTTTTTATTTAAAGGGGATAAAAATGCGCAGAGGAAAACAGAAATTAGGATTGTATGTTCACATACCATTTTGTTTAAAAAAGTGCAATTACTGTGACTTCCTTTCGTTCAGCGGATATGATTTGAAAGAGCAGGAGCAATATATTCAGGCACTACAAAAAGAAATGGAAGCATATAATCTCAAAGAGAGTGATTATACAGTAGATACTATTTTTATCGGCGGAGGAACACCTTCTCTGCTTACAGAATCGTTAACAGAGACCATTCTGAAAAAGATATATGATTGTTTTTGTATCGATAAGAATGTGGAGGTTACGATCGAATGCAACCCGGGAACTTTAACAAAACAAAAATTGGAATCCTATTGGCGTATGGGAATCAATCGGCTGAGCATTGGATGCCAGTCATTAAATGATGCTGTTTTGGAATTCATGGGGAGAATACATACTCGAGATGATTTTTTTAAAACGTACGATACAGCCTGCTGCTGTGGGTTTGAAAATATTAATGCTGATTTAATCTTTGGCGTACCGGGTCAATCGGTTCAAATGTTTCAACAGGATGTAAAAGAGGTATTAAACTTGCAGCCAAAGCATGTATCTTTTTACAGCTTGCAGATTGAAGAGGGAACACCGTTTTATGAACAATATAAGGCAGGAAAGTTCAATCAAGTTTCGGATAATGATGACCGAAAGATGTACCATCAGACAATTGAGGAACTAGATAAAAATGGATACATCCATTATGAAATATCAAATGCTGCAAAACGGGGTTATGAATGCCGTCATAATTTAAAATACTGGTCTATGGCGGACTATTTAGGCATGGGTTTGGGGGCACACTCTTATATAAAAGGTGTTCGATTCAGTAATACCAGAAGTATGAGGGATTATCTGGAAGGAAATTATGTGGAGACTACTCATAAAAATACGAGAAAAGATTCTATATCGGATTATCTATTTACAGGGCTTCGTAAAATAGAAGGAATCGATTTGACGGAATTTGAAAAGAGTTTTGGTGAACCGATTGAAAATCTTTTCGGAGAAGTACTTCGCTCCTTTCAGGAACGAGGTCTTCTTGAACAGGGGAAATCATATCTTCGGTTTACAAAAAAAGGATTGGACTTAAGTAATACTGTACTGAGAGAACTGGTTTAGGAGGGGAGACTATGAATCATAAGACAGGAAAATACATTATGGCTTTCGATCAGGGAACTACAAGCTCACGCTGCATTCTATTTAATCGGCAGGGTGAAATGGTTACTTTGGCGCAGAAGGAATTTCGTCAGCATTATCCAAAACAGGGATGGGTTGAGCATGATGCGATGGAAATCTGGTCGACACAAATTGGAGTGGCACAAGAAGCGATGTATAAAGTGCAGGCAACGTACAAAGATATCGCAGCAATCGGCATTACAAATCAAAGAGAAACAACGGTGGTGTGGGACAAAATATCGGGATTGCCGATTCATCCGGCTTTGGTTTGGCAGTGCAGAAGAACAGCACCGTATTGTGATACTTTAAAAGAACAAGGTCTAACTGATTTTTTTCACAAGAAAACAGGGTTGCTGATTGATGCATATTTTTCTGCGACAAAATTAAAATGGATATTAGACCATGTAGAGGGAGCACGGGAGCGGGCAGAAAAAGGAGAGCTGCTTTTTGGAACGATAGATACCTGGCTTATATGGAATTTATCAAAAGGAAAGATTCACGCAACTGATTATTCCAATGCAGCAAGAACGATGCTTTTTAATATTCAGACACTGAAATGGGATGAAGAGATTTTATCTTTCTTTTCGATCCCTAAAAAAATGCTTCCTGAGGTGAAGCCTTCCAGCGGTATTTACGGGAACACGGATCCTTCTGTATTTGGGAGTGAAATTCCAATTTCCGGTGCTGCAGGAGACCAGCAGGCTGCCTTGTTTGGGCAAACCTGCTTTACGGAAGGAATGGCAAAAAATACTTATGGAACAGGTTGTTTTCTGCTGATGCACACAGGAAGCCAGCCCGTGTATTCTGAAAATGGTCTTTTGACAACGATTGCCTGGGGAATAGACGGAAAAGTAGAGTACGCTTTGGAAGGCTCTATTTTTATCGGCGGAGCGGCAATTCAATGGCTGCGTGATGAATGCAAACTGTTAGCATCCTCCGCAGAGTCAGAGGAGCTGGCAGGTAAAGTGGAAGATTCGAATGGAGTATACTTGGTTCCTGCATTTGTCGGGCTTGGTGCACCTTACTGGAATCCGTATGCAAGAGGAATGCTAGTTGGCTTGACCAGAGGTGCAAACCGGGAACATATTATACGGGCTACCTTAGAATCGATAGCGTATCAGACGCAAGAGGTACTGCAACTGATGGAGCAAGATTCCGGTGTGAGCTTAACAACTTTAAAGGTTGATGGAGGTGCCTGTGCAAACAATTTGTTGATGCAGTTTCAGGCGGACATCATACATTGCCCCGTGGAAAGACCGATTTGCACTGAAACGACAGCACTGGGAGCCGCTTACTTGGCTGGTCTGGCTGTTGGATATTGGAAAGATAAAAATGAAATCAGAGAAAATTGGAGGATGGAAAGACGTTTTGAAGCCTCTATGAAAGAAGAGACACGAAAGCAGCTCTTAAAAGGCTGGAGGCGTGCTGTCTCCGCAGCCTTGGCTTGGGCAGAAGCAGAATAAATTTTTGATAAAACTACGACTACGTACCGTCCCTTATTAAAGGGGGGCAAAGGAGAATGAAAATGAAGCAGTATTTAGAATTATTGAAAACAACACCTTTATTCTATGGAATCAAGGAATCAAAAGATTTGGAATGGCTATTTAAGTGCGTTGACGGAAATGTGAAGACATATCGAGCAGGGGAGACCATCGCAGAGGAAGGTGAAGCACTGTATTTTACGGGAATGGTTGTTTCCGGAATCGCACAGAGCATTTATAAAGATAAGAGTATACTCACTGACGCAGGAGAATTATTTGATTTTTGCTTTGATGAGGGAAAATCCATTCAATCAGAAGCAAAAATCATTGCAAAAACAGATTGCAGTGTCTTATGGATGCGATGGATTCGGCTGAAAAAGGTATGCAACTTTGAGTGTGAATTTCATAAAAAGGTCATTGATAATTTAGAAAAATTAACGAAATGTTCGAATCAATAAGAAGAAATATAAAATAGAGGAGGACTTCTTAGGTGCAATCATAAAAAAGGGAAAGGGGTATTTTTATGGATTCGAACGAGGATAGAATCAGGTTCGAGCAAAAAGCCTTAAGAGTTTCGATGTGGGGAGCGATTCTCTTTGTTCTTTTGGAGTTTTATATGGCTTTGAGGACACACTCGCAGGCCGTATTAATGGATTCAGCATATGATGCAGCAGAACTGGTGACCATTGTAATTTCTTTAAGACTGGTACCGTTATTATATAAGCCAATGACTGAAAAAAGACCATTTGGTTATGCACAAGTTGAGACGTGGCTTCTTGTGATTAAAGGTTTCATGCTTCTTGCGGTTACTGTCGGACTGGTTGTAAATAATATACAGATTATTTTACAGGGGGGCAGTCACGTCAATTTTACACTGGTCGCATATTTTGAATTGTTTGCTGCGATTTTAGGAATTTTAATTGTAATTTGGCTGAAGCGGATGAATTGTGGGTTACAGTCGCCGATGGTGGATGTGGAAATCAGCGGATGGTGGATTGACACCATTGCGAGTATGGGAATGGCATGTGCGTTTTTTATTCCTGCAATTTTCCATACGGAGGCAGTAAAAACGCTCACACCGTACTTGGACTCCGCTGCTGCAATCGTTTTAACTTTTTTCATTTTGCCAACACCGATTCGCCTGGTTTTAAATGGGATGAACGATTTGTTTTTAATGGCTCCGGAACAAGAAGTAGTAAGTCAAATCAAACAAATTTCTGATGAAGTGCTGCAAAAACACACATTTGGAGAAAAAATATCTATGGTAACGTATGATATTATGCGGATGGGGCGGAGATTTTGGGTCTCGATTTATGTAACTTCGAACAAAGATACCATAAGTATTTCTGAGTGGGCTTCCGTACAGAGAGAAATAGAGCTGGCATTGATGGAAGAATTTCACGATGTATATGTAGAGTTATTACCCGAGATTGAATAGGGGAATGGATCAAGATGGGAACTGAAAGCATAATGCATCCCAATTTGATTATGGTGATTGACGAAGAGGCCTTGAGCTGGTAGCAAGGCTAAAGAAGCAGGAGAGAAAATGGAAACTAAAAGAGGTAGAGCTTTAAAACTTTACCTCTTTGTATTTTAAGCGTTTATCTGTTTTACAAATTTTAAGAGTAGGTCGACCGTAGATTGGATACCAAGGGTGCTGCTATTGATGGATAGGTCATAACGGTTTATTTGACCCCACTTTTCACCCACATAATAGTCATAATAAGTAGCCCTCCGCCGATCTGTTTTTTTCATAAATTCTTGCGCACCTTCTTCAGGGATTCCGTAGGAATGGATGACGCGGTTTAGTTTATCCTCCCGATCTGCATGAATGAAGAAACGAATGATATTTTCTTCTTTTTCCAGTATATAGTCAGCGCATCTGCCGACAATCACACAGGAGCCTTCCTCGGCGATTTTTCGTATCGTCTTTGATTGCAGTAAGAACAAGCGGTCATTCATAGGCAAGTCATTTATGGTAGGAATGTGACTTCCAAAGGTACCGATATTAAACGCTAAAGAGGTCCAAAACGGATTTGAGGGTTTTTCATCCGCATTTTCAAAAAGATCCGGATCAATACCGCTTTCTTCCGCTGTTCGGGTAATCAATTCTTTATCGTAGAAGGGAATCTTTAACTGTTCCGCTAATTGCTTACCGATTTCTCGGCCGCCGCTGCCATATTCGCGGGCAATGGTGATGATAATTTTATGATCCATGTTTACGCATCTCCTATCTGTCTAATAAAGTTATAAAATCCAAAGAATAAATGAATACTATTACTATATGGTTTGCTTCATAACGAATCAATAAATACATTTCAGATAAAATGCGTTGATCTTGTTACTTGAGACGTATTTATTCTATGATAAGTGCAAATCGCTTTCTGTTTACTTCAATTGGATATAATCGATACATCCGAAATAAAATCGATTGATTTTGTTCCAAATGACCTATTTATTATATCATAAACTTTATTTGCTCAAAGAAAAGAATAAAAAAATTAAAAAATATTTTGGAAATCTATTGACAATATAATATGTCAATGGTAAATTTAGATTATAGTTAGCACTCACCCAAATAGAGTGCTAACAAATTAAAAATATATTTGAAATGCGGTGAGTCGAATGGATTTAAATGAAAGAAAATTAAAAATATTGCAGGCTATCGTTGGAGATTTTATTTGTTCCGCAGAACCGATAGGCTCCCGCACCCTTTCCAAAAAATATAACATGGGAATCAGTCCTGCAACGATACGCAATGAGATGTCTGATTTAGAGGAAATGGGTTATTTAACGCATCCGCATACTTCCGCTGGACGTGTTCCGTCGGCAAAAGCATATCGATTATATGTAAATCAGCTCATGAAGGATTATGAGCTTCCGGAAGACGAAAAGAGAGCAATCTCACAAAAATTGACATCGAATATCACTGAGCTGGATCGGACAATTGAACATGCAGCAGCTCTATTGTCAGAATTGACAAATTTGACATCCTTTGCGATCAGTCCGAAACAGGATGAAAATCGGTTAAAATATATTAATCTTTTACCGGTGGATGAGTCGACAGTCGTTCTTATGATTGTAGCGGAAAATGGTAAAGTCTCCAATACAGCTTTAAAAATAAAAGTGCCTTATACGGAAGAAAATCTCGTCTTACTGTCGAAGGTCATGACGCATAATTATAAAGGAAGAGCTTTGAGTGATATTCTTACACTGGATATTATAAAATCGTTTGAAAAAGATTTGAAGGCACTTTCAAAATTAGCAGAAAGTATTATGCCGGATTTTTTAGCAACGTTAGAAAATATGTTAAATGTAGATTTGTATTTGGAAGGGCTTACCAATATTTTTTCAATACCGGAGTATAACAATATAGAAAAAGCAAAGGTGTTTTTACAAATGCTCCATCAAAGACAGCACTTTACCGATGTACTTGTAAATCGCGACAATGGGATCGTCATTACGATCGGCGATGAAAACAGCGATGAGATTTTAAATGATTGCAGTTTAATCACAGCAGACTATCGAATAAATGGAAAGCTGATTGGTAAGTTAGGCGTGATTGGACCTACGAGAATGAAGTATGATGAAGTTACATCTGTTATAAAATACATGACAGACAATATAAGCCAAGCATTTCAATTAGAGGGAGGAAAAGATGAGGATGAAAAATAATCAGGAAGAAGCGCAGGTGAAGGATTCCACAGTAGAAGAAGGGGTTAAGAATGCGGAAGCTAAGCATGAAGCTACAGAAGAAGCTGCTGTAGATGAAACAGACACGGAAAAAGTGAAGAATGGAGAAGAAGCTGCCCAAAAAGAGAAAGAGGTAACGAAAGAAGAAGAGGATATTCAGACTCGTTATCTTCGTTTAGCAGCAGATTTTCAGAATTATAAACGAAGAGTTGAAAAAGAGAAAAGTGACATTTATGCATATGCCAACGAGAAAATCGTGACAGAATTGCTTGATGTAATAGATAATTTTGAAAGAGCCATTGCACACGGTGAGGATTGCAAAGATCCAAAGATGTTAGAGGGCATGGCAATGATTTTCAAACAATTTAAGGGGGTACTTGAAAAAAGTAATGTTGAAGAGATTAAGGCAGAAGGGGAAGCGTTTGATCCCAATTATCACCATGCGGTGATGACTGAGAATTCCGTTGAATACGAAAGCGGCAAAGTAACAGCCGTTTTACAAAAGGGGTATCTGCTGAATGGAAAGGTGATTAGGCCTTCCATGGTTAAAGTAGCAGAATAAAAATCAGTAAAAAATGCAAAAAATAGTAAGACAAATAAGTATAACAATGAAAATGTGAAAAAGGAGATGTATATTATGGGTAAAGTAATCGGTATAGACTTAGGTACAACAAATTCATGTGTATCAGTATTGGAAGGTGGCGAACCTACCGTCATTACAAATGCAGAAGGAAATAGAACAACACCATCTGTAGTTGGCTTTGCAAAAAGTGGAGAACGTTTGGTTGGTGAGACAGCGAAAAGACAAGCAATCACAAATCCGGATCGAACCATCGCATCCATAAAACGACACATGGGTACGGAACATAAGGTAGATATTGATGGAAAATCCTATACGCCGCAGGATATTTCCGCTATGATTTTATCTAAATTAAAAGCGGATGCTGAAAGCTATTTAGGCGAAAAGATCACAGAAGCAGTTATCACAGTTCCGGCGTATTTTACAGACGGCCAGAAGCAGGCAACAAAGGATGCCGGAAAAATTGCAGGGCTAGATGTAAAAAGAATTATTAACGAACCAACTGCAGCAGCTCTTGCTTATGGATTGGATAAGGATACGGAACATCATAAGGTGTTAGTATATGACTTAGGAGGCGGTACCTTCGACGTTTCCATTTTGGAACTTGGTGATGGTGTATTTGAAGTACTGGCAACCAATGGAGATACGAAGCTGGGCGGTGATGATTTTGATAATGCAGTTATGAATTTCATTGCAGACAGCTTTGCAAAGGAAAATGGTATTGATCTTAGAAAAGATAAGATGGCACTGCAAAGATTGAAGGAAGCAGCAGAAAAAGCGAAGAAAGAATTATCCTCTTCACAGACGACAAACGTCAATCTGCCATTTATTACAGTCAATGCCGACGGCCCGTTACATTTGAACATGGATATTACCAGAGCAAAATTCGATCAGCTTACAGCGGATCTTGTAAATAGAACCATTGAGCCAATGCAGAAGGCAATGAAGGATGCCGGCGTAACGATGTCTGACTTAGAGAGAGTCATTTTGGTAGGTGGGTCTACAAGAATTCCGGCAGTACAGGATGCCGTTAAAAAGGTTACTGGAAAAGATCCATTTAAGGGTATTAATCCGGATGAATGTGTAGCAATCGGTGCTTCCGTACAGGCAGGCGTTTTGACCGGAGAAGTGAAAGACGTATTGCTTCTGGATGTTACCCCGCTTTCTTTGTCAATTGAAACATTAGGCGGTGTGGCTACTAAGCTCATTGAAAGAAATACTACGATTCCGACGAAGAAGAGCCAGGTATTTTCAACGGCTGCGGATAATCAGACGGCAGTTGATATTCACGTATTACAGGGTGAAAGAGAAATGGCAAGTGATAATATCACTTTAGGACGTTTCCAGCTTTCCGGAATTCCATCTGCACCTCGTGGTGTGCCTCAGATTGAAGTTACTTTTGACATTGATGCCAATGGTATTGTAAATGTAAGTGCAAAGGATATGGGAACCGGTAAGGAACAGAGAATCACCATCTCTTCTTCCAGCAAGCTTTCCGACGATGAAATCAAGCAGAAGGTTAAGGAAGCTGAGCAGTATGCGGAAGAAGACAAAAAGAAGAAAGAAGAAATTGAATCAAGAAATCGTGCAGAGACATTGATTTATGAGACAGAGAAGAGCGTAAACGAATTAGGAGATAAGTTATCTGCTGATGAAAAAGCAAAGATAGACGAGGCAAAAGAAGCCTTAAGTAAGGCTTTAGAGGGAAACAACATTGAGGAAATCAAGGCGAAAACAGAGACACTGACAAATGAATTCCATGCTGTTTCAACTAAACTATATCAGCAGGCACAGGCAGCAGGAGCTGATCCGAATGCAGCAGGTGCAGCAGGCGGTTTTGATCCAAATGCGGCTGCTGGCGGTCAGCAGGAAGGCCCGAGCGGAGATAATGTTGTCGATGCAGATTATGAAGTCGTAGATGACAATAAATAAGTTTTATAGGGAAATTAGAGGCACTTCTCTTGACGAGAAGTGCTTTACCCTTTAAACTAAGTAAGTTATAACTAATAGATGGGGGATATGATATAATGGCAGACAAAAGAGACTACTACGAAGTCCTTGGAATAAAAAAAGGGGCTACGGAAGCAGAAATTAAATCTGCTTTTCGTAAAAAAGCTATGGAATTTCACCCAGATCGAAATCCAGGAGATAAAATAGCAGAAGAAAAATTTAAAGAAGTAAACGAAGCATACGGGATACTTTCCGACCCTCAAAAGAAGGATAAATACGATCGGTTTGGGTTTGCCGGAGTGGATCCGAATGCCGGATTTGGCGGCGGTGGTTCTGGCGGCTTCTCTGGATTTGGCGGTTTTGAAGATATATTCGGCGATTTGTTCGGCGGTGCTTTTGGCGGCGGATTCTCTCAGTCAAGAAGAAATGGACCGAGAAAGGGACAGGATCTTCAAAAGCAAATGAATATTACTTTTGAAGAAGCTGCGTTTGGTACAAAAAAACAGGTACAGCTGAATAAGTATGTAGCTTGTGAAGAATGCGGCGGAAGCGGAGCGGAAAAGGGTACATCTAAAGTAACGTGCCCGAATTGCAATGGTTCCGGTCAAGTTCGTACCGTACAGAATACTCCGTTTGGACAATTTGCAAGTTCGCATACCTGTGATCGCTGTGGCGGCAGTGGACAAATTACTGAAAAGCCTTGCCATTCTTGTAATGGAAGCGGGAAGATTCGAAAGACGGTTACCATCTCAGTTGATATTCCTGCTGGAGTGGATAATGACAGCGTCATTCCGATTCGAGGACAGGGAGAACCTGGTACAAATGGAGGGCCAAATGGCGATTTGTATTTAGTCATTGCGGTTTCTCCTCATAAGCTCTTTAAACGAAAGGGCAATGATTTGTGGCTGGATATGCCAATCACCTTTACACAGGCAGCTTTGGGTGCGGAGATTACAGTTCCGACTCTTTCGGATAAGGTAGCTTATAAGATACCTGCAGGAACACAGCCTGATACGGTATTTCGTTTAAAAGGAAAAGGTGTCAAGAGCCTTCGTTCCGGGAAATACGGTGATTTATATGTGAAGGTCATTCTTGAGGTTCCAACGAAACTAAGTGGAAAGCAGAAAAAGATGATTGAAGAATTCGGAGAATCCTTAAATCATGATGGATATGCAAAAAGAAAAAGTTTTTCAGAGACAATGAAAGAGTTATTCAAATAAAAGGCTTAAAAAGCAGCATTTCTTGTCCGTCTGTAGAGCTACAGAGCCGGAGAAATGCTGCTTTTTTATCTGATAGGAAATATCGCAGAAGAATTGATATTTTTGTAGCTTTCAAAGAAATCGCTTTTCTGTAATAGGGAAACGTTACAATTGCAATCATACATAAAACGGAAAGCAACCGGAAAGGAGTCTGAAGTGAGGTATTTTGAAATAAGGCTGTATACAAATCAAATCGGACTGGAAATGGCAAGCGGCATGTTGTTATCTATGGGGATTACCGATTTTGTTACGGAAAACCCAGACGATTTAAGGGATTTTTTAGACAAGAAAAACTCCTATGAATGGGACTATGTCGATGAAAGTGTATTGAATTTGTCAAATGTGGAACCCAATCTTACTTTTTATTTAGAGTGTTCCGAAGAAGGACAGAAGACGATGCAATGCTTTCGACACGCATTAGAGACTGTAAAAAGAGATGCAGAAGAAGCCGGAACGGACTATGGAAGGCTGGAGCTTTCTGTAACGGAGGTTTGTGATGAAGACTGGCGTGATAAATGGAAAGAATATTTTAAACCGACGCACATTACAGATCGTTTTGTTGTAAAACCGTCTTGGGAAGATTACGAAAAAAAAGAAAATTCGGAGCTTGTAATTGAGATTGATCCGGGCATGGCTTTTGGAACGGGAACGCATCCGACAACTACGCTCTGCATTCGTATGCTGGAGAAATATATTGCTTCTTCCGATGAAATTGTTTTGGACGTCGGCTGTGGTTCCGGCATTTTATCGATTGCTGCGGCTCTTCTGGGAGTCAAGACGGTAAAAGGTGTTGAAATTGACCCGATTGCTGTGGATGTGGCAAAAGAAAACGTACAGATGAACTGTTTAGAGTCTCAGATTGAAGTGTTTCAAGGAGATTTGACGAAGGGTCTTGCAGTTCAGGCGGATATTGTGGTGGCAAATCTCATGGCTGATTTAGTTATGCTTTTATCAAAGGATGTATCCAAGCATTTGAAGGGGAGAGGGATATATATTTCTTCGGGAATTTTAGTTGAGAAAAAAAATCAGGTTTCTCATTCCATTCAAAATTGCGGATTTGAAATCTTAGAGATCGCAGAAGAGGGAGAATGGTGTGCCATTGTAGCACAAAAACGTTAGATAGAAAGTTTTATCTGGGAAAAAGGAGAACGGGATGAGTCGATTTTTTGTAGAGAAGAGTGCCGTAAAAGAGAATTTCATTGAGATTACGGATCAAAGCGATATCAGGCATATTATGAAAGTACTTCGGCTGAAAGCAGGTGATTTTATTGAGGTATCTGACTCTGAACAATATGAGTATCAAGTTGAATTAAATGAAATCAGCAGTGAACAGATTTTAGGAAAGATTCATGATAAACAAAACTTCAGCAGGGAACCGGAAATTCAGGTAAGCTTATATCAAGGCATTCCAAAACAAGGGAAAATGGAGACGATCATCCAAAAAGCGGTAGAACTCGGTATTTGGCGTATCATTCCGGTCTTTATGCAGCGGACTGTGGTTACGGAAAAGGGAAACTTCAAAAATAAATTGGTGCGCTGGCAGAAAATAGCGGATGAAGCAGTGAAACAGTGTAAAAGAGGAAGAATTCCTCAAATTGAAAGCCCGCTTTATACGAAAGATGTCTTTGCGCGTGTAATGAAGGAACATGATTTGGTTCTTTTCCTTTATGAAAATGAAGAAAAGATAACAATCAAACAAGTTCTTCGTTCTGCGGCAGCAAAAAAAGAAAGCAGAGCTCCTTTAAAAAAAATCGCTCTGCTCATTGGGCCGGAAGGTGGATTTTCAGAGGAAGAAGCTTGCACCTTTCAGGAAATCGGTGCAAGCTGTGCAACACTTGGAAAGACAATTTTACGTACGGAGACAGCTGGGATAGCAGCACTGGCTATGGTCATGTACGAGTTGGAGCTGTGAGAACTCTGCCTCTTATTGAATGCCGTTTTTTTGGAAGAAATCCGCACTGGAACAGTTTGGTTCACGTAAAAAGCGTCCCAAACGGTATAATTCATCTGGATTTCTTTCTTTTTTTGAAATGTAATTAATTCTTCCTTCGCAGATTAATGTAGCGTCAAATCCAAAGGTTTTCATAAATTCTTCTGAATTTTTATTGTAAAAGCCAAACGGGTAAGTAAAGGTGTTTGGCTTTGTGCCTGTCTTTTCTTCAATATGCTTTTGCAGATAACCAATATCTGAATCTAATACAGCACCGTAAGCTTCGACGGATTCTCCGCCTTTTTGAAGTGAACCCTTTCGACCGGCATCATAAGTGTGCATATCGTAAGTATGATTTTGAATTTCGACACAGCCTGATTCGATCATCTCGTTGATTTGATCCCAAGTCACATGAGAATAATTTGGTTGCTCCACGCCGTTTTCGCTGTATTCGTCGGTATATCGTCCAATGATGGAAATTACGGCTTTCATATTATTTTTTTTCAAAGCAGGAAAAGCATATAAGTAATTGTTGTAATAACCGTCGTCAAAGGTGAGTATGATCGGCTTTTTCGGAAATGCCTTTCCCTTTTTTACACATTTAATCAAATCAGAGACAAACATAGTTGTATATCCTTTTTCTTTTAGATAAGTCAAATCAGACTCAAAAAGGGATGGATCAATCATAAATTTATTTTGGACGGATTTATCTTTGACAAGCCCATGGTACATGATGATCGGAACGGCAATTTTATCTTCCGGTGTGCTGGATTGATTCATTGTCAAAGCCGTTTCGTCTTCTAACTTTGGATCAGATGTTGTTTTATTTTTTTCATCTTTATCTATTTCATAGAACGCATATTTTCTTGTAAATTCTTTTGAATCTTCTACTTTTACTACGTCAGCTCGATGGTTGGATAAAAGACGTGTAATATCATAAAGATTGATCCATATTTGAGTTGGACTGTCTTTTTTATCTTCATCGAAAACCAGCTGCATACCATAGTGCAGGTGAGGGGTATCAATATTATTCGTGTTTTCTTTGCGGCTGTATCCGGTTTGACCGGAATAACCGATGACATCTCCTGCGGTAACTGCTTTTCCGATATATAAATTAGATGCGTAGGGGTGATTTTTTTGCAGGTGTGCATAGTAATAATACCGAACGCCGTCAAAGCTTCGAATGCCAATGCGCCATCCACCGTATTGATTCCATCCCAGCGCTTCTACAATGCCGCTCTCGACGCAGATGATCGGTGTACCGCTTCCTATCATTAAGTCGTGACCTAAGTGACGTCTTGCGTATCCGTAAGTTCTGCCATTTCCAAAGTCGTCAAAATCACTGTAATAATATCCGGCAGCGACCGGTGAGAATGCTTTCAATCCATATTTTTTTTGCCAAATCATTTCGGATTCCCCGGAATCGCTGTCTTTTTCTTTATTTTTTGGAAGTTTGACTTTATATTCACCGAGAAATTCTCCTAAAATTGCGGAATACGCTTTGTGATAATATTGATAAAGAGCAGCGTTCATTTTTTTGGCAAGATGCTCCGTGTATTCTCCTTTGTTAAGTTCTTCAACAAGCTGGTCCATATCAGAAGCTTTATATTGTTTGAAATTACCGCCATATTTTGCAGCGAGATAAGATAAAACTTCAATCCAATCGATATGTGTTTCTGATTCATACGTCTGAATATCAATCTTCATTGCTTTTTCCATCACGGTATAAGGGACGTTAAATTCCACCCACTTAATCGGTTCCTTTTTTGCAGGGGAAAACACGTGGATACCAAAAGGAAGAATGGATACACTGCATAAAAATAAGAGTATGAAAAAAAGAAGCGGCAATAAAAATTTCTTTTTTATAACAATCTGTTTTTTATTGTGTCGCAAGACGCTACCTCCATAGTTGATACTTTATGTAAAAACATATGCAAAATAACTTGGTTTCATGTATAATAGACAAGACGAAGGAGGAACTTATATGGCACTTTTAGATAAAATGACGGATTTCAGCCGAAGCGCAATGAAAAAATCCGAAGAAGTAATGGAAACAGCTAAAATCAATTTAAAAATCAGTCAGAAAAAGTCCGTTATAAAGGAGTATCAGATTGAGATAGGGGAAAAGGTTTATACATCATATAAAAATGGAGTGGAATTGGAAGGAGAGCTTGCTTTGCTTTGTGAGAAAATCAAAGCAGAAGAAGAGGAGATAAAAGCTTTGCAGGAATCTCTTGAATCTAAGGTTTAATATAAAACTAAAATAGAACGATTTTATTTCACTTGTTTACTTGGAAATTTTTTCTTTAAAATAATAACAGCCTTCTGGGATGATTCACTGATCCTGGAAGGCTGTTGTATTTGTATTATTTTGTATTATTCATTGACTCTGACGTATATCCGATATGATGTTCCGTCAAGTTCTCCTTTGATAATGGCTAACCCTTTCTTTACAGCAGTAACTTTGCCATCTGCTGACACAGAAGCAATGCTGTCATCCATCGAGCTCCAGGTTACTGTGCCGGGATCATCTGCTAAATATAAGTTAGCGGATTCTGTGCTTTTTAAATGAACCGCCAATCGTAATTCATCCGCAATGCCGTCAACTACTTTGATCGGAATGTACTCTTTGAAACTGCCATCTGCATTTTGTACATAGATATTTGCAGTACCTTCTGAAACCCCCGTGACTTTGCCGTTTTCGTCAACTACAGCGACTGCTTCATTTGTGGAACTCCAAGTGAAGTTTTTGTTGTTGTCTAAATCATAAGAAGTGCTGAGCTGCACCGTCTCTCCAATGTTAAGTAAAACCGACAACAAGGAAGAATTTTCTGTACTGCCAACCTCTAAAGATTCCACGGTTGCTAACAAATTATTATCGTTATCTCTTCCGCCAATAGCATAAATTTTATTTCCAACTACGGAAGAAGTTAATTTACTTCTTGCAGTAAGCATAGATTCACCAGTGGAACAAGTATCAGTTTCGGTATCATAAATTTCCACACTATTAAGATATGTACCATTATATCCGCCAATAGCATAAATTTTATTTCCTATTAGGGAAGAAGTTAATTCATATCTTGCAGTCATCATGGATTGGGCCACAGACCAAGTGTCAGTCTTGGTATCGTAAATTTCTACTGTATCCATGTAACTTGTTGAATTTTGTCCACCAATCGCATAGATTTTATCTCCTAACGCTGAAGATGTTAAACCATACCTGGTGGTGGGCATAGATTGTCCTGTAGACCAAGTGTCAGTTTTGGTATCATAAATTTCAACGGTATCAACTATTCCTTGTTGGCTGTTATGCCCACCGATTACATAGATTTTATCTCCCACTACGGAGGAGGTTAAAACAGCCCTAGGCGTGGGAATGGATTGCCCTGTAGACCAAGTGTCAGTTTTGGTATCATAAATTTCCACACTATTAAGATACGTACCATTAAATCCGCCAATTGCATAAATTTTATCTCCTACTGCAGAACAAGTTAAGCGATGTCTCGCAGTGGGCATAGATTGTCCTGTAGACCAAGTGCCGGTGTTGGTATCATAAATTTCCACACTATTAAGATATTTACCATTATTTCCGCCGAACACATAAATTTTATTTTCTACAGTACAAGCTCCTCCCCAAGCTCTTCCAGTAGGCATAGGTGTTTCTTCTTGCCAGGTGGGTTCTTCTGTCGCCCAGGCACTCATGCTCGTTAGTCCAAATACCAGGCATACTGTCATAAAAATTGCTAAAATTCGTTTCATGTTATTCCTTCTTTCTTTGCTATAGTTTAGTTAAATTGTTACATGCTGCGAATCGAATTACAATTCTGTTTTTTCATATTTTTCCATTATATAATTAAAGTTTGGAATTTAGTGAAAGAAATAACGCATTACCAATAAAGGGTTAGAGGGCATGATTTCTTTTTCAGCCTTGACTTGATAATTTTAAGAATAAAAATAGTAGAGGAGATAGAGGAAAAGTAACTTCATCATTTCCTGATTTTTTATAATATTTACTATTAGACAAAAAAATAGAGCAGGAAAGTCCCACTCCATTTATATTATTTTGTATCAATTATTCACTCTGACATATATCTGATATGACGTTCCGTCAAGTTCTCCTTTGATAATAGCTAAGCCTTTCTTTACAGCAGTAACTTTACCATCTGCGGAGACAAAAGCAATGCTGTCATCCATCGAGCTCCAAGTTACTGTGTTGGGATCATCTGCTAAATATAAGTTAGCGGACTCTGTGGTTTTTAAATGAACCGCCAGCCGTAATTCATCCGCGATACCGTCGACTACCTTGATCGGAATGTATTCCTTAAAGCTTCCATCTGCATTTTGCGCATAGATATTTGCAGTACCTTCCGCTATTGCGGTGACTTTGCCGTTTTCGTCAACCACAGCGACTGATTCATTTGTGGAACTCCAAGTGAAGTTTTTGTTGTTGCCTAAATCGTAGGACGTGCTGAGCTGTACTGTCTCGCCGATATTGAGCAATACCGACAGTAAAGGAGAATCGACTTTGGTACTGCCAACCTCTAAAGATTCTACGGTTGCTAAAGAATTACTTTTATTGCTGCCGCCAATTGTATAGATTTTATTTCCGACGACGGAAGACATTAAATAACCTCTTGCAGTAGTCAGGGGTGTGCCTGTAGACCAAGTGTCTGTTTGTACATCATAAATTTCTACAGTATCAATCGCTTGATTTGATACATTTAATCCACCGATTGCATAAATTTTATTTTCTGAGACAGAAGACGTTAAGTGAAATCTTGCAGTAGGCATGGGTGCGCTGGTAGACCACGTGTCGCTTTGAAGATCATAGATTTCTACGGTATCATATATAGTTGTTAAATCATACCCGCCAATTGCATAAATTTTATTTCCTATTACGGAGGATGTTAAATTCTGTTTTGCAGTAGGCATTGATTGACCGATGGACCACGTGTCGGTCTTGGAATCATAAATTTCTACGACATCAACTGTCCCTTGTTGACTGTCATATCCACCGATTACACAAATTTTATCTCCTACTACAGAAGAAGTTAAACCAAATCTTGCAGTAGGCATGGGTTGACCGGTAGACCACGTGTCAGTAGTTATATCATAAATTTCTATAGTATTAAGGTATTTACCATTATATCCACCAATTACATAAATCTTATTTCCTATTACAGTGGAGGTGAAACCATATCTTGCAGTAGGCATTGATTGGCATGTGCTCCACGTGTCGGTTTTGGTATCATAGATATTTACAGTTCTTTTTATCTCGTCTATTTCTCTTCCACCAATCACATAGATTTTATCTCCTATGGTGCAGGAAGTTCCCAATTGTAACCCTGCAGGCATAGGTGTTTCTTCCTGCCATGTGGGTTCTTCTGTCGCCCAGGCACTCATGCTTGCCAGTCCAAATACCAAGCATACTGTCATAAAAATTGCTATCAATCGTTTCATGTTATTCCTTCTTTCTTTGCTATATAGTTTAGTTAAATTGTTTCATGTTACGAATCGAATTACAATTCTGTTTTTTCATATTTTTCCATTATATAATTAAAGTTTGGAATTTAGTGAAAGTATTTGCTGCTGATAAGTGCCTAAAACGGATTTCATTACTGCGCCGCTTGCAACTTGATTCATAGAAGAAGTTGAAAATTCAGTTGAGATACGATATGATAAATAAAGCATACAATGGAGGAAATTTACTTGAGTGAAAATAAAGAGAGAACAAATGAAATTGAGATAAATGATGCTTGGTCGGATATGGCGAAAGACTTTGCGAGCAAGCATGGCAGAAGGATCCTGATTGGTATCAAAACCTTGGGATGCAAGGTGAATCAATATGAAACGCAGGCTTTAAAAGAAAAATTTACAGACCTAGGATATGAGATTGTCGAAGATACCGAATTTGCGGATGTGTATGTAATCAATACCTGCACAGTAACGGGCCTTGCAGACCGAAAGTCACGGCAGTACATTCGTCGGGTAAAACGCATCAATCCGCACTGCATTACTGCGGTGATCGGCTGTTATGCGCAAGTCAATCCGGAGGAAGTCGGAGCCATTTCCGGCGTTGATATTGTAGCGGGTACTAATGAGAAAAATAAGCTTCCGCTTTATGTGGAAGAAGCGATGGAACAGAAAAGCACTGCTCCCATTTATCATGTCAAGGATTATCATGATCTTTGCGAGTACGATGAAACCGGAAGCATCACTTCCATGGAGTCACGCACAAGGGCATTCATAAAAATTCAGGAAGGGTGCAACCGTTTTTGTTCTTATTGTGTCATACCTTATGCAAGAGGTGCGGTGCGAAGCCGTACAAAGGAAGAAATCCTTGCAGAGGCACAAAGCTTACTGAACCAGGGATTTAAAGAGCTCGTACTAACTGGAATCAATACCGCATTGTACGGAAGCGAGCCGGGATTCGTTTCAGAGGAAGAGTTTGTTACGGATCATGAGGGCTGCAAAAGAAAGCTTTACGGTGTAGAGATTGTGATAAAGGCATTAAATGAATTGCCGGGTCATTTTCGAATTCGCCTCAGCTCACTGGAACCAACGGTGGTCAATGCAGAATACGTAAAGCATTTATTGAATTACAAGAAGCTTTGCCATCACTTCCATCTGTCCATTCAGAGCGGGAGCAACGAGGTGCTTAATAAGATGAATCGCAATTACAGCAGAGAAGACTATTATAAAATGGTAGAAGAACTGCGGAAAACAGATCCGGGCTTTGGATTTTCTACGGATATCATTGTGGGATTTCCGGGAGAGACGGAGCGTGATTTTCGAGATAGTGCAGACATGGTTGAGAAAGTACATTTTTGTAAGGTACATGTTTTTAAATATTCAAAGCGTCCGATGACGAAGGCTGCACAGATGAAAGGACATCTACCGCCGGAAGTAAAAAGTAAACGAAGTGAAGAGCTGATACGGATTGCTGAATCTACAGCACGGGAATTTTATACTTCTCTATCCGGCAGCCGACGGATGGTTTTATTTGAGGAATATAATCCGGAAACAGGGTATTACAGGGGACATAGCGATAATTTTATAGAAGTATTCTGCAAGAGTGAACAGGACATTTCCGATTCCTTTGCATGGGTGAGCCTAGAACGCCCTTATCGTTCTGGCATGCTTGGGATTTTAGAGCAGGATTCTGTTTTAAACCCGGTTGACTTTTTTTAATACTGTGTTATGATAGGAACCATA
Source organism: Sinanaerobacter sp. ZZT-01 (assembly GCF_035621135.1). Taxonomy (NCBI): domain Bacteria; kingdom Bacillati; phylum Bacillota; class Clostridia; order Peptostreptococcales; family Anaerovoracaceae; genus Sinanaerobacter; species Sinanaerobacter sp. ZZT-01. The sequence goes on from NZ_CP141728.1 coordinate 2,613,647, forward strand.
GTCAAATCCTTTTTAAGGAATTTGATCGAATAAGCAAGGAATAGGAGATGGAAAACGACATGTCGGATTGTATTTTTTGCAAGATTGCAAATAAAGAAATTCCGTCGAATATGGTATATGAGGATGATGTGATTGCCGTATTTCACGATTTAGAGCCTCAAGCACCGGTTCATGTTTTACTGGTACCAAAGAAACATATTGCATCGCTTGATGCCGCAGAGTTTGAGGATATGGAAGCGATGGGGTGGTTGCTGCATAAGGTAAAAGATGTGGCCAAGCTTTTGAATCTTGAAAATGGATATCGTTTGGTTTGCAATTGCGGAGAGGACGGATTGCAGACGGTACCGCATTTACATTTTCACCTTTTAGGTAAACGCAAGATGACCTGGCCTCCAGGTTGATAAATGATGCAGAGTTCAAGTGTTTATGGGAAAAAATCTTTCTATAAAAAGAACTTGATTCTTTCTGTGAAAAAATGTATAATATTTATGTTATAGACTGACCCGTTTGGATAAGCATCTATGTGATTTCAGGATATGGAGGGAGGGGAATGAATATATGGCACAAGTAGTTGTAAGAGAAAACGAAAGCTTGGAAAGCGCATTAAAAAGATTTAAGCGGTCTTGCGCAAGAGATGGAGTAATGTCCGAATTGCGTAAGAGAGAGCATTACGAAAAGCCAAGTGTAAAAAGAAAGAAAAAGTCAGAAGCCGCAAGGAAAAAGGCTAAAAAGTTCTAACACAAAAGAGGTGTAGACTATGTCTATAAAAGATCAATTATTGCTCGACTTCAAAGAGTCTATGAAGGCTCATAATGGAGTGAGGAAAAATACCATAAATTTAGCTCGTGCTGCCATTAAGCAGTATGAGGTTGATAACCGAAAAGAACTTGACGATCAAGGTATTATTGAAATCTTGACCAAACAAGTAAAAATGAGAAAAGATGCCCTCTCTGATTTTGAAAAAGCGGGAAGAACGGATCTGTCAGAGTCTTATAACGAAGAAATCAAGATTTTAATGGAATACTTACCGGCACAGCTTACACAAGCTGAGATTTTTGAGATTATCAAACAAACGGCAGAAGATTTAAAAATCGAAGCTGACCGAAAAAACTTTGGTAAATTAATCGGAGCAGTTATGGGTAGAGTCAAAGGTAGAGCCGATGGCGGCGATGTTAAAAAACAAATTGAAGATTTTCTGAAATAGAAATCGTTATGACATAGAAGAAATAGAAATAACCTGATGATACATCAGGTTATTTTTTTTTCTTTTTTTTCATAGGATACTAGGAAGGAAGGAGGCCGCAGTTATGAGTTTTCAGGAAGAATTTTTATTTGATTTCAGCTTGCATATGCCACGCATTCTGGTTAGCGGAAAGACGGCGGTGGTGGACAATGTAAAAAAAATCGTGATGGTCGGCAATGATGAAATTATTGTTGACTGCGGCAGTCGCTATTTGGCGTTGTACGGAACTGAATTAGTCGTAGAGCAGTTGGAGGAAGAACGAATGCTGGTAAACGGAAATCTCACGTCCGTTGAATTTTATGGGGAGAAGAAAGAATGAGAAGCAGGGGGAGCTTTTTTGCATATACAAAGGTAATTCGAGTTGAAGGTTTTGAGCAGCAGAAATTGCTGTCGCAGTGTTTGAGAAAAAAGATAATATTGCGAAGGATTCGCTTTGAAAACAATTTATCTATGACGATGGAAATTCGTAATCAGGACTGGGATGCATTTCTGGGGATTGTGAAGCGTCGCTATCGTGTGACTATTTTGCGGGAAAATGGATATAGACCCCTTATTTTCAGAGCTTTAAAAAGAAAGAGCACGCTGGTAGGGGTTCTTTTATTTCTATTGATTTTAATATATCAGGCAAGCTTTATTTCAGAAATTCGTGTGCAGGGCTATGAACGGATTGAAGAAGCGACAATCAGGCAAGCGTTGAAAGAAGTCGGATTTTATGAAGGATGCAAAAAAAATGTAGATATTAATGAAATTAAAACACAAATGTTTCAAAAATTAGATAATATCTCTTGGATTGGGATAAAATATAATGGAAGCATGGCAGAGGTTACAATTGTGGAGGGTACAAAGGAAACTGAGCCTGTGGACGCAAGTACACCGGTTAATATCGTCGCTTCGAAAGATGGATATATTGAGAAGGTGATTGCCAGAGAGGGAACCGTACAAGTTCAGAAGGGAGCATCCGTAAAAAAAGGAGATGTTATCATCAGCGGGGAACAGTTGATAGAAGATAAGGCATATGCGAACCGTTCAGAAGATGAATTAGTTCGGTATGTTCATGCAAATGGAGAAGTAAAAGCTCGCATATTGTATCGTTTCCAGCGCTACCAAGAAAAGTATTCCCTTATAAGAAAAGACACAGGAAAGCATTTTTATGGATTCGGCATTCAGATAGGAACCTTTGAATTCAATACTGCAAAATGGTTTTGGCCTTACGATTCCTCAAATTATGAAGAAAAGAATGTCATAAACTCAATTCGCCCACTTCCTGTAAAGCTTTCAGTCATTAAATTGTCAGAGGTTGAGCTGTACCGTAAAAAACGAACCGATGAAGAGATCAAAGAATATGCAAATTTGCAAGTTCGTAGATTCCAAAAAGAAAAAATACCGGAAAAAGCGCAAATTATAAATAATAGTTTGAAGTTTGAGGAGAAAGAAAATATAATAGAAGTAACTGTAATGCTTCATGCCTTGGAAGAGATTGGATGCGAGGCGCCGATTGTAAAGAAGGAACCGCAGACAGATGAGCAGGAAGCGGAGGGAGGAATGAATCCGATTGGAGAACCTAATTGAAGAACTTAAGATAAAGATTGGTCATGAACAAGATACGAATGAATTGTTTGGAAATCTGGATATTAATTTGAAGATTATCCAGGAAAATTATGAGGTGGATATCGTACAGAGGCAGGATGAGCTGATATTAAAAGGAAAAGAAGCGTCAAAGGCACAGCAGGTTCTTTTAAATTTAATCTCAATTTTAGAATCCGGCGAGAAACTGGATGAACAGAAGGTGAATTATGTTATCAGCTTGCTTGAAAGAGGAATTTCGTATCAAGACAGCAAGGTAAATAAGGACACGATTTGTTTTACACATAGAGGAAAGCCGATTAAACCAAAAACTTTAGGACAAACTGCTTATGCAAAAAGCATGAAAGCAAATGATGTTGTATTTGGAGTCGGACCGGCAGGAACCGGAAAAACATACATGGCAGTTGCTATGGCAATCAATGCATTTAAAAACAAAGAAGTTGAAAAAATTATTTTAGCAAGACCTGCGGTGGAAGCAGGGGAGAGACTTGGGTTTCTTCCGGGAGACTTACAAGAAAAAGTAGATCCATATTTACGTCCGCTTTATGACGCTTTATATGATATACTGGGAAGAGATAGTACGCTTCGTTTAAAAGAAAGAGAGACGATTGAAGTGGTACCGCTTGCATATATGAGAGGGCGTACACTGGATAATTCTTTTATTATTTTGGATGAAGCGCAAAATACTACAAAAGAACAAATGAAAATGTTCCTAACACGTCTTGGCTTTGGTTCCAGAGCCGTCATTACCGGAGATGCAACGCAGATTGATTTGCCTCGAGGGAAGCGGTCTGGATTACTGGATGCTATTGAGGTGTTGAAAGAGGTAGAAGGTATTGAATTTTGTTTTCTGAAGGATGCTGACGTTGTTCGGCATCCATTGGTTCGACGTATTATCAATGCCTACGATGTTTATTCCACAAAGAATCCGGAAAAAAATCCGGAGAAAGAGTATGAGGATTCGAATGAATATCATTTTTAGTGAAGAACGTATGCCTGGTGAAGTGGTTGTAAACCATATGAATCAAGCGGGTGCTCTTTGTGTTCAAGAAGAAGGTTTGGACCCGCAAACGATAACTGTGAGCGTAACCTTTGTAAGTACTGAAGAAATCAAAGAGCTCAATCGCGTTTATCGCAATAAGGATGCTGTAACGGATGTTCTATCGTTTCCACAGTTTGAGGATTTAAATGAAGTGAAAGAGGCAGAGGAAGTATGTTTAGGCGATGTTGTCATCTGTCCGGAACAGGCTTTGCTTCAAGCGGATGAATACGGTCATTCCGGTGAACGGGAACTCGTGTATCTTTTTGTTCACAGCATGTTCCACCTGTTGGGGTATGACCATATGAACGAAGAAGAAAAAACAGAAATGAGAAAACAAGAAGAAAAAATTATGAATCAAATCGGGCTTGGCCGATAAAATTGAAGAATAGGACATAGTGGCTGATTGGAGTAATAAAATGAACGAAAAAGACTTATATCGAAAGGCGAAAGAAGCCTTAGAGCATTCGTATGCTCCGTATTCAAAGTTTCATGTGGGTGCCGCCTTGCTTACGAGTTCAGGAGAAGTTTTTACGGGAGTTAATGTTGAGAATTCAAGCTTTGGAGGGACGATTTGTGCAGAGCGGACGGCATTTGTTAAGGCAATTTCCGAAGGCTTTCGGGATTTTACCGCTCTAGCAGTGACTTCTTCTGAGGGTGAAGTTTCCCCTTGCGGTATTTGCCGCCAGTTTATGTATGAATTCGGTGATGATTTAAAAATTATAATGGGAGCAGATGAAGAGCATTTGGTTGTTACCAAGATTACGGAGCTATTGCCAAAGGGATTTCGATTATAATTTTTTGAAAGCGATTTTTTTATAGGCAAAGCATAGTTGAAGATTAGGAGTTGGAATGAAATCAGGATTTGTTGGAATTATTGGAAGGCCGAATGTTGGAAAGTCTACGCTTTTGAATGCAATTTTAGGAGAAAAAATTGCGATTGCTACAGATAAACCACAGACGACGAGAAATAGCATACGAGGTATTTTTACTCGAAACAGGGGTGAGGCAGATGACTGCCAGTTGATCTTTATTGACACGCCGGGCATTCATAAGCCAAGGAATAAGCTTGGCGGCTATATGACGGAAATGGCAGCAAATACGTTGAAAGAAGTGGATGTGATTGTCTTTATTGTAGATGATGCGTTGTCTTCTGGACCGGGGGATACCTATATCCTGGACATGCTGAAGGAAACAGAGACACCGAAACTGCTAATGATTAATAAAATAGATAAGCTCTCACCAGACGTATTTCGAAGCATTTATGAAGAATATGATAAAACCGGTATGTTCGATGGCATTTACGGGGTTTGTGCATTGGAAGGGAAAAATGTAGAGGTACTTTTACAAAAAATTGAGACCTTAGTATCAGAAGGGCCGATGTATTTCCCGGAGGATATGGTGACGGATCATCCAGAACGTTTCTTGGTCAGCGAGCTGATTCGCGAAAAAGTTCTTTTATATTTAAATGACGAAGTTCCGCACGGAGTAGCAGTTGAAATTGAAACTTATAAGGAAACGGATAAAATTACGAAAATTGGGGCAGTTATTTATTGTGAGAAAAAATCTCATAAGGGAATTATTATCGGGAAAGAAGGGAAGAAGCTTAAAGGAATTGGAAAGAGCGCTCGTTTGGAAATAGAAGGACTTCTCGGAACGAAGGTATTTTTAGAACTTTGGGTAAAAGTAAAAGAAAATTGGAGAGATAACGACTTTATCATCGGTAATTTTGGGTATAAGGAATAGATATGTACACAGATACGGAAGGAATCATATTCAAGCAAATTAAAACAGTGTCTGGACGCAGAATGGTGATTTTATTTTCAAAAAAATTTGGAAAAATCAGTGCGGGCACCAGTATTAATGAGAAGGGAAAGGGAAAGTCTGCTTTGGCGATGCGCCCCTTTACCTATGGGAAGTATGAACTTTATAAAAATCGCGATACTTACCATATCAATGGTGCTGAAGTTATAAAAAGCTATTACCGTATTGGTGAAGATATCGAAAAATATATGTGTTGTTCTTATATTTTGGAATTAACGGAACGAGTTTTGGCCGAAGATGCAAAAGCGACGGAAATATTTTATTTGCTTTTGGATTTTCTTTCTCTTATGGAAGAGAGAAAGAAAAAATTCGAGACATTGGTGCTTGCCTATCAAGTAAAATTATTACAATTATTTGGAAGCATGCCCAGAGTCGACGCTTGTGTTCGTTGCGGCAGCAAAGAAAATTTAACAAATTTCAGTATTAAAGACGGAGGCGTTGTTTGTAAGGCATGTCTTTTGCAAGAGAATGCGAATGATGGATTGATTTATGAATTGAATTTTGCTATAGTAGATATATTGAGATATTTTTTGCAGCATTCTTTAAAAGCATTAAAAAACTTAGCTTTAGAAGAAGCTGTTCAGGGGCAGCTACAGAAGATTTTAAAGGATTACTTTGCCTATCATTTGGATATTAAAACATTAAAAAGTGAGGGGTTTGTTATGGATCTTTCACAAAAATAGTAGAATTTATTTAGGAAAAGAAAAGGTGGTGTTTTTTATGGAAATTACATTAGAAAAGATTGAATTGGTAAAAGACAGAACTGGGGTTAGCTACAAAGAGGCGAAAGAGGCATTGGAAGCAGCTGAAGGCAGTGTGGTAGATGCGATTATTAATATCGAAGAATCCATTGATCTCAGCAGTAAGAGCAAACTTGGCGAACAGGGTGCCGAGATTATCGACTTAATTAAGGATATGGTTCGCAAAGGAAATATTGCAAAGATTATTATCAAAAAAGAAGATGATGTATTGTTAAATCTTCCTTTGAATGTAGGGATCATCGGCACGATTATATTCCCTTGGACTGCTGTGTTTGCAACCATTGCAGCATTTGGAACAAAGTGCCGTATTGAGCTTGTAAAGGACAACGGGGAAGTTGTGAATGTAAGCGGAATGGCAACGGATACTTTTGAAAATATGAAGGAAAAAAGCTCTGTCATTGCAGATGAAATGAAAGTAAAAGGCACAGATGTCTTCAATAATGTCAAGGAAAAAGCAAACGAAGCTTTACGAAAAAATACTGAGACAGAAGACTTTGAAAAGACAGGAGAGGAAGACGATTCCAATTGTACCTGCGGATGCGGTGAGCCAGTTGAAACCTGCGGTTGTGAGAGCAGCTGTAATGACGAAGAAGAGTAATACAGAATAGAAGAAACAGAAATGGTAGGGTGAGATGAAGAAAGAATTTTCAATGGACAAAATTGTAGCATTAGCAAAATCGCGCGGCTTTGTGTATCCAGGATCAGATATCTATGGAGGACTTGCGAATACTTGGGATTATGGTCCGGTAGGAGTCGAATTAAAAAACAATGTAAAAAAAGCATGGTGGAAAAAATTTGTGCAGGAATCTAAGTATAATGTAGGCTTGGATGCCGCTATATTAATGAATCCGAAAACTTGGGTTGCTTCCGGTCATGTTGGTGGCTTTGCGGATCCTCTGATTGATTGTAAAAGCTGTAAAGCAAGATTTCGTGCAGATAAGCTGATTGAAGCTTATATGGTTAAGAAGGATGGGGAAGCACTTGCAGTTGACGGTTGGTCCAACGAAAAGTTAGAAGCGTATATAAAAGAAAAAGAAATTGCTTGCCCGGAATGTGGTAAAAACGATTTTACAGGAATTCGTAAATTTAACTTGATGTTTAAAACCTTTCAAGGCGTCACGGAAGATTCAAAGTCAGAAATTTTCTTGCGTCCTGAAACGGCACAGGGCATCTTTGTAAACTTTAAAAATGTAGCAAGAACAACTCGCAAAAAAATGCCATTTGGCATTGCACAGATTGGTAAATCTTTCCGAAACGAGATTACACCGGGTAATTTCACTTTCCGCACACGGGAATTTGAACAGATGGAGTTGGAATTCTTCTGTACACCGGGAACTGATCTGGAATGGTTTGATTATTGGAAAAATACATGTGTAGAGTGGTTGAAGTCTTTGCAGATGAATATGGAGCACATTCGTCTTCGAGATCATGAAAAAGAAGAACTTTCTCATTACAGCAATGCAACCACGGACATTGAATTTTTATTCCCATTTGGATGGGGAGAACTATGGGGAATTGCAGATCGGACTGATTTTGACTTGAAACAGCATCAGGAACACTCCGGTCAAGACATGAGTTATATGGATGCAGTTACCAATGAAAAATATGTTCCGTATTGTATTGAGCCGTCGTTAGGTGCAGATCGTGTGACTTTAGCATTCTTAGTAGATGCTTACCATGAAGAGACGATCGTTGATGGAAAAGGACAAGAAGATACTCGAGTAGTTATGAAATTCCATCCAGCGTTAGCACCGTTTAAAGCTGCAGTTCTTCCTTTAACGAAGAAACAGGCTGCTGCTGCTGAAGAACTCCATGCTGAACTTTCCAAGTATTTTATGATTGATTATGACTTACCGGGAAGTATCGGGAAACGATACCGCAGACAGGATGAAATAGGAACTCCTTTTTGCATTACTGTTGACTTTGACACAGAGAGTGACCAATCGGTTACTATACGAAACCGTGATACGATGCAGCAGATTCGTCTGCCGATCAGTGAATTGAAAAGCTATATTGAAGAACAATTGATTTTTTAAATTTTATAGGGCAAGCTTATAAGAGCTTGTCCTTGTTACTAGGTTATTTTTTTATTTCGTGATCAAATCTATCATTTTATGATTTAAATAATCATTTAATTGAACAAAAAACTACAATATTAAAAAATGAAAAGGAGAGATGAAAGATGGGAAAGAAGTACGTTTACCTTTTTAAAGAGGGTAATGGAAACATGCGCGAATTATTAGGAGGTAAAGGTGCAAATTTAGCGGAAATGACAAATTTGGGTATGCCAGTTCCGCAAGGATTTACAATTACGACTGAAGCTTGTACGCAATACTATGCGGATGGGAAAAAGATTAATGAAGATATTCAAAAAGAAATTTTAAATTACATAACAGAGCTTGAAAAAAATTCAGGTAAAAAATTTGGTGATTTAGCAAATCCGCTACTGGTTTCTGTTCGCTCTGGTGCCAGAGCTTCTATGCCTGGTATGATGGATACAATTTTGAACCTGGGATTGAATGATGAAGTTGTGGAAAGCTTTGCGGAAAAGACAGGAAATCCCCGATTTGCATATGATTCTTATCGCCGATTTATCCAAATGTACTCTGATGTAGTAATGGAAGTTGGAAAATCCTATTTTGAAAAATTGATTGATGAAATGAAAGAAAAGAAGGGTGTGACTCTAGATACAGAGTTGGAAGCAGGAGATTTAAAAGAGCTTGCGAAACAATTTAAGTCAGAGTATAAGAACAAAGTTGGAGAAGAATTCCCTTCTGATCCGATAGAACAGTTGATGGGAGCTGTCAAGGCTGTTTTCCGTTCTTGGGATAATCCTAGAGCGATCTATTATCGCAGAATGAATGACATCCCTTCTTCTTGGGGAACCGCAGTTAATGTTCAGACGATGGTATTTGGTAACATGGGAGATACCTCCGGAACAGGTGTTGCTTTTTCAAGAAACCCAGCGACTGGGGAAAAGAAACTGTATGGAGAATTCTTGATGAATGCGCAGGGTGAAGATGTAGTTGCAGGAGTAAGAACTCCGCAGACGATCGATCAGCTGAAAGAGCAGAATCCGGCTGTTTATGAAGAGTTTTATAAAATCGTATATACTTTAGAGAAACACTATAGAGATATGCAGGATATGGAGTTTACCATTGAAGAGGGAAAACTTTATATGCTTCAAACGAGAAATGGAAAACGTACTGCAGCAGCGGCACTTCAAATCGCATGTGATCTGGTAGATGAGGGAATGATTAATGAAAAAGAAGCAGTGAGCATGATTGATCCAAAGCAGCTCGACGCTTTGCTTCATCCGCAATTTGATGCAGATGCATTAAAGAAGGCCGTGCCGGTTGGCGAAGCATTACCAGCTTCTCCGGGCGCTGCATGCGGTCAGGTTGTATTTACGGCAGAAGATGCAACGGAATGGGCGACCAAGAAAGGTGCAAAGGTTATTTTGGTTCGTTTGGAAACATCTCCGGAAGATATTGAAGGAATGCATTATTCACAGGGCATTTTAACTGTTCGCGGAGGTATGACTTCACACGCTGCTGTAGTTGCAAGAGGTATGGGCACTTGCTGTGTATCCGGTTGTGGAGAAATTAAGATCAATGAAGAGAAAAAAGTTTTCACACTTGGCGGAAAAGAATTTCATGAAGGAGATTTTATATCCTTAGATGGTTCTACCGGTAAGATTTACGGAGAAGCAGTTAAGACAGTAGATGCTTCTATATCCGGTAACTTTGACCGCTTAATGAAATGGGCAGATAAATATCGTGTCTTGAAGGTTCGTACTAATGCGGATACACCAAAAGATGCAAAACAAGCAAAGAGCTTTGGTGCAGAAGGTATTGGTTTGTGCCGTACAGAGCACATGTTCTTCGATTCCGCAAGAATTTCTGCTATGCGGGAGATGATTGTGTCCAATAACGAAGAGCAGAGAAGAGAAGCATTAGCAAAGCTTTTGCCAATGCAGCGAAGTGACTTTGAAGGCATATATGAGGCGATGGAAGGATTCCCGGTTACGATTCGTTTCTTAGATCCTCCGCTTCATGAATTTCTGCCAACCGATCAGGATGATATTGAGGAACTTGCAAAAGACATGAAGATGGAAGTCAGCGAATTGCATGCGGTGATTACTTCTTTGCATGAAACGAATCCGATGATGGGGCATAGAGGCTGTCGTTTGGCGGTTTCTTATCCGGAGATTGCAGAAATGCAGACAACTGCCGTAATTGAAGCAGCGCTTGCGGTACAGAAAAAGCATCCGGATTGGAAGATGGTTCCGGAAATTATGATTCCATTGGTTGGAGAGATCAAAGAATTACAGTATGTTAAAAATATAGTAACGGAAACAGCAGATGCAATCATTGCAAAATCTGATGTTGATATGAAATATATGGTTGGAACGATGATTGAAATTCCGCGTGCAGCTTTGACTGCGGATGAAATTGCAAAAGAAGCAGAATTTTTCTCTTTTGGTACAAATGATTTGACACAGATGACATTTGGATTCAGCAGAGATGATGCGGGTGCATTTTTAGGTTCCTATTATGAAAAGAAAATTTATGAAAACGACCCGTTTGCAAAATTGGATCAGGTCGGAGTCGGTAAATTGGTAGAAATGGCAGTAGAATTAGGCCGAAAAACAAGATCAGATTTAAAGCTTGGAATTTGCGGTGAGCATGGTGGTGATCCTTCCTCCGTTGAATTCTGTCATAAGATTGGATTAAATTATGTATCTTGTTCTCCGTTCCGTGTGCCGATTGCACGACTGGCAGCCGCCCAGGCAGCAATTAAATTTTCTTAATTGATAAATCAGACTTTAGCCGTTTGTTGTACAACAAACGGCTTTTTTCTTAATTTATGATGGTTTTTATAAATTTACTGTTGAATGAGGAAAGATATATTTCTTAGACTTTATTCTTTTAAATGAAAGCATTGAAAATTTAGAATAATAGGAATAGAATAAATATGAATCTTATTTTTAACAGATGAAAGGATTGGAGAAGTGGAAAATATGGAATATAAAATTACAGGTTATGAACCAAAGGCATTGTTTCAGTACTTTGAAGAAGTTAGTGCAATCCCAAGAGGCTCTGGAAACGAAAAGGGGATTAGCGAATACTTGATTAGCTTTGCAAAAAAACGGAATTTACAATGTTATCATGATGAAATACATAATGTAGTTATAAAAAAACCTGCGTCAGAAGGCTATGAAAAAAGCCCTGCTGTTATGTTGCAGGGACACATGGACATGGTATGCGAAAAAAACAACGATGTGATTCATGATTTTGAGAAAGACGGCATTGACCTTATTGTGAAGGATGGCTTTGTAACAGCAAATGGGACGACTTTGGGTGCAGATAATGGCATTGCAGTAGCAATGATGTTAGCGGTCCTTGATGCAGAAAATTTGAAGCACCCACCATTGGAATGTGTTTTTACGGTTGAAGAGGAGATTGGTTTAAACGGTGCGGCTGCATTGGATCCATCAGTGCTCGATGCTAGAATTATGATTAATCTAGATTCGGAAGAAGAGGGAATTGCAACGGTGAGCTGTGCTGGTGGAATGCGATTCACAATGAAAAAGACTTCCGATTTTGAAACGATAGAAAAGCCATATCTTCTTTCAGTTGAAGTCAAAGGACTGCTAGGCGGGCATTCCGGGTCTGACATTCAGCTAGAGCGAGGAAATGCAAATAAGATCATGGGGCGTCTGCTTCAAGCGGTTTTAAAAGAAGTGAAAGCACAGTTAGTTTTTATTAAAGGTGGCAATAAAGATAATGCGATACCAAGAGAAGGTAATTTTGAGCTTTGTTTTTCTAATGAGAGAGAAAGAGCGCATGGTGTAAATATCTTAAATAGAATAAAAGAAGAGATTTTAAAGGAAATTCATACAGATGAACCTTCTTTCACAATCGGTCTGAAAACATTTGAGAAAGAGCGTATGCAGGTATGGACTCAAAAGGAGACAGAAAATATTGTAAAACTGATCTTTCTTGCACCGGACGGCGCACAAAAACGAAATGTGCGGCAGGGCGGATTTATTGTTGCATCTTTAAATATGGGTGTAATTGAAAGCAGTCAAAAAGAAATTGCAATTGTATTTGCGCCTAGAAGCTCGGTTGCATCTTTACAAGATGAAATTGTAGAACGACTGATGCTGCTTGCAGGCGAATTCGGGTTCACTTACGAAATAGCCGGAGCTTATCCGGGGTGGAGTTTTGCAGAAAAATCTAAAATTCGGGATGAATTTATAACTTGTTTTCATCGCTTGTTTCAGAAAGAGTTACGCATTGAAGCGATTCATGCTGGATTGGAATGCGGCATTTTTGCTGGAAAGCTACCTGACTTAGATGCTATCGCAGTAGGCCCTACGATAAATAATTGCCATACACCGGACGAAATTATGGACTTGGCTTCCTGCGAACGGACATGGTTGCTGCTGACTGCTGTGCTAGAAAAGCTATATGCTGCATAAAATAGAATAGGTGGTCACCATAATATTTTCTAGTTTATCATATATTATCAAAATATAGATAATACTGGAATATTTTAAAATTTTATGGTACAATAGCTTTGTTATTTTACTATTATTTAACGAAAGGAAGAAAAAAGTATGGCAACGAACAAAAAAGATTTTAAGCCTTTCATTGCAGCGGACAAGATAGTACCTGAATTCACTTTCACATCAATTTTTCTAGGTATTATTTTAGCCATCGTATTTGGTGCAGCAAATGCATATTTAGGCTTAAGAGTTGGAATGACTGTATCTGCGTCTATTCCGGCTGCTGTTATTTCCATGGGAATCATTCGTTTGATTCTAAAAAAAGAATCCATATTGGAGAATAATCTAGTACAGACAATCGGTTCTGCCGGTGAGTCGGTAGCGGCAGGAGCTATTTTTACATTGCCGGCTATCTTCTTATGGGCTGGGGAGGGGCTTGTAGAGACGCCTACATTGATAGAAATTTTCCTAATTTCTTTAGTCGGCGGTTTACTGGGAGTTCTTTTCATGATTCCGTTGCGTAAAGCTTTGATTGTTGAGGAGCACGGTGTACTGCCTTATCCGGAAGGAACTGCGTGTGCAGAAGTGCTTTTAGCAGGAGAAGAAGGCGGTGCAAAGGCTTCTACCGTATTTGCAGGACTTGGTGTCGCTGCTGGCTACAAATTTGTTTCGGACGGTCTGAATGTTTTTCCAAGCTCTGTAGAGTCTGAAATTTCTGGATATAAGGGCTCTATGATTGGAATGGATATCTTACCGGCACTGCTTGGGGTAGGTTATATTTGCGGTCCTAAAATTTCAGGCTATATGTTAAGCGGTGGTATTTTAGGATGGTTTGTATTAATGCCGTTGATCAGCTTATTTGGCGGAGATGTGGTTATATTCCCGGCAGAAGATCCGATCAGTATATTAGATCCATGGGGACTATGGGGCTCCTATGTAAGATACATCGGTGCAGGTGCAGTAGCCGCAGGTGGTATTTTAAGCTTGATTAAGTCACTGCCTCTTATTATAAAGACATTTTCACATGCGATGAAAAGTTTTTCTAAGGCTGGTGGAAATTCTGATATTAGAACAGAGCAAGATTTACATATGCCTACGATTTTAGGGTGCATTGCTATTATTGCGGTCGCTATTTGGCTGCTGCCGGTATTCCCTGTTACATTGCTCGGCGCTATTATTATCGTACTCTTTGGATTCTTCTTTGCAACCGTTTCTTCGAGAATGGTTGGTCTTGTCGGAAGCAGTAATAACCCGGTTTCCGGCATGGCAATTGCGACTTTGCTGATTGCTACCACTTTGCTGAAGGTAACTGGAATAAATGGAGCAGATGGCATGGTTGGTGCAATCGCAATTGGTTCAATCATTTGTATTGTTGCTGCAATTGCAGGGGACACTTCCCAAGACTTGAAAACAGGTTTCCTGTTAGGGGCAACTCCGAAAAAGCAGCAAATTGGTGAAATTATAGGTGTTTTTGTATCAGCAGTAACAATCGGAGGCGTACTTTATTTATTAAATGAGGCGTGGGGCTTTGGATCAAAAGAGATACTTGCACCGCAGGCTAGTATGATGAAGATGATCGTCGAGGGCGTTATGAATGCAGAGCTTCCTTGGACTTTAATTTTTGCTGGAGTAGGGATTGCAATTTTAATCGAGGTTCTTGGGGTTCCGGTTCTGCCTTTCGCAGTCGGCCTTTACCTTCCATTGGGATTATCGACTGGCATTATGGTAGGTGGTCTTGTGAGATTATATATCGATAAGAAAAAGAACATTTCTGAAGAGGAACGTAAGGATAGTACCGAACGCGGAATCTTATATACTTCCGGATTGATTGCGGGAGAAGGTTTAGTCGGTGTATTGCTTGCAATTTTCGCTGTTATAAAGTTTGCAGACAAAGAGACTTTGGCAGATAAAATTGGAGTGGTAGGTAATTCATTTAATATCGGGCAGATCGGCGGAATCATAATCTTTGCGTTATTAACGCTTTCTTTAGTCTATGTTATTGTAGGTAAGAAGAGAAATAGCTAACAAAGTAAGGTGATTTTTATGCTATAATTTCATGGAGTGGAGCGTTAGATATGAAGCATCTGCTCCATGAAATTTTTTTTATGATGTTGGAGATGATATATGGGAAGACGATCAGAAATAAATTATTTGGATTACATTCCGAAGCGAAACGATGATTATGTATGGAAAATCAATGAAAATGACAAGGTAGTAGTAAGTGTAACATGGACAGGATTTTATCATCGATTTGCACAGAAAGTTTTTAAGAAACCGGAATCCAGCCATATAGAATTAGATGAATTCGGTAGTTTTATTTGGCTTCAAATTGATGGAAAAAAAACAATATTTGATATTTCTCAGATTGCAGAAGAAAAATTTGGAGAAAAAATATATCCATTGATTGAGAGAATGATTCAATTTTTTGAGATTCTGAAGGAACATAAATTTGTTACATTAAAGGAGAATCATTTGCATGCTTAAATATTTACCTTATGTTTTACTCACTGCTCTGGCTACCATGTTTATTTACGGATGGGGTCTGATAAAAATGCAGCGCCAAACCCGGGATTTGCTGTCAATGCTTTATTCAAAGTGTGAGCGAAAGGTTAGAAAACAGCTGCAGAAAAAGGGGAAAATGACTCTCAAGGAAATTGAAGGATTAATAAAAGGTACGCAAGTGAGTTTTTTTTACAGCAAACAGAGATTAGGTGTTACTGATGAGAAAACATTTGCAAAATCAATGCTTTCTCATATGAAAGAAAACGGAATGCTTACAGAAAACTATGAGAAAGGCAAGCGTACTTACAGCTTGGCTGAGAAAACAAAGTAGGTGTATCTAGCAGTGGAAAAAATTAGAAAATTTAAAAATGGACAGATCAGGCAAGGAATCATTTGATATCCTTGCCTTTTATAATATCTATCTACATGTTATAATTCTGCTTCGAAAATAATGATATCTTCTCCGATTTTTTTTATGGAGCTCCACGGAAGCTGTATATAGTCCCGGCTTCCCATAAAATTTAGGCGTTCTGTAATTTCAGGAACCATGAGTCCCTTTATTTTTCCCTGCTTTGGATCAAAAAGCAATTCTGCATCAGCAAGCTGACCGTGACGACTTCCATTATAAAGATTAATAATTTCCTTATCGCCTAATTCACTTAAACGCAATCAAAACAACTCCTTTATGAAAATAGTGATACTGGTTATATAAAAAAGTATATTTTGGTTAAACTATTTTTATGACCAATGACCGAAAGGAGATAAAAAAGAATGAATGAAACAAAAAATGATGTAGAAACAGATAAAGATCGTGAGGATAATAAGGAAAGAGAAAAGATGGATGAAAAATCTGAAGTTAAAAATTCCATTGATGACTTTGGAGTCATCAATAATGCATTTAATTTTCCGAGCAACATTCAGTATCTAACCATTATTGGGAGTGTAGAAGGACATACGGTTCTTCCTCCACAAAATAAAACGACGAAATACGAAAATATAATTCCGCAATTGGTGGCTGTTGAAGAAAATAAAAATATCAAAGGGCTTTTGACAATACTTAATACCGTAGGTGGTGATGTAGAAGCAGGCCTGGCTATTGCAGAATTGATTTCAACCTTATCGAAACCGACCGTATCCTTGGTGCTAGGAGGGGGACATAGCATTGGAATTCCACTTGCCACTGCCAGTGATTATTCTTTTGTTGCAGAGAGTGCAACGATGACACTACACCCAATTCGGATGGCAGGTTTAATCATCGGCGCAGAACAAACCTATGAATATTTTCGAAAAATGCAGGACCGTATCGTTGATTTTATAGTACGTACCTCTCATTCTGAAAGAGAAACGGTAACGAGGCTTATGAATGCAACAGACGATATGGCTAACGATGTGGGAACCATACTTTATGGGAAAGATGCAGTAGAAATTGGTTTAATGGATGAAATCGGAGGTCTAAATATGGCCTTGTCTAAGTTAAAATCAATGATTGAAGAAAAAGAAAAGGAAGAAAAGGAAGAGAAGCAGGAAAAATAATGAAATAAGAAAACAGCATGTCTGAATGAAACATGCTGTTTTTTATGCGGATACAGGCTTATAGATAGAATTTATTTTTGTCGAAAAAAGTCGACACTTTTGTGTTGTAAAAAATTGTAAGATAAGGTAGTATTATATTATAAAAAAGTAAAAATTATACAATAAAAGGATATAATGGTATGAAGAGAATAACCATAGCAATTATAGAAGAAGACGCTGCTTATGGGAGGGCTTTGTCGAAGGCCATTGCGTTGACGAAGGGACAGTTTGAAGTATATGTTTCACCACCCTCATCAGACTGGAAGCAGTATGACTTACTTTTAATGAATGAAGAAAATATTAGTTGTCTGCCAGAAGAGTTAAAGAAACAGACTGTTATTTTGACAGAGCAAAAGTGCAGTGTATCGTGGAGCGGAGATTCCAGCGAGCCATTGCAGATATATAAATATGAACGAGTTTCGATTATGACTTCTGCTTTGCAATATTATTATTCAAAGATTTATCAATGCATCAACCCATTTTCATCCTTTGGAAGCCAGCCATTTGTGGTGGGAATATTCAGCGGGAGCGGAGGCATTGGATGCACTTCGACAGCAATTTTACTTGCGCGGGAATTAACACAGAAAAAGAAGAAGAAAGTTTTGTTTCTTTCTTTAGAGGAAATGGAATCCACTTCCTTTTACTTTCGTTTTCCACAAGGACATCCTTTTATGGGGGATTATTTATTTTACCTTTTTTCTGATGATGCAAAGAGAAAAACAGCCACGTTTTACAGCAGTTTTCAATATCAAGATTCTTATGGCGTGGAACTTTTTTATCCCTCTCTTGGCAGAAATGAGTTATGTGAGTTATCAATAAAAGAAACACAGGTCTTTATTGAGAGCATCTCTAAAATAGGGCATTATGATTATATTGTCTTAGACTGTGGAAATCATTTTTCAGATAAAATGGTTCTATGGTTAGAGCATTGTAGCCAATGTGTTCTTTTAAGAAACCATACTCTTTTATCAGCGGAAAAAAATAAAAAGAGATTGGAGTGCTTATATAAGCAGCATTATTTTGATGGTTCGTTGCTTTTTGATTATTGCATCTCAAAAGATGAGGAAAGCTTTATTGAAAAAGATAGAAAAATAGAGATTCGTAGTAATTACACATTAGGATCGGAGGTAAAAAGCCTTGCTAATAGAATCAGAAGTGCAAACCCAAAGGAAAGTGACCATAAAAGAAATCACGAATGCTGTACGAGCTGTGATTAATACTAGAACGGAAGAAATTACAGATGAGGAGGTTCTATCCATAATTGAGGATTTTGTTCTGCATGATAGCAGGACGAAGTGGTATCCGTATGCAAAAAAAATAAAATTGACTGAGACGGTATTTAACATAACACGTCGAGAACTGGATATTTTGCAGCCTTATGCCGATGACAATGAAGTAAGTGAGATAATGGTAAATGGTGCAAAAAAGATATTTGTAGAGCGAAACGGGAAGATTGAGAAGCTGCCGATCTTATTTGAAGACAGAGAAGATTTGGAGGAAATCATTCGGCGTCTGGCAGCGAAGGTACATAGAGAGATCAATGAGTTAACCCCAATTGTAGATGCACGATTAGAAGATGGATCGAGAATTAACGCTGTTTACCGTAATGTAGCGTTAAATGGACCCATTCTCACAATAAGAAAATTTCCCAAGAAAAAAATTACGATGGAAGAATTAATTCTTAAAGACTCTATATCAGAGGAAGCTTCTGCGTTTTTAAAGAAGCTTGTAAGGAGTGGTTATAATATTTTTATTTCCGGGGGAACAAGTTCGGGAAAGACCACCTTTTTGAATGTATTGTCCGATTGCATCCCAAGAGAGGAGCGTGTAATTGTGATTGAAGATTCGGCGGAACTTCAAATCACAAAAATTGATAATGTGGTTCGTATGGAAACGAAAAATGCCAATGTGCAAGGGAAGGGGGAAGTAACCGTACGGGATCTGATTAAAGCATCATTACGTATGAGACCGGATCGAATTATTGTAGGAGAAGTAAGGGGAGGTGAAGTTGTAGATATGATACAAGCTATGAACACGGGGCATGATGGTTCTTTATCGACCGGACACGGGAATTCACCGGAAGGGATGCTTCGCCGTTTGGAAGCGATGTTTTTATCGGCAGCAGATTTTCCTATGGAGGCAATACGGAGTCAAATTCTAGAAGCAATTGATATTATTGTACACTTGGGGAGGCTGCCGAACAAGTCCAGAAAAATTCTGCAAATTGTAGAGATTGCAGGATATAAAAATGAAAAATATATCATAAACCCTCTGTTTCAGTATCAAATTAGTCGCGGACTCATTGCAACAGGAAATCCTTTAAACAATCAAATAAAGTTAGAGATGCGAGGAGGTGAGTTATGAATATTCCTAAGACATACCGTGAATACAAATTAAACCCAAAAGAAAGGAAAACTTATTACATATGCAGCGGTTTCGCCTGCTTTTTTCTAGGATATTTGTTTTATGAAAGCCTTATCATGGGATTAATTTTTTGTGCATTGGCCATTAAAGGTGAAAGTGTTTTCAGTCATTACCTGGCAGAGAAAAGGCGCATTGAACTTACGGAACAGTTTCGCGATTTTCTATATTCAATTTCTGCATCCGTATCAGCTGGACGACAGATGCCGGAAGCTTTGCAGGAAGCAAAAGAAAACCTTCTATTGATTTATTCAAACGATGCGATCCTATGCAGAGAATTGGATTACATTGTAAGGGGTATTTTTGAAAGTAAAGAATCGGCTGAAACGCTGCTTAAGGATTTTGCAGAGCGTACGGAGCTTCCGGATATTTGTCAATTTGTCGAAGTCTATTGCATCTGTAAAACTACCGGAGGTAATTTTCAGCGTGTCATAGAAAAAACAGTGAGCATCATGCTTGATAAAATGAACATTAACCGTGAAATACGTGTCCTTACGGTTCAAAAACGTTTGGAGGCTAATATTTTAACTGCAATTCCATTAACTGTGATTGCTTTCTTAAATGTAGTATCTCCGGGATACTTAAAAGTACTTTATACAACGATTGAAGGAAGGCTGCTAATGACGGTAGCGTTGTTTGGCATTGGAGGCGCCTATGCATGGGGCATGAAGCTTACTAGAATTGAATTACATTAATAAAAAAATTTTATTATTATTAGACAAATTACCAGATTGGTGTACTGGGAAAAGAGAAGTATTTGATAACGGCTTTCGACCGAAATACGGAAACAGAGATTGCTCACCTAAAATTCAAGAAGAAAAAATCTATCTGCTTAAATGCTATCTGGTGACGCTATTATTTTTAGTTCTATTATTAACTGGATTTGCCGTTAAAACTCTCTTGCTTCAAAATAATGCATTAAGCAGCTTGGAACGACCGAATTACGGAGAAAATGCCAATCTTATTCCGCTTAAAGCAGAAATCAGACATGGAGAAGTAACACATCAGAAAAAAATAACAATAAAGATTCAGCCTCAAAGTCTTACAATTCCTGAAAAGAAATCTCTTATAAAAGAGTGCGAGGATAAGATTGAGGAAGAAATGCTCGGTAAAAATAAAGACGCCAAACATATTTTATATAAATTAAATTTACAGCGACAGGACAGCGTCAATCCGATCCAGATCGATTGGATTTCCAGTGAGCCGCAATTTATAGAAGAGGATGGTACTGTTCACAGGCTAGAACTGGAATCTTCTTTAGAAGTTGATTTAACTGCAAAATTTACTTTATATGATTATGAAGAAGCACACACGTATCAAGTGACGCTTCTTCCCAAAGCGGAGGAAAAACTGGAAGGGGAATTCAGTGCCGTGATTGAAGATCTGAGAGGGCAGTTAAGCAGTAATACATATGGGGATAAATTAGTGCTGCCTAAAAATCTCACTCAAAATATTACATTAAAATGGTATGTGCAAAATACCATTCCGTTTTTTCCATTGGTGATAATGGCCTGTTTATTGTTGTTTCTAATTTATAAAAAAAGATATTACCGGATGGAAAGAGAAATTCAAAATTATAGAGAATCCATGAAAAAAGAATATCCGGACTTTATTAATAAGGTAGTTTTGCTGCTTAATGCAGGACTTGTTATTACAAGTGCATTGGAACGCATTGCTTTAGATGCCAAGGAAAAAAAGGACCATCCATTAATGGAGGCAATTGGAGAGATTTCTGATAATGTGAGAGAATCGAATGCTTCCTTTTCGAAGGAGCTAAAATTATTTGCAAGG
Source organism: Sinanaerobacter sp. ZZT-01 (assembly GCF_035621135.1). Lineage (NCBI taxonomy): Bacteria > Bacillati > Bacillota > Clostridia > Peptostreptococcales > Anaerovoracaceae > Sinanaerobacter > Sinanaerobacter sp. ZZT-01. The sequence goes on from NZ_CP141728.1 coordinate 2,634,898, forward strand.
AGAAGTGGTATAAGAGAGTTGATGCGGTTTGCTGCGATTGTATGTGAGAATCTGGAGAAAGGAAGTTCTTTAGCAGAAAAACTGGAGGCGGAAGGAGATCTGCTTTGGATGACAAGAAAGAAACAAGTAGAAGAAGAAGGAAGAAAGGTAGAGACAAAGCTGATTTTACCATTAATGATATTGCTTTTGATATTGGTTCTGATTACGATTTCACCAGTATTGATAGAGATTTAAGAAATAGGAGGAAAAAAATATGAGTCAATTGATTAAAAAATGGTGCAGGGTGCAAAGCAGAATGATGTGTCCCAATAAAAAGGGGATGGAAATGGTACAAGTAGCAATTCTCGTAGCGATTGCAGTCGGCTTGGGGCTTATTTTTAAAGAACGAATCGGTGAATTTGTAACGAATACATTCGATGGACTGATGAACAGTGGATTTTAATGCAGGGAAAAACAAAAAGGGAAGTACCTTTGTAGAAGCTGCGCTTGTTTGGCCATTTTTAATTCTAGCTGTCCTGGCTGTTCTTACGATGCTCATGAGTTTATTTTCAGAAGGGGTTATTTTATCCTGTGCACATATGAGCCTAAGAGAGATTGCGGGACAATGGTCGAAAACGGTATCTTTTGATATAGATGGAACACCGTTTGAGAGCAAGCTTGCTTCAAAAAATATATCCGAACGATTACAGCTGGAAGAAAAAAGTCGAATGAGTAAAAGCGGAATTCCGATACCGAGAGAAGCGGTAGAGGGAAGCTTTACATTTCATTGCTTGTACCCGAACCTGTTATTGCGGATAGAAAAGAGCTATGGGGGATATGGTTTATTGGAGCAGAAAATTCAAAGAGAAATGAATTGTTCCTATCAAAGTATTGACGAAGCGCAATTAGTTCGTAACTTAGATTACATAATAGAGATCGCAGAAGAGGTAAAAAGGAATGAGAATAAATAAGAAAGGAGGAGCATCTGTTTTTTTAATGATGGCTTTTGTAAGCATATTACTTGTAATTGTACTGTTAACAGAAGCCATATCATCTTCCGCAGCGCGTAGTTATGCGATGGCAGTCATAGAATTGGCTGGCAGGTCGACATTATCCAATTATAATCAGAGTTTAAAAGAAGACTATGGGCTATTTGGTATATCGATGGAGGATGAGAAAATTAAAGAGGAACTTTTATATTATTGCGAACAGACAATACATCCAACCCAAGAGTCAGAAAGTGTAATGAAACTCATTAATTTGCAGCTGAAAAATTTTGAAGTGGAATCGGATGAATATGCGTTAACCAATTGTGATGTTTTTGAAAATCAGATTGTGGACTATATGAAATATCGAGTGTTAGGTGATATTTTAATAGATTGGAGTGAAAAACAAGCGGATGATATTATTACACAAGGTCAAAAGCAGATTTCTGATATGGCACAGGGCGCAGAAGAATTAGAAAAAGCAGGACAACTTATGGAAAAGATAAAGCCGGTTCTCCTCTTGTATGAAGATGCTTTGGATAAAACAAAGAAATTAGAGAAAGTTTATCAAAGTTGGATGGAGTTGAAAGATTCTGATTCCGAAAATGCAGCAGAGGAGGCTGATAAATTAAAGCAGCGTCTATTCAGAGAGTGGTCAAGTATACAAAAGACATTTTATTCAATAAAAAAGCAGGTTGATGAGATCAAACAGTATTATGGGAAGGGGGAATCATTTGGAGAAAACGGAGAAAATATGATGAAGCAGGTCTATGCGATCGAAGAAAAAATCTTTTATTTTTTATCAGTCGCGGTCGATGATTTAGAAGATGTTTTTATGCTTCTTAAAGAAAAAGAGGGAAAATCAAAACGTTCTTCGTTTTGGAAACAAATAAAGAAACATTCTGCATTTGAAAGTGATGACAAAGAGCAAGGTAACAGAATACTTCAAAATAAAAGCGTCATTGCTTACCTGCCATCACAACAAATGGAACAAAGTATTTGGGAATTTAATGGATTTCAATCGGATAACAAAGAGAATTTTTTAACGGAAGCGAAAAATAAATTTTTAATAAATCAATATATTTTCGATGTCTTTAAGACGCAATTAACAGAACAAGGAAGAGATACTTTTTTTGAAAATGAGGTGGAATATCTTCTATTCGGTAACTTTAAAGATGCGACTAACCGTAAAAAAGCTGAGTCACGTATCTTTACAGTACGTGCATCTTCAAATTTAATTTATCTATACAGCAATCCTAAAAAACAAAAAGAGTTAGCAGCGGCTGCGGCAAGTTTGACCCCAGGACCGGAAGCCGTGATTACACAATTTGTGCTGGCCGCTTTATGGAGCAGTGCAGAGGCCAAAAATGATTTGAAAATTTTGCTTGACTCGGGTAGCGTTCCGTTTTTTAAAGACGATGATTCATGGATGCTCAGCTTGGATTCCATTTTATCCGGTAAATATGGAAGTACAAAAAAGAAAGAGGTTTCAAATGGGTTAAATTATAGTCAGTATCTGAGTTTGTTTCTTTTTTGTTCATCGAAACAGGTTATATTAGTTCGAATGATGGATTTGATTCAGATTAATTTACAGGGACGCTGCAACAAAGGATTTCTTCTCTGCAGTTGCAAAGGTGGTTTCCTTTTACATGGGGAAGTTTGGAAGAAGCGTGTTTTAGGCAAACAGGGGAAACTGAAAATGGTTCGTAAAGGTAAGGTGGTTGTTCGTCATGCCTATTAAAATACAGAATAAAAAGGGGCATGTTATTGTAGAGGCAGCTATTTTTCTGCCGATTTTTATCATAGCACTAATCACGATTGGATACGTGCTGCGCGGAATTGGGATGACTGAAACGGTTATGCACTGTCTTTCTAATCAAGGGCGCAAACTGTCTATAGAAGGATATATAAAAGATAAAAGCTACGATACTTTCTTACAAGAAGGTGAATCTTCTCAGTCAGAAAATTTGAAAAAGGCAGCAGCTGAGTGGGTCTCTCAAGAAACATTTTATTGGCGTGTGCAACATCAATTAGAGGAAGAAGTGGGAAGTAAGATTCATGATTTAGATTTAGTGGAGTATCAAGAAGATTACACGCAGGGTGATAGAGATGCATTGACAAAAGTTTCATTTGAATATCATTTGCCGATTCCTGTACTGCCTGTTTTTGCTTCAGAGTTGAACTTACAGGAGACCTTAGTTTTACGCTCTTTTATAGGGAAGAATTCTTATGGGAAGACAAGAAGTTTTTCCAGTATGGAAGAAAAGGAGAGTTTGCAGACCGTATATGTGTTTCCGAGAGCAGGGGAGCGTTACCATAATAAAAATTGCAGAGTTCTACGTGACGGAGCTAAAAAAGTAATTCTGAATTCGAAGATAAAGAAAAAATATGGACCTTGTAAACTGTGTCATCCTGAATTGCTATCTACTGGAAGTTTCGTCTATATTTTTGAGGGCAGCGGAGAAGCCTATCATAAAAAAAGCTGTGCTTCTATAGAACGTTTTTTTGTGAGCATGGAAAAGGAGGAAGCAGAGGACAAGGGATATACTCCTTGCCACATTTGCGGAGGTAAATAAAATTGATTGAAAACGTAAAGATACTAAATGAAACGATAAATGGAAAACAGGCAATAAAGAGAGAACTACCGAAAGAGCAGATTCCTTGGTATCAAAAACAAATACTGAGTTTGTCCTCCACAGGTTTCTTTCTTCCGATGCGATTTGTATTTTCAGAAATAATGTGTGAGATTTATTATGAATGCTCTCAGAGAACATCTTTGAAAGAGTATTTGCAACAAAAAAAAGAGGTTGGAATACATTCCTTTGTTGAAGAAGGGATTCACCTGCTTGAACACTTGATTGAACAGATCCAACAGGGAGAAGACCATTTATTGTTTCTAGAAGACTATACACTGTCTTTTGATTTACTTTTTGTTTATGAAAGCGAAAAGAGAGTGGAATTGTTGTTTTTGCCCAAAGAAGATAAAGTTGATTTCTTAGAAGAATGGGAAGATCTCTTAAATGCAATTGATGCAGAAGTGAATGACAAACAATGGAGCGTCTACAGTCAAAAACTGATTCAACTTTCAAAGGATCAAAATTGGGGAACAGAAGCAATTCTTTCTTATATTAGAGAGCTGAAAGGAGAAATTTTTTATTCAAGCTAGATACTGTGAACATAAAAAGCCGGGCTTTAAGCCCGGCTAGTTTTTGCTGTAAACAATAATACTATCTGTCGTTTCTGAATTGTCTACGTTCGTTTTTCTTTGCGTCTCTGCATTCTTTACATCTTTTTGGTTCGTTGTCAAAACCCTTTTCTTTGTAAAATTCCTGTTCACCCGCAGTAAAAATAAATTCTTTGCCACAGTCTTGACATACGATTGTTTTGTCTTCCATTGATTTCCCTCCAGAATAATAAAAAAAGAATATACCTACAATATTTAAATAAACTCATGGGGGCGATTTTCCAAAAAGATGATCGAACCATTGGCATTTAAATATCTTATTGGTAGTATAACCTATTTAATATAAGCTGTCTATAAATTTTTTGAAAAATCTTTAAATTACAATTTGTAATATAAAATTTTTTATTATTCCTATTTTTTTGCATGTAATTCTTTGACTGAAAGACATACAAGCTATATAATATATAAGATTATATACTCATGATTCTTAAAATAAGGAAGGAGGATTGTAATTTTATGGAAAACAACGCAATCATTCAAATAAATAATTTAACAAAGATATATAAAAATGGAACTTCCGAAATAAAAGCATTGGATGGAATTGACCTGACGATTCACCGTGGCGATATTTTTGGAATTATAGGAATGAGCGGAGCAGGAAAGAGTACTTTGGTCCGCTGTATGAATTTATTAGAACGGCCTACTTCTGGTGAGGTACTCTTTAATGAGATGAATTTGGCGGCTTTAAATGATCGAAAGCTTCGTATGGTGAGACAGAAAATAGGGATGATATTTCAGCAATTTAATTTACTGATGCAGAGAACCGTAGAGAAAAATATTTTATTTCCTATGGAAATCGCAGGAATGGATCGGGAAACTGCGAAAAAACGTGTAGATGAGCTGTTAGAGATCGTTGATTTAACGGATAAAAAAAATACTTACCCTGCCCAGCTTTCAGGGGGACAAAAACAAAGAGTTGCGATTGCAAGGGCACTGGCAACAAATCCAGAAGTCCTGTTGTGTGATGAGGCTACGAGTGCATTGGACCCGAAAACGACACGAGCTATTTTATCTTTACTCAGAGATATCAATCATAGATTAGGTATTACGATTATAATAATTACGCATGAAATGAGTGTGATAGAAGAAATATGCAGTCATGTTGCAATTATTGACGAAAGTAAGATTGCAGAGACTGGAACCGTGCAGGATATCTTTTCACATCCCAAAACGGTATCTGCGCAAAGACTTGTTCATCCAACAAATCAATGTGTTGACTTTGGATCGGAAAAAGGAGGAAAGCATCTGCGAATCGTATTTAATGGAAATTCTTCGTTTGAACCGGTAATTGGAACAATGGTGATGAGCTGTAAATGCCCTGTTAATATTATGTTTGCAGATACGAAAAACATTGATGGCAAAGCGTTCGGACAGATGGTCATTCAATTGCCGGATGATGAAGCTGCCGCAGATAAAATGATCCAATTTTTATCTACACAGAATGTTTCGGTAGAGGAGGTACAGGACTTTGTTTAGCGATTTTTTCATAAATATGAACGAAACAACAATCCATATGATACAAATAGGCATTTTGGAAACACTATATATGACACTGGGTTCCACCCTCATTGCATATATAATCGGACTACCTGTTGGTGTTGTTCTGGTTATTACTGACAAAGATGGATTTTATCCAATCAGATGGTTAAATACAGTATTAAATGCAATTGTGAACATTCTGCGCTCAATACCGTTTCTTATATTACTCTTCGCATTGATCCCATTTACGAGAGCGGTTGTGGGTACGTCAATCGGACCAACGGCAACGCTGGTGCCCCTGGTTGTGTCAGCAGCACCTTTTATTGCAAGAGTGGTAGAGCAGTCTATTAAGGAAGTGGATGCAGGTGTGATTGAAGCTGCCCAAAGCATGGGAGCTTCTCCGATGACCATTATCTGCAAAGTGCTTCTTATGGAAGCAAGACCTTCTTTGTTAGTGGGTTCTGCAATCGCTGTAACTACCATTTTAGGCTATTCTGCAATGGCTGGTGTAGCTGGAGGGGGAGGCCTAGGTGATATTGCGACGAGGTTTGGATTTATTCGCTACCAAAAGGATATCATGCTGGTAACCGTAGCACTTCTGGTAATTATTGTCCAGGTGTTGCAGGGAATCGGAATGTATATGGCCCAAAAAGTCGATAGGAGAACCATTGGATGACCATGGTCTCTTCATATATATTAAAATAGAAATGGAGGAATTTAGATGAAAAAAATAGTAGGAATTACTCTTGCGGTACTGTTGCTGGTTGTTGGGTTGCTTGCAGGCTGCGGAGAAAAAAAAGAAGCTTCCGATGAAAAATTAACTGTGATTAAGGTAGGGGCTTCTACAACGCCTCATGCAGAAATCTTAGGCGCAATAAAAGATGATTTGAAGGCAGAGGGCTATGATTTGCAAGTGAAGGAATTTACTGATTACGTATTACCAAACTTGTCCTTAAATGACGGATCATTGGATGCAAACTACTTTCAGCATCAGCCTTACTTAGATGATTTCAATAAAGAAAGAGATATGGACCTTGTAGCTGCTGCAAAAATTCATTATGAGCCATTGGGGATATACTCCGGAAGGAAAGATTCTTTAGATAAATTAGAAGAAGGCGACTCCATTGCGATACCAAATGATGCAACGAATGAAGCAAGAGCACTTCTCCTTTTGCAGGATTTAGGATTATTAAAACTAAAAAAAGATGCAGGCATGCTTGCAACACCATATGATATTGTTGAAAATCCGAAAAATTTGAAAATTGAAGAGTTGGATGCAGCGCAGGTTGCGAAGGCGCTTCCGGATGTTGCTTTTGGCGTGATTAACGGAAACAATGCATTACTTGCAGGATTAAATGCCTCAAAAGATGCGATTGCAATGGAGGCAAAAGATTCTTTAGCGGCGGATACGTTTGCAAATGTTCTGGCGGTTCGAAGCGGAAGTGAAAATTCTCCGGAAATTCAGGCTTTGGTAAAAGCTTTACAGTCTGATACCGCAAGAAAGTTTATTGAAGATACCTATGAGGGAGCAGTCGTTCCTGTATTTTAATATTGAACGACATGAAACACGAAGCTTGGGAGGTTTAGTATGAGAAATTTTCTTATGAATTGGAATTATAGAAAACATGCAACAGCAGTCAGTGGCTTTTATCTGGGATTGGCAGTTTTAGGGAATGCTTTTTTTGGAAAAAAGGTTCCTTCTGACGAAAAATCAATGAGCCCGATTACTGTTTGTAAGCAGATGACGAATAAACAGCATATCTTTAATGGGATTTTGACATTTTTTTATTCTATTGACATGACGCTTTCGTTTTTTCTACTGAGCTATTGGAAAAAGCAGTATAAATAGAGGTGATTGCTTCTTTGCACATCATAAGAAGTAAGCTGAATTTTATGAATGCAGAGAATAGAAATACAGCAAGTAGGATGACTTCAATTCGTTCTAAGTATTCTGCTGTTTGAGTAAGGCCAGGAGGGTAATATACCGGATAGGTCAATTGTTCAAATACTTCCGGTCCAAGAGCTAAAACCGTCACGAGATAGGTGATTGCCAATAAAGCTACACTTATAAAAAGTCCTTTTGTTGTATCCTTATATACAAAAGGGCTTTTTTTATGCAAAGAAAGCAAGGTTATAAGGACGAAACCCTCTGTAAAATAAATAACAAAAAATAAGAGTGTTGAGGTCCAAAAATTATTGGAAGTAGGATGAAGCAGACCATCAAACATTAGAAAGTCATAAGTATAAGGCAGTTCAATCTTTGAGATGCTGGAGAAATTGGCTAAGAGTAGGAAAAATAAAATAAAGGGGCCGAGTAATCTAGAGAATAACTCCAAAACATGAATCTCTTTTTTAGCCATCCATAGGCAGAGAAGAATAAAAGCAGATGGAAAGAGCCATGTAGGTGAATCATTGAGTACACAGGTATGAAAGAAATCAGAAAAGCAATAAAATGTACTAATGCCTGCAACTACAGAGATAAGAGTGGAAATTATCAGTGTCCAATTACCGATTTTACAGATATTTAAATATTGGTAAAAAGTATATAGAAGTATACTTGCGGCGATGGCTGCAAGTAAGAAAGAAAACCACACCATTCTATGCAACGGAATCAACCGTCCGATAAAGAAAAAAGTACTCAGATAATAAAGAAAAGCGAGGTATCCCATATATCGTGTTTGTTTTTTTTCACGTAATCCATTCATCTAATGTGTTTCTCCTATCTGTAATTTTACCTGTGTTTGAAGTTCAAAAGGAAGCGTCGTAAATTGTTGCGTATCCCAGTCCTTTCGCAGCAATTCCCACAAGTCGGAATTTTCTTCTTTAATGCATTTTCCAAAGCCTAAGGCATCCGATTTTATTTCCTGCTGCAATTTTAAAATTACTTTTTGACACCCATCAAAAATTGTTTTATCCAGAATTGATTCCAACTCTTTTGAAGTATATTTTTCAGAGGATGAAAGCTGTGAAACGGAAGCTTTTGTTTTGATTTTAATTTGAATTGTCGTTTTCCCATTCTCTGTTTTTGCACTTAATTTTGTTTTATTGCCTTCGATTCGAAACGTAATTTTTCCATCTGGTGTGGAAAGGTTTCCACGATCGACACGGTTTTGTAAAAAGAGAAAATAAATCGTCTCTTCTTGCCCTAAGGTTCCAACTAATTTATCATCGGAAAAGATTGCAGTACCGTTAACGATAGCCATATCTTCCCTTGCACTTACAATAGGTACCGACAATTGCACACCGTCACTTTTCAAAATATCAACCGCCTGATATACTTTTGTTGAAGCTGCAGTAGCAACGCCTTCAGTGGTTAGGAGCATCTTATCCAAATCTAAAAATTTGATATTGGTAGAAGAAGTTTTTAAATCCAATACTTGCGAAGCGTTTGGCAAATCTGAAATGAGAAGATTGATGGAAAGCCGCATCTTATAATTTCTGAGAACGTAATCCAGAAAAGGGGCAATCCCTTGTTCTTTCGCGATGGAATTGCTGATAACGAATGTTTTTGCGTGACTCCAGTATGTTTCACGACTATCCACTTCATTGCAATTTTCAATGGCTTCTGCCATAGATTTTCCATTGGCATAAATGGTTTCCACAACATTATCTTCTGAGGCAGTGCTAATACTTTTATTAATGATTTCTCCGGTAACACGGTAGCGCTTACTCACTGTATCGTAATCAATTGCAGCACCGGATAAAATTGACATATCATTGATTTCTTTCATGCTTTTGCAGCCGGTCAGTGTCATGCAAGAGAATAAAAGAAAAACTGAAAGCAGCACAGCTGCTAAATTACGTCTTTTCATATTTGACTCCTTTGCCGTTTTCGATTATAAGGTGAAATATACGAAGGGCGTAATTTCATCTTATACCAAGGGGAACGGATAAAGGTATCCTGGCATTTTTGAGGAAAGCTGGTCGAAAGCGACGACATGTATGGAAAACCAAAGCTTTCAATGGAACATAAGTGAATCATAACACCGATCATACCTAAAATATATCCAGGGAACCCCAATATAGAAGCTAGGATCAGCCATAAAATTCGAAATAGGATAGCAGGGCTTTTTAAGTGTGGAATCATAATTCCGGTAACTCCGGTAAATGCAATAATGATTACAACCGGTATGCTTACTAATTTTGCATCTACTGCTGCCTGACCGAGAACCAATCCTCCTAAGATAGACAGTGTCTGCCCAAAATTATCAGGAACTTTTGAACCGCCTTCTAAGATCAATTCAAATGAGAAAATAAGCAGAATCATTTCAAACAGTGTTGGAAATGGAAGCTCTAGCCTGGATTCTGAAAGATTCAGCAAAAATCGGGTTGGGAGAAGATCTGGATGAAACGTCACCAATGCTAAATAAATGGCGGGAAGACTCAGGGTGGTAAAAAAACCGAGCATGCGAAGCCAGCGGCCGAAGGTTCCGACATAAAAATTAGTATAATAATCGTCATTTGACTGAAAATATTCAATGAAGAAAAATGGAGCTGTGAGGACGACAGGCGTTCCGTCTACAACAAGAGCAACACGTCCTTCTAGAAGCTTAGCTGCGACAATGTCCGGGCGTTCGGTTGAACCGGTTGTTTTAAAAGGAGAGCGTGGCGCATCCTTAATTAATTCTTCAACGTAGTTCGTATCTAAAATACCGTCGATGGAAATAGATTTTAGCCTTTTTCTTATATTTTTTAAAACATTTTCATTTGCAATACCGTCAATGTAGCAAAGAGCCACCTTTGTCTGCGTTTGTTTCCCTATGCTCATAAATTCAAACTTTAAATCAGGGCTGCAAATTTTTCTTCGTATCATAGATAGATTGACAATGATTGTTTCGGTGAAGCCTTCTCGTGGACCGGATAATACTTTTTCTGCGGTCGGCTCAGCGATGGAACGCACCGGCCAGCCTTTTGTAGAGAGGGACAAGCCGTAGCTGCATCCATCGATTAACAAAATGGTATTCCCTGAGAGTAACTCAGAAATGAGTTTAGTCATCTGATTACTTTTGATAACCTCATTGCTAAAAAGAACCTTTTCTTCAAAGGTTTTCAGTAAGTTATCTTTATCGTGCAGATGTTGATTTAACATTATCGGTTCTATGATGTGTTCGTTTATTAAAATATTATCGATCATGCCGTCTACAAATAAAATACAGCATCTTATTTTTGGATTTTTTTGATTTTGAAATTTACGAAATTTAATTGTCGTATCTTCACCAAATATTTTATGAAATTTTGTAATGTTGTCATCTAGAGACAGGCTGACATTTTCATCAAAAGCCGCGCTGGATTGTCCAGCAGCAGCTGTACGGGATTTTTCTTTTGTATTATAATTTTTTTTGAATAAAAAGTTCATATAATAATCTTCCTTTTTTTATATATAATAATCCTCTTTGTTGGTTTAGTATGGTACTTTTCACTGTTTATTATTCTTAGATTATGGTAAAATATAGGCATACTTCTCAAGCTCGTCTCATAAAAATTATTAATATGAATTTGAAAAGAGGGGGATTGCTTTGAGAAGACGCGGTCGTTATGGAAAGAGTATTAATGGATTGTTGTTTTTACTTGTTATTATTTTTTTATCAGTGTTTTCTGGGTACATGGGAACAAAGTATGTAATTGCGCCGATTCTTTACTCAGAACAGGAAGAACAGCAGGCAACGGATCAGGAAAAGGATAAGGAAAAGCTTGATACACAGGGAGCGGATTCGCCAGAAAATGGGGCGGATAAAGGTGACGGGGTAAATGCAGATAGTAATGAGAATAAAAAGAGGGAAGATGTGGTATCTGGGAAGCAGGAGGTAAAGGACCTGCCGAAAGACTCGAAATCATCTGAGGAACCCGAAAAGAGCGTTTCTGCGCAGGGAAACACAAGCGGGCTATTTTGCTTACAGTTTGGAAGCTTTTCAAACAAGAATGCAGCAGAAACCTGTGTACAGGAATTGACGCAAAAGAATATTTCAACTTTTGTGATGGAGAAGGATGGAAGCTTTAAGGTATTGAGCATTCCTTATGAAACGAAAGAAAAGGCGAAAGCGGCAGCAGAACAGCTGCAATCAATTGTAGAGGACACTTATGTTGTTTCAATGTAATCTGTTTATTGATGGAGAATATCGTTGCAAAAATAAATGAAAAATAGAGAAATCACAAGAACAAAAGATAAAAAGTAGAAAGGGTATAAGGATATGATTCCGTTATCAACCAGAATGCGCCCAAAACATTTGGATGAATTTTTTGGACAGCAGCATTTTTTATATAAGGACTCCTTGTTGTATAATGCAATAAAAAATAAAACATTTGATTCTGCCATATTTTTTGGGCCGTCCGGTACGGGGAAAACAACGTTAGCACGTATTGTGGCAAGAGAAATGGATGCTGAATTTTATGAATTAAATGCCTCATCTACGGGGATAAAGGAATTAAAAGAGATTATAGAGAAATCTAAGTTGAAATTCTTTGGACTGCAAAAACAGACAACCTATGTCTATGTGGATGAGTTTCACCGCTGGAACAAGCTGCAGCAAGATTCTTTGCTGCAGGCTTTGGAAGAAGGCGTAATCCGATTTATTGGAAGCACGACAGAGAATCCATATTTTGCAGTAAATAATGCGATCTTGAGCCGCGTGCGTTTGATTTATGAATTTAAGGCTTTGGATCAAGAAAGCCTTTTTCAAATCTTAAAACGTACGATGACGGAAAGAGAGAAAGGCTTGGGAAATCTAAATTTAAAGTGGGATGAGGAAGCTCTCTATATGTTGGCAGACCGAAGCGGGGGCGATGCCAGAGTCGCATTGGATACGCTGGGATTTATTGCGGAAAATATAAATGCATCTGCGAAAATCGACTTGAAAATTGTAGGAGAAGCAATGCAGAGGCAAACAAGCTTTTATGATAAAAGCGAGGACAAGTATAATTTACTATCCGCATTGCAAAAATCGATACGTGGCAGTGATCCAGATGCTGCAATCCATTATTTGGCAAGGCTGATGCAGGCAGATGCGGATATACTGATGATTGGAAGAAGACTCATGGTGATTGCAAGTGAAGATGTCGGACTGGCCTATCCGAGCGCAATCTCAATTGTAACATCTTGTATTCAGGCAAGTCAGATGGTTGGTTATCCGGAAGCACAAATTATATTGTCACAAGCGGTACTTCTGCTTGCATCCTGTCCGAAATCTAATTCTTCAATCCTTGCAGTCTCGCAGGCAACGGAAGATTTGAAACGGCGTAAGATCAAAGATGTTCCGAGCCATCTAAAAGACAGCCATTATAAAGGTGCGAAGGAACGTGGACTTGGACAAGGGTATCAATATCCTCATAACTTTGGAGGATATGTCAAACAGCAGTATTTACCGGATGATTTATATAAGGATCAGGTTACTTATTATCATCCAACACAAAATGGAAAGGAAAATGCCTTTAAAAAATTTTTAGAGACATTAGAAAAGAAAGAACGATGACGATTACAATTGCTGAGCATTCTGGTTTCTGCTTTGGAGTCAAAGAGGCTATGCGTAAAGCAGAAGAAACGATTGAAAAACGAGAAAATATAGGGAAGATATTCACATTCGGTCCATTGATTCATAATGACAATGTAATTGAGGAGTTGGCGCAAAAAGGAATTGCTGTCATTTACGATTTTTCGGAGACGAAACCCGGAGACACGGTTATTATTCGGTCTCACGGCGAAGGAGAAGCTTTTTACGAGGAAGCGGAAAAACGTCAGGTGAAAGTTGTAGATGCGACATGTCCTTTTGTAAAGAAAATTCATTTACTTGTAAAGGATGCAGTAGAACAAGGATACCAAGTGATTATCGTAGGTGATCCGGATCACGCTGAGGTGCGAGGGATCAAAGGATGGACAAAGGATCGTGCAATCGTGGTTTCTACGGTAGAAGAAGCAAGTATGGTAAAGGGTGAATTTCTTTTTATTGTGGCACAGACGACGATTCGTGAATCCTACTTTGAAGAGATTATTAAAGAATTAGGAAATAAAAAAGAGATTTTGGTTAAGAATACAATATGTAATGCAACGCAGGATCGACAAAAGAGTTGTATGGAATTGGCGCAAAAGTCGGATATGATGATTGTAATTGGAGGAAAAGACAGCTCTAATTCAAAGAAATTATATGAGATAGCCAAAAAAAATTGTGAAAAAACCTATTTTGTTCAAAATAAAGAAGATTTACCATTGAAAGAAGTCGCAAAATGTAATAAAATAGGTATTGCGGCAGGAGCCTCGTCTCCTGAACGTATAATTAAGGAGGTTATTGCTGCTATGAGTGATGCTATTGCTAACAAAGAACTGCGCGAAGAAGAAATGAACGGAATGGACGCTTTGATGGATGAAATCGAAAAATCTTTACGATTACCATCAAGAGGAGAGGTCGTAACAGGAGAAATCGTTCACGTAACAAATCGGTATATTGTCGTTAATTTAGGTTGTAAGAAAGACGGCATTATTCCAAAAGAAGAATTGACTTTAGATGGAGATGCGGAGCTGACGGACTTATTCCAGGAAGGTGACGAAATCCAGGCAAAAGTTATCAAAACTGATGACGGAGATGGAAATATTTTATTGTCCAAGAAAAAGCTTGAGGTAAATGAGCACTGGGATGAGATTAATGAAGCTCTTGAAAATAAATCAGTTGTAAATGCTAAGATTGTAAAGGAAGTAAAAGGCGGCGTAATTGCTGTTTATAAAGAAGTATCCGGATTTATTCCGATGTCTCAGCTTTCCGACCATTTTGTTGAAAAAGCAGATGAATTTATAGGGAAAGTATTACCGGTAAAGGTAAGTCGTGTGGACCAAAGAAGAAATAAGGCTGTTTTTTCTCATAAGGCTTATTTGGCAGAGGAGAAGGCTAAGAAAGTTGCTGAGATTTGGGAAGGTTTGAATGTAGGAGATATCGTAGAAGGTACTGTAATGCGTTTCACTGATTACGGCGCATTTGTAGATATCGGCGGATTGGATGGACTTCTACACATTTCCGAGATTTCTTGGGGCAAGTTAAAGCATCCGCAAGAAGCATTGGAAATTGGACAAAAAGTAAATGTAAAGATTTTATCTATGAACACGGAAAAAGGCAAGATTTCTCTTGGATTAAAGCAAAATCAGCCTGAGCCATGGTCTGTGATTGATGAAAAATATCAAGTTGGACAGGTAATCAAAGGCAAAGTAGTTCAGATTAAGGATTACGGTGCATTTGTAGAGTTAGAACCAGGATTAGATGGACTGGTTCATATTTCCGAAGTTGCTTACAAGCGTGTGACAAACATCGCTGATGAGATTTCTGTAGGTGAGGAAGTGGATGCAAAGATTCTTGAGATTGATAAGGAAAGAAAAAGAATCAGCTTAAGCATCAAAGAGACATTAGAACCACCTATTTTTGAAGAGAATACAGAAGAAGCAGAAGAAGAAGCGGAAAGCTTTTCTGAAGAAGAATAATTCACATTTAGATTTTTCAAATGTAAGATGAGCAGAGCCTTTTTGGCTCTGTTTTTTTATCTAATAGGAAATATTATTGTAAAATCAATTTTTTTATGTTTCAAGGAAAAGGTCTTGACCGTTGTCATCTTGGGCAATCGCTGGAAATAAGAATTTTGGTTTTGAAAGATCCCTTTTTTTAACATAGGAAAGATGAGAATTAATAGAGGATTTGGTTATGAGTAATATTATTTTAGTCGGAATGCCGGCTTGTGGAAAGAGCACGGTAGGCGTCATATTAGCAAAGACCGTAGGAAAAAACTTTATAGATACCGATTTGTTGATTCAGGAAAAAGAAGGTGCATTATTGCAGGAAATCATCAACGAAAAGGGAAATGATTATTTCAAAAATCTAGAAGAAGCAATTCTTTCAAATCTCCAAGCACAAAATGCAGTGATTTCTACCGGAGGAAGTGCGGTGTATTATGAAGAAGCGATGGAGCATTTGAGAAAGAGCGGCAAGATTATTTACCTTAAACTCCCATTATCCGTTATTGAAAGTCGATTAGATAATATCGGCACAAGAGGTATTACCATGGCAAAAGGTGACACACTAGAAAGCTTATACCAAAGACGGGCTGCTCTCTATGAAAAAGAGGCAGATGTGGTTTTGGAGTCAGAAGGGATGACGGTCGAAGAAACGGTCGAAGAAATTCTTAGGCAGTTGTAGCAGGAGAAACGGAATTGAGTTATTTTGAAATGATAGTAGTTGTTTGCCCGCTGATTTTTTTATCTAGTTTTGTAGACAGCATTGCCGGAGGCGGTGGTCTAATCAGTTTACCTGCCTATATGATTACAGGCATCCCGGTACATTCCGCTTTTGGATGCAATAAATTTTCAGCCAGCATTGGTACGTTTATTTCGACGCTGCGTTATTATAAAAATGGAAAAATAAATGTAAAAAGTGCGGCAGTTTCGGCGATTCTTTCTTTGGCAGGAGCGGCCATCGGATCAAAGATAAATTTGCTGATTTCAACAATGCTTTTAAAACAGATTTGCATTTTCCTTATACCGGCGGTTGCTGTTATCGTGCTTTTTGGGGGGAACAAGCTACACCTGCGAGAGCAGCTCTTGGAGGGACCGATGCTTTATGTCACCTGCGGCCTGATTGGTTTTTTTGTGGGCATGTATGATGGATTAATTGGTCCGGGCACCGGGACGTTTTTTATTCTTGCATATACTTCCTTGATCGGTTTTGATTACGTGACTGCCAGCGGGAATGCGAAGGTAGCGAATCTGGCATCTAATGTATCCAGTCTGATGGTTTACCTTTTTGCAGGAAAAGTCTATTTTGCCTTAGCGGTTCCTGCTACTTTATGCAGTATACTTGGAGGCTGGATCGGCAGCGGAATGGCGATTCGGAATGGTGCGCCATTTATTAAGCTTGTTTTAGTTCTTGTATTAATTGGAATTGTATTAAAACTAATTTGGGATATGTATTTATAATTTTTACGATTTGACGGAAATTGCAACCATAATGTAACTGGATTGCAATTTTTTTTAATTTTGATTATATTGTTCGTATTGGTAAGCTGGCACTTGACAGTCTTTTTGTCAGTGAAATTGCTTTGCTGGAAAAGAGTGGAGAGCAAGCAGCTTTATAGTATATTGCTCTGCGGACATCGCACAACAAATTGTTGTAGATCAAGAGCGGCTTTTTTATGTAGACCAAAATGGAAAGGTCTGTTTAGTAGATCTATCATCTAAATGAAGCAAACTATCATTTTTGTGATAGAGAAAGAAGCTCTTCTGCACTTTTTATGGTGGTGTCTGTGATATTGATACCACCTAAGAGTCTGGCAATTTCCTTTACCCGTTCTTTGTGAGACAGGGGCAGAACTCTGGTTTGTGTAATATTATCTTTTGTAGTTTTTTGAATTTGATAATGATATTGCCCAAATGCAGCAATTTGAGGTAAATGAGTGATACAGATAATTTGATGATCCTGAGCAATTTGACTCAACTTTTTACCGACAATGCTTGCTGTAATTCCGCTGATCCCACTATCAATTTCATCAAAAATCATGGATGGGATATGATCGAGTTTTCCTATAATTCTTTTAAATGCCAGCATAATACGAGAAATTTCACCGCCGGAAGCAATCTTTGCCAGCGGTTTTTCTTCTTCCCCTTTATTTGCAGAAATTAAAAATTCCACTTGATCGATCCCTTCAGGAGTAAATGTGAGTTCCGTTTGCGGCTCTTCACTTTTAAAGGCAATGGACAGCTTTGCATCATTAAAATTGAGCTCTTTTAATTCTTGGTTGATTTGAGCTTCCATTTTTTTTGCAGCCGCCTTGCGCAGAGAGGAAAGTCTCTGACTGGCATGCAGCAATTCATCTTCTAAGATAGAAAGCTGCTGCATCAGATCTTCTTTTTTCGTATCAACATCTTCAATGAATTCTAAATCAGCTTTCAGTTGTTCCTGGTATTCTAGGATTTCTTCAATGGAGTTTCCATACTTGCGTTTTAATGCGTCGATTTGATCGATTCGAACGACTGCTTCATCCAATTCCTGTTCGGAAAAGGACATAGAATCCAAATAACGGCGAATCTGTGAAGAAAGATCTTCCAGCTTATAATAGCAATCAGAAAGCAATTCCGTATATTCTGAAATATCTTTTGAAAATGAAGAAACTTCATCTAAATTCTGCATGCTTTTTCCAATCCCATCTAAAGAAGAAGGGGTACTGTCATATAAGAGTGAATAGGAGGCAGATAAGTTTTGGTAAATGCGTTCGCTATTTTGAAGAAGTACAATTCGTTCTTGTAATTCTTTGTCTTCACCGACAGAGAGCTGCGCAGATGTAATTTCTTGCAGTTCAAATTGCATAAAATCACGTTTTCTTTTTGCATCCTTTTCTGAACGCGAAAGAGCAGACAGAGTCTGCTTTACCTTCTGGTATTCATTAAAAAGTGAAGCAACGGTTTCTTTCATCGGCGAAATACTTCCTTCATCATAGAGATCAAGCAAGGTAATATGAAGATCTGGATTTAATAGGGATTGATGGTCATATTGTCCGTGAATGTCTGCTTCGTGTTTACATAATTTGTTGAGAAAAGAGACCGAAACCAAGGAGCCGTTGATGCGACAAGTACTCTTACCATTTGAAGTAATCTCTCTTCGGATGATTAGTTGTTCATCCTCTTGCAAGCCGTTTTCTTTCAGAAGTGTGGATACCATTTCATTATTTCCTTCAAGAACCAGTTCGATCGTGGCTCGTTCTTTTCCAGAACGAATAAAAGCAGTATCCGCACGGCTTCCAAGTGCAAGACTGACTGCTTCTATTATAATGGATTTTCCTGCTCCGGTTTCACCTGTGATTACATTAAAGCCAGGGTGGAAATCTACATCTAATTCATTAATAATTGCAAAATCTCGAATATGGATATGAGAAATCATAAAAAGACCTCTTATTTCATCATGTCATTAAATTTTTGTATAATAAGCGGAACATTCTCCGGATCGTCAGCAACAAGCATAAAAGTATTATCTCCTGCGATGGAGCCAATTATATTTGGAAGGTTTAGTGTATCGACTGCTTCTGCTGCGGCTGGTGCACACCCACTTAAGGTTTTTACCAAGATTATGTTTCCGGAAGCGGAAATGTTTTGAATGGTTTCTTTAAAAATCTTGACAAATCGATCTGAAATAGGGGGGTCTAGATTCACACTGACCGCATATTTGTAGTGTCCTTTAGAAGATAGTGTTTTCACTAATTGCAGTTCTTTAATATCTCTGGAAATGGTAGCTTGCGTAACTTGATATCCTGCTTCTTTTAACAACTCAACGAGTTTGTCTTGGGTTTCAACTTCGTGCTGATTGATAATATCAAGAATTTTGTTTTGTCTTGAATAGCGCATAAAATTCTCCTTAAAGCATTGCTTAAAATCAAGAAATAGCCTGCCTTTTATTTATTTAGCTAATTAATTTATTATACCATATATTTACCTTGTAGCAAGGAAAAGAAGCCAAGTTTTCAAAGACAAGTCTATAAAAATATGCTACAATATATGAGAACAAAAGAGAAGAAAAGAAATATAACAGGATGGATAAAAAATGAAAATTTTAGGAATTGATCCCGGTTATGCCATCATGGGTTATGGGATTGTTGAAATGAAAGGAAATCATTTTAAACCAATTGCTTACGGTGCAGTTACAACAGATAAAGATATGGCAATGCCGGATCGATTGAAGCATTTATATGCAGGCCTTATGGAAGTCATCGCAGAGTATAATCCAGAAGTGGTTTCGATTGAGCAATTGTTTTTTAATACGAATACAACTACGGCGATTTTAGTTGGACAAGCGAGAGGTGTGGCAATATTAGCTTGTGCCAATTCCGGTCTTGAAATATTTGAATATACGCCACTTCAA
Source organism: Sinanaerobacter sp. ZZT-01 (assembly GCF_035621135.1). Taxonomy (NCBI): domain Bacteria; kingdom Bacillati; phylum Bacillota; class Clostridia; order Peptostreptococcales; family Anaerovoracaceae; genus Sinanaerobacter; species Sinanaerobacter sp. ZZT-01. The sequence continues at coordinate 2,654,457 of NZ_CP141728.1, forward strand.
ATTAAGCAAGGGCTAATTGGCTATGGAAGAGCGGAAAAAAAACAGATACAGCATATGGTGAAAACGATCTTAAACTTAAAGCAGATACCGAAATTAGATGATACAGCAGATGCGTTGGCTGCTGCAATTTGTCATGGCCATTGTGCTGATTTTCATAGTCGATTTTCAAAGCTGAAATGATATTTGCATGCTCTCCTTTACAAAACAGGTTGGATTTGTCGCAGGAGGCAGTCTATATTGAATTCAATTATAAATAACAGAAGTGGAGGCATACTATGCTGCATTACATAAAAGGAACCGTTGCTATGAAATTTCCCGGCGGAATTGTTATTGAAAATAACGGAATTGGATATGAAGTTTTCGTACCGGATAATTCTGCACTCTATTTGGCTTCTGCAGGAGAAGCCGTCTCTGTCTATACGGCGATGATCGTTCGTGAGGACGACATCAGTCTTTATGGTTTTTCAGATGAAGAAGCAATCGATTTGTTTCGTAAATTTATGACTGTGAGCGGGGTTGGCGCAAAAGCAGCGATGGCATTGCTTTCAGCGATGTCGGTAGGGGAGTTGAAAAAGGCAATTGCATTTGAAGATGCAAAAACTTTGACAAAAGCTAACGGTATCGGAAAAAAGACAGCGCAGCGAATTGTTTTGGAACTAAAAGACAAAATAGGCGGTGCCGGTGAATTGAATGATGCGGTGGAAGTGATTCATGCGGACAATGGAAGAGCTGAGGCGACCAATGGTTTAATTGCTCTTGGCTACAGTAAAGGAGAGGCAGTCAGTGCGGTAGCATCTATTGAGGAAAATGATTTGACCGTTGAGGAATATATAAAGATGGCGCTGAAAAAACTATTTTAATGAAAGAGGGATGTAAATGGAATTTGAAGATAGAATTACGGCCGCCGATTTAAATCTTGAGGAAGAAGAGATGGAATTGAGTCTTCGTCCAAAACGTCTTTCAGAATACATCGGACAAAAAAGTGTTACGGAGAATCTTAAAATCTTTATTGAAGCGGCGCAGATAAGAAAAGAGCCGTTAGACCATGTTCTGTTTTATGGACCTCCGGGACTAGGGAAGACAACATTGGCAGGAATTATTGCCAATGAACTTGGTGTAGATTTACGGATTACTTCTGGACCTGCGATTGAGCGGGCCGGCGATCTGGCTGCAATCTTAACAAATCTAAAGGATGGGGATGTGTTGTTTATTGATGAAATTCATCGTCTGAATCGTTCGGTTGAAGAGGTCTTGTATTCTGCTATGGAAGACTATGCCCTAGATATTATTATCGGGAAAGGTCCGTCAGCACGTTCGATTCGTCTGGATTTATCAAGATTCACTTTGATTGGTGCGACAACGAGAGCGGGCAGTTTATCTGCACCGCTTCGAGACCGTTTTGGTGTAATCTGCAAATTTGAAATGTATCAAAATGATGAGCTGGCTGAGATTATAAAGCGTTCCGCTGAGATTTTAAATGTGTCCATCAAAGCAGATTGTCTTGTTGAACTGGCACGCTGCTCAAGAGGAACTCCTCGTGTAGCAAACCGTTTATTAAAGCGTGTTCGTGATTTTAGTCAGGTGAAGGGCACTGGTGTAATTGATCGTGAAATCACGGAAAAAACACTGCATTCTCTAGGAATTGACGCATTGGGGCTGGAAGGGCTTGACCGTGAAATTTTAAGGATTATCATCGAACGCTTTAAAGGTGGTCCGGTAGGAATAGATACGATTGCAGCGTCGATTGGTGAAGAACGGATTACGATAGAGGATGTCTATGAACCGTATCTAATTCAATCAGGATTGCTGCACCGCACACAAAAAGGAAGAATGGTTTCGGAAGATGCTTATAAACATCTTGGCATTGTACAACCGTCGGAAGGGTAGGTAGATTATGGATCGAACGAAAAAAGTTTTTCACTGCACGTTATGTCTGTTGCTTATCTTTGCTTTTTTCTCATCACCAATGCTTGTATTTGCATCGCAGGTACCGGATTACATAAAAGTTGGGTTAAAGTATGGGAGTACGGCTGTTTCATCCTGCCGGCTGACGAGTGAAACGGGCTTTCAAATTATTAATGTTGAGGATGATGCGTTTGAAGAGACGCTTCCTATTTCCGCATATACAGATTTAACCGCCTCAGTGGAAAATGGGATGGTGGTACTTCGCAGTGAAGATGGGTCTGTGATTTCAACAAGTCTAGGAAAAGATGACTGCATCATGACGATGGACTATGAAAAAGATGGTTTGATTTATTATGAAGGTAAGCCATATCGTGATGGAATACAGTTGATCCCAGATGGAAATAATAAAATAATGGTGCTTAATTATATCACAATGGATCATTATCTCTATGGTGTTTTACAAGGAGAAATGGGACAGGCCGCACCGTTGGAAGCTTTAAAAGCACAGGCAGTTGCCGCAAGAAGCTATGCGATGACAAATTTATATGTACATAAGAGCTATGGATTCCATGTTTGTGCTACAACGCATTGTCAGGTATATAATGGTTATTCTTGGGAAAAAGAAAAAACGAACCAGGCAGTGGATGAAACTAGCGGAAAAATTCTTTATTCGGACGGAAAGCCAGCGGCGGCTTACTATCATAAAAATAGTGGGGGGTATACTCAAAACAGCAAGGATGTGTGGAGTACGCAACTACCATATTTAGCGGCGGTAAAGGATGAGTACTGTCCTGATTATTCGTGGACGGCGACAATGAGCTTTGATCAAATTCAATCTCGCTTGGAAGTCTGCGGATACGATCCCGGAACGGTTCAATCCGTAAGTATAAGTGCCCGTAATGAATCCGGCGCAGTTTCTGAATTGACGATTGTGGGAAATAAAAACACAATTACTTTGAAGAAGGAATCGGTACGTACTGTTTTAGGCGGAAGTTCATTAAAGTCAACGCAATTTTCTATTTCGAGCGATTCGTCAAAAAATACATCAAATGGCAATGCATTATCGGTAAGCAATGGATCACAGTCGGCAAATGTCAATCAGTCACTTGTGATTATTTCTTCTTCCGGCAACAAGCAGGTACATAATGTGGATGGCTTAGTCGTATCAAACGGTGGCTCTAAGCAAACGATTTCAGGCAAAAGTTCTTCGGTGACAGAGACAGTTACTAATGGAAGTGTCACGTTTGAGGGAAAAGGGTACGGCCATGGAATCGGTATGGCACAAGACAGTGCAATCGCTATGGCAAATCAAGGCATGCGTTATGATGAAATATTAAAATATTTTTATACGGATGCAGAAATCTATTAAAATCAAGTAAAATAGGAAGGTTAGAAAGTATGCAAGTAAGCGATTTTGAATATTATTTGCCGGAGAAACTAATTGCACAGCATCCCACAGACAAACGGGATGCTTCGCGGCTTTTGGTGCTTCATCGCAAGAATGATACAGTTGAAGATAAACATTTTTATGACGTGGTTGATTACCTAAATGCCGGAGATTGTCTGGTTATGAACAACTCGAAGGTGATTCCGGCCAGATTATTTGGCGTGAAGAAAAATACAGGGGCAAAGATCGAATTTTTATTGATAAAAAGAAAAGCGGGAGATATATGGGAAACTCTGGTGAAACCAGGTAAAAAGCTGCATCCAGGTGATTCGGTTTTATTTCAAGGCGAACACGGAGAAGAACTGGAAGCAGAGGTTTTAAGTTATGGAGAGGATGGAACTCGCATGGTACAGTTCCACTATTCCGGAGATTTTCTAGCTCTGTTAGATGAAATCGGAACCATTCCGCTTCCACCTTACATTGATCGAAAAAGTGAAGCGGAAGATAAAGAGCGCTATCAGACGGTTTATTGTCAGGAAGAAGGTTCTGTTGCTGCACCAACAGCAGGACTGCACTTTACGAAGGAGCTTTTAGAGAAGGCAAGAAAAAAAGGGGTACAGATTGCTTATGTTACACTTCATGTTGGAATTGGCACATTTCGTCCTGTAAAATGTGATGTGGTAGAGGAACATCGAATGCATTTTGAAGAATATCACATTGATGAAGAAAATGCACGATTAATAAATGATACGAAGAAAAATGGAGGCAGGATTGTTTCTGTTGGGACAACTTCAACCAGAACTTTGGAGAGTGCGGCACAGGAGAATGGGCTTGTAAAAGCAGGGCATGGGAATACCGATATCTTTATATATCCGGGTTATCAATTTCAAGTCATTGATTGCTTGATTACGAATTTTCACTTGCCGAAATCTACGCTCTTAATGCTGATTTCCGCACTTTATGATAAAGATAAGATGATGAAGATTTATGAGGATGCTGTAAAGAAAGAATATCGTTTTTTTAGCTATGGTGATGCGATGTTTATTGAATAACAGTGACTTAAACTCATTTCTAAAAAGATGGAATGCAATTGAAAAGATTGTGAAAAATAGATTGTAAGCAGGGCGTTCTGAAGAAACAAATTCTAATAAAAAGCTGACTGTTAAATAGAAAGGGAAAATAACATATGAAACATGCGGTTACCTATGAATTGCTGAAAACAGATGAGAAAAGCAAGGCAAGAAGAGGGAGAGTGCATACGCCACACGGTGATATAGAAACACCGGTATTTATGCCGGTTGGAACGGCTGCAACTGTGAAAGCAATGCGGCCCGAGCAGGTAAAGGAATTGGGTGCACAGATCATTTTATCGAACACATACCACCTCTATCTGCGCCCTGGACACAGCATTGTGAAAGAAGCCGGAGGCTTGCACAAATTTATGAACTGGGATCGTGCTATTTTAACAGACAGCGGTGGATTTCAGGTATTTAGTCTGGGTGATTTGCGTAAGATTAAGGAAGAAGGCGTAGAATTCCGTTCACATATTGACGGTTCCAAACATTTCTTTACACCGGAAAAATCAATGGAGGTGCAGAATGCTTTGGGGTCGGATATTATAATGGCCTTTGATGAATGTGCACCTTATCCGGCAGATCGGAGCTATGTAAAAAACTCATTGGAGCGAACGACACGCTGGCTTTCACGCTGTAAAAAAGCACACGAAAATATCGAGCAGCAATCTTTGTTTGGAATCATGCAAGGGGGTATGTACAAGGATTTGCGCTATGAGAGTGCAATGCAGATTGTGGAGATGGACTTGCCGGGCTATTCCATTGGGGGACTCAGTGTTGGAGAGCCGAAAGAATTGATGTATGAGGTTCTTGATGATTGTGTGGATTACCTTCCAAAGGAAAAGCCTCGTTACTTAATGGGCGTAGGAAGCCCGGATTGCCTTTTTGAAGGGGTTGAACGTGGAATTGATATGTTTGACTGTGTACTGCCGACCAGAATTGCAAGAAACGGAACAGCGATGACGTCAATGGGACGTGTTGTGATTAAGAATGCCGCTTATGAAAGGGATTTTTCACCACTTGATCCGAATTGTGACTGCTATACCTGTCGCAATTATTCAAAAGCATATTTACGCCATCTGTTTAAAGCGAATGAAATTTTATCAGGAATGCTCTTAACGAATCATAATCTTCATTTTTTAGTGCATACAATGGAAAAGATACGGGCCTCCATTGAAGAAGATCGTTTTCTTGCATACAAGAAAGAATTTTTTGATGCCTATGGCAAATTTTAAAGAAAAGGATTTAGAAAAGATTTATTACAATAAAGTAGATTGAATTAGTGAAAATCTGAAACAACAAGGACGCTATTCAAAATAACACAATTTATGATAAGGTAAGGAATCTGTCAGAATACATTGTAACATATTTGAAAAAGGAAAGGGAGGATTGTCATGCCAATATTAGTACCAAAAGGATTGCCTGCTTATAGAACATTAAGAGAAGAGAATGTATTTGTCATGTATGAGCATCGGGCACAAAAGCAGGACATTCGTCCTCTGAGCATTGCAATTGTGAATTTGATGCCAACAAAGGAAATTACGGAGACTCAAATGATTCGTTTGCTTGCGAATACACCGCTTCAAGTGGATCTGAATTTACTGACAATGGGAAGTCACGAATCAAAAAATACGGATTCTAAACATCTGGAAAATTTCTATAAAACTTATGAAGGCATAAAAAATCGGCGTTTTGATGGAATGATTATCACGGGAGCACCGGTTGAAACTTTGCCATTTGAAAAGGTGGATTATTGGAAAGAGCTTTCTGAAATTATGGATTATACAAAGGATAATGTATTTAGCACATTACATATCTGTTGGGGAGCACAGGCTGCGCTTTACCATCATTACGGCATTCCGAAGTATGAGCTGCCTGAAAAGCTTTTCGGTGTATTTGAGCATGTAGTGAAAGACAAAAAATCCGAATTGGTTCGAGGGTTTGATGAGATATTTTATGCGCCACATTCTAGACGTACACAAGTTAAGAAAGAGGATATTCTTACTATACCGGAATTAAAGATTCTAGCGGAATCAAAAATTGCCGGACCGCATATTACTGCAACGAAAAATAAGCGAATGATTTTTGTGCAGGGGCATGCGGAATATGATTGGGACACTTTAAAGTTGGAATATGAACGTGACGTTGCAAAAGGAGCGAATGTCAAGGTACCGCTGAATTACTTTAAGGACGATAATCCGAAAAAGAAAGTAGTTGTGAAATGGAGCGGGCATGCCAATTTGTTTTTCGCAAATTGGTTGAATTATGTATATCAAGAGACTCCTTATGATTTGAATGAATTGGATTCTATGAAATAAAGAAATTAGTTTCTTTTGAGGTGGAATTCCGTTCTTTCATGAAGAGAAGCGAGTCGGATAGAAGGAGTAAGAGAGTGGAGATATGTAGACACAATGCCGATTGCGGTGGTTGTATTTATCAAGAATTAGATTATCAAGATCAATTGAACTTAAAAGGTAAAGAGGTCATACGGCTTTTGGAAAACAAAAAAGTAATGCCACAGAAGTTCTTAGGTATTGAGGGAAGTCCCTTGCAGTATGCTTATCGAAATAAAATGGAGTATACCTTTGGAGATGAGGTCAAGGATGGACCGATGACTTTAGGGATGCATAAGCGTGGACGCTTTATGTCTATCATTACAGTAGATGAATGCCAGCTGGTCGATCCGGATTTCAATATAGTCTTAAAGGCAAGTCTGGATTTTTGCAAAGAAAAGGAATATTCGTTCTATCATAAAAAATCACATAAAGGTTTGATGCGCAATCTGATTGTAAGAAAAGGTCAGCACACGAATGAGCTTTTAGTTAATATTGTGACGACTTCACAGTTTGCGTTTGATGATGAGGCATTTGTTGCCTGTTTACAAGCATTACCTTTGCAGAATCAACTGGTAGGGGTATTACATACCTATAACGATGGGATTGCTGATGCAGTAAAATGTGATCGCCTGGAAGTTTTATATGGGCGAAATTATTATAATGAAAAAATTATGGGATTAAAGTTTAAAGTCAGTGCTTTTTCTTTTTTCCAGACGAATGTATTGGCAGTTGAAAAACTTTATTCTGAAGCGATAGCAATGATTGATTCGATCGAAGGAAAAACAGTCTTTGATCTCTACTGCGGAACTGGAACAATCACACAAGCGTTGGCATTACGTGCGAAAGAAGCGATTGGTGTAGAACTTGTGGAAGAAGCAGTTGAAGCGGCGAGAGAAAATGCACAGGAAAACGGTCTTGAGAATTGCAGTTTTATTGCCGGAGATGTTTTTAAGGTATTGGAGCAGTTAGAGCAAAAGCCAGATGTTATCGTTGTAGATCCTCCACGTGTTGGCATTCATCCCAAAGCCATGCAAAAGATTTTGAGCTATGGGGTAAAACAAATTGTCTATATCTCTTGTAATCCAAAAACTTTAGCTGAAAATCTGGATATGGCTAGGCTTGGCGGCTATGAGGCAAAGATAGGCAAAGTATTTGATAATTTTCCACACACGAAACATACAGAGGTAGTTTGTTTGTTGGAGCGTAGCAAAATCATTGAAAAATAAGGGGTTTGTGGCGATTTTGACATATTCGGAATTTGGGAAACCCTTGAGGTGATAAAAAAGATGACAAAATATGGTTCTGATAATAAATAACGAAATATAACTGCAATATGTTGTGGGTTTTAAGAAAATGCGGGGCAAAAATCGAGTAGAAAATAGCGGTTTTGCCCCTTTAAAATAGGCAAAAATATTCTGCCTATTTGTTATTTCAAAAAATCAGTAAGGGAGGAATATAAAGATTTTATTGTTTGGCTCAAGATATGGGAGCTTGAATAATTAATGATGTCTAGTACTTTCAATTTCTAAATTAGGACATCAAATTTAATTCCTCTAGCATACACTGCTTAAGCAACAGTAAACTGCATTCTAGGTCTCTTAGCGGGAGATATGAATAGGAAATCCTAATTGAATTATTCGCATGACTTGAATATATATCTCCTGGACAAAACAGAACTTTGTTTTTCAGACATCTCTGAAAAAGTTTAGAAACGGATATATTGGGGTTGATACTAAGCCAAATGTACACACCACCTTTTGGGATACTCCAACTGCAGAGTCCATGGAAATTGCGATTGAGGATATCAAGTACAAAGTCGCGCCGCTCTCTGAGGCATCCTCTAATGTGTTCTAGATGCTGTGAATAATAAGTACTCTCCACTAGAAAGTTCATTAGTCTTTGTGAAAGTGTATTTGTTCCCAAATCAATCTGAGTTTTGATGTCTGCAAGCCTATCGATAACGGGTTTCGTTCCTACTATCCAGCCAAGTCTGAATCCTGGAAACAAAACCTTTGAGCAGCTTCCAACAAGTAGAATAAGCTCATTCGTATCATAAAACTTAAGTGGAATTGGTTTGCGCTCTGTAAAATACAATTCACGATAGGTATCATCCTCTATCACTGGAAGTTTTCTGTTTTGGCAAAATTGATAGAGCCTTTTCTTTCTTTCCTCACTCATCAATATTCCAGTTGGGTTGTTGAAATTTGGAATGCTGTATAAAATAGAGGCATTCGTCTGTGAGTGAGTTTTTTCAAGATTAGCTATACTAATACCATTCTCATCGGCTGGAATTCCAAACAACCTCATACCAGCAGATTGAAAAACATTAACACTATAAATATAAGATTGGGCCTCGGTCAAAATCGCCGAGCCTCTAAATAAGATGCCAGCCGAGATAAGGTATAATGCTTGCAATGCACCTGATACTATTAGAATTTGATCAGGGTTTACCTTTACGCCAAGATCGGCATAATAGCTGCACAAGTTCTCTCGTAACAAAAAATTGCCATTTGGGTGATCGTATCCGAGAGAATCGGGATCTAGCGCATTATACATTCGCATTTCCTTCAGCATTTCTGGTATGAACAATTCTTTTGATAGCTCTGGACGAGTCAAGGCGTAGATATCGGTACGATGTTCGTTATTATTAATCAGTTGAACGGTACTTTTATTTGGATAGTGACTTCCTGCATGGATATAGGAAGTCCAGTTCGGTGGTGGTGGCGCGTTAAGAGAAGAAGCATTATTCTTGACAATTGTGCCTCCTTTGCCATTACTTTTTATAAGATCGTCCGCAGCAAGTAATTCGGTAGCCGTAACTACTGTACTTCTATTAACGCCAAATTGGATAGCGAGCTCTTTTTGAGTCGGTAACTTTGTTCCAATGGGTAAGGTCCCAGAAAAGATACAGCTCTTTATATAACTATAAATTTGTAAATAGCAGGGAGTGCTACTTTCAAAATTAAGACTCCATTCTTCAAACATGGTATACTCCTTATATTTACGGTTGGGTAGTTAAAAAAAATAGTGATGTGGACGAACGTGTTTATTTTAATTAGTATATAGCTATAATTATAACAGTTGGTCATAATTATGCAATTTATTGTTGGTAATTATACCTGTAGTTTAAGGAGGAAAAAAATGTTTATACAATTTACAGACATACTTGGTGCAAAAAAGAGAATTGATTCGTTTATCAGGAAAACGCCATTTGAATATTCACCTAAATTATCAGAATCACTTAATGCGGAGATCTATTTAAAACTTGAGTCGTGTCAAACCACAGGATCATTCAAACTGCGTGGCGCTGCGAACAAAATATTACAATTGACACAAGAAGAAAAATCAGCAGGGATTATCACTGCTTCGGCGGGTAACCATGCTCAAGGCGTGGCATATATCGCAAGAGCACTCAATGTCGATACTGTAATTGTCATTCCAGAGAGTGCACCAGAGACTAAAATTGAAAACACAAAACGATATGGAGTTACTGTGGTAGTCAAGGGAAAGGATTATGATGATAGTGAACGAATAGCTCATGAAATGGAGAAGCAAACTGGCAGAACTTACATCCCTGCTTATGATGATCCGATGATAATGGCCGGTCAAGGCACTGTTGGATTAGAAATGCTCCAAGAGGAAAGTGATCTTGATATGGTAATAGTTCCTGTCGGCGGTGGGGGACTTATGACGGGTGTTGCAACAGCAGTTAAGGGCATAAATCCAAATGTTAAAGTAATTGGTGTTCAACCTCAAGTATCGAAGCCGTGGTTTGAAGCTTTTTATCAAAAAAAATATATTAAAGAAGTGTTTGGTGATTCTTGGGCGGATGGGCTTACAGGTGATATCAGTGCTAGCATGATTAATGATTTTAATGCTGTTGTTGATGACATGGTGCTTATTGACGAAGAGTCGATACAGCAGGCAATATTTTATATGATTGACAAGCATCACCTTATCGTAGAAGGTTCTGGAGTTGCTGGCATAGCAGCTTTAATATCTGAGAAGATCGAAGTTAAGGATAAGAAAGTCGGAATAGTTGTAACCGGAAGTAATCTTGACACAAAACGTGTCAAGACCATTGTTGATAAATATGTGAAGGAGGACTAATGATGAACACACTTCTATTGAATCTGAATGAGGTGCAATCACTACTTACAATTGAAGATACTGTTGAAGCAGTTAAAGCTGGATACATGGCGTTTAATAGGGGAGTAGTGCAAATGCCACCTGTTGTATCGTTAATGGCTCATAAGTTTAATGGAGAAATGGACTTCAAGATGGGGTATTCAGAGCAAGAAGATATAATTGGAATAAAGATGGCGGGGGGATATTGGGACAATCCAAAAAAATACAATCTCCCATCGGGTTTAGCAATGATATGTTTGTTTGATGCTGCAAACGGTGTCCCGATATGTATACTGGATGGGACATTGATAACTGGATATAGGACAGCCGCTGCAGGAACAATCGGCGCTCTTTGTCTGGCAAGAAAGGATGCTGAAAATATTGCTATGATCGGCACGGGGATGCAAGCGCGATTACAGGTTATGGCTCTATCAAAATATTTCAACATTAAAAATGTTAGAGTATACGGGATTGAGGGTCAAGAAAAATATGTCGAGGAGATGCAAAGTCAACATCCTGACATCCATTTCAGTGCCACATCTGCTCAGGAGGCCGTTGAGAATGCTGAAATTGTTATTACTGCGACAGCCAGTCACAATGCACTTGTATACGATCAATGGGTAAAGCCGGGGACACATATCAATGCGATAGGATGCGATATGGAGGGTAAGCAAGAACTTGATCCTAGTATTTTCATGAGGGCAAAAATTGTCAACGATAGTAGAATGGAATGCAAAAAAAGAGGTGATACTCAGCATCCATTCAAGGCAGGTCATATTACTGACGATAACATACATGCTGAGATAGGTGAAATACTGCTTGGCCAAAAGTGTGGTAGAGAAAATGAGAACGAGATTACCATTTTTGATGCTACCGGCTTATCAGTGCAGGATATTAATACGTCACTATTTGTATACCGAAAAGCTATCAAAAATAACGTTGGAAAGAATATTGAGGTTTTTGATGTAAATATCTAATATCATTTTGACATACATCTGTGTTTTTACTTTACATCCCCATCTTCGTTTTTTGTGTCAGCCTGCGTAGATACGAATCAGTTTTAAGAAGTATATAAAAAGTAAATTGTCGAGAAAAATCCTTCCGCCAAGAAATCAGTGGATTCTGACGTCATCATTATTGTCTATTCAAGGCATACGGAATGTGTTTGTTTGTTGGAGAAGAGATAATTAAATAGATGAAATCAAAGACTATGTGATTTGAAAGTGAATTTAGGGCAAAAACTGGACAGAAAAAGGACGGTTGCTGCCCTTTTTAAATAGAGTGAATATGTGAATTACACATTCCTACGGAAAGTTAAATTAACTTAAATGGTCTTATTCTTTGTGGTATACTGCATAAAGGAACGAGTAATTGAAAGTTATATTTTGAAAATATCGGGAAATTTTAGTCTATTAATATTTTTAGAGGAGATTAATCAATTGTTGCTCTGTAGAAGGGGCTAATGCAAATAAAAATAACGTTTTCAATCAAAACATTTGTTGGAATGATATATGCTATATAAATTGTTATGGAACGAAAGCTCTAAAGAATTAAAAGATTGAGAGGAAAAGGATATGGTAAAAAATCATATGAATTTATTTTTCCCACAATGGCAGGGAGCAGGAAGAAACAAAATCCTTTTAACGGGAGCGCAAGAAATAAAAGAAAAGTATCTTGAGAACTACCATTTATCTGAGATTGAGGTGGATGATGAAGAGATTGATGAGATAGTTAATGACATTTTAGGCTATTCAAAAATTCTTACGCAACTAAAAAATGCCAGCTTAATGGTTTCAGCGGAAGAGCCGGAAAGTATCTTTACCATTGGTGGAGGTTGTGATGTAGAAATAGTTCCGGTGTCATATTTGAATAAAAAATTTAAAGGGGATATGACTGTTTTATGGATTGATGCTCATGGTGATTTAAATACCCCTGAATCATCTCCTAGTAAAAATTTTCATGGCATGCCTTTAAGGACACTATTGGGGGATGGAGACTCGAAGATAGCGGAGATATTATTTTCACAATTATTGCCTTCACAAATTGTCCTAATTGGGCAAAGAAGTTTGGATGAACCTGAACGTAAATATATAGAAGAGCGTAAAATTAATCAAATGAGCATAGAAGAGATAGTTAACAATATTGAACATGTTATCAGTATAATTAAAACAAAAAATTCAAACAACATCTACATACACATTGATTTGGATGTTTTAGATATGAATGAATTCCCATATGTTATGGTGCCGGAGCCAAATGGGTTAGAATCACAATTGCTCTTTGAGTTATTAACGCAGCTAAAAGAAAATTTCAATATTGTGGGCTTGAGTTTATTGGAATATATTCCATCAGATGAGAAGAATATAAAAATATTATCGGATATCATACAACTAGGCTTGAACCTATAAAATAGTTAAAACTATTCCATAAGGCACAACTAGATTCGTATGACATCGTTATTGCAGCATCACGGCATACGGAAGCAATCGTGAAGCTGGGAAAATGCTAAAACCTAATTTCAAAAATAATACAAAAGTAAGTCAATGCAAATACATCTAAGCTTAATTCAAGTTAAACAATTCTTGATACAATTTTTAACTTGAGTTAAGTTTATAGAAAAAGAGATAGAGGTTAAATATATGAAAAATCGTATAGAAATTATCGGGAAAAAGCTCTTGGTAGGCAAACGTACAGAAATGTCTTACATCAATGATAGCACAATGGAACTATGGCAATCTTTTATGCCTGCTAGGAAACAAATACAAGACAGAGTTGATTCGTTCTATTATTCCATGCAGATTTATCCTAGCCTATTTGATTACGCTTCCTTTAATCCTGCTATTAACTTTACAAAATGGGCAGCGGTTGAGGTCTCTAATCATGATCATATTCCAAATCAAATGGAGGGATATATTATCGAAGGAGGCACATATGGAGTATTCACCCATGTAGGTCCAGCCAGTAGATTTGTACAATCTATGAAATATATCTATCAAATTTGGCTTCCTGAATCCGGATACGAGCTTGATAATCGCGAGTATTTTGAGATATTAGAAGAAGGCTATAATCCTCTTGATGAGAATGCAACCGAAGAAATCTGGATTCCGATTACTCTAAAGAAAAAGAATTGATGTGGCATGACAGAAAGGAGCATAGGCCAATGATCAATATTGCAATCTGTGACGACGAGCCTCAAGAGCTTACAAACGCGCAAGAATTACTCATAAAGTATGCTCATGAGCACCCACAATATGATATTAAAACCTGCTCATTCATTGCACCGTTAGAACTATTATCGTATGTGGCTGAGCAGGGAGGCTTTGACGTGTTATTGCTAGATGTCTACATGGCCGGGATGCTGGGCACGGATGCGGCAAGAGAACTGCGTCATCTTGAGGATGGAGTTGAAATCATATTCCTCACCACATCACGGGACCATGCCCTTGACGCCTTTGAAGTGGATGCTGCACAATATCTGGTTAAGCCCTATACAGAAGATGGGCTCTTTGCTGCTTTGGATAAGATCATATCACGAATGAATGCGGATCAGCAAAACATTATCACCCTGAAGACGCCAGATGGTATCACTCGTCTTACACCGCGAGATGTGGTGTTTACAGAAACGGGGCGGAAGAACTATCAGATCATTCATACGATCCAGGGAAAGAAGCTGGAGGTTCGCATGACAGCCTCAGAACTTTTTGAGTTGCTTGCACAGGACAAATATTTTGTCCGATGCGGTGCTTCTCTGAGTCTGAATCTTAAATACATACGACAGATTTCAAAGGATGCCATCTTTTTTGATACTGGTGAACGTACCCCTTACCCTTACCGTACCTACCAGAAGTTAAAGAAGGAGTTTTTGCGGTTTCAAATGTTCATAGAGGGCTGAAAACATGCCAATTCTCCCTAAAATAATAGCAATTACCCCAAGAACAGTTTTTATGCTTATTTTGAGATAAGATGAAATAAAGAAAGGAGGAGGCAAGGGCAATGTACGAAATTTTACTGTTTTTTTCATTTGTTGAATCAGTTATCGGGGCAACTCTTACATCGGCTTCTACCATGCATTTTCGGGAACCGGTCAAAAAACGCATCACGGCAGGATTGCTCGTGATGACTTTAGGGATAATCATTCTTTGCGGAGTGCTTTTTACTCAGGGTATTCATGCAGCTGATCATGTTGCTATTGTTATCGTTTTGGTCCTGATACTCGCATGGTTTCTAATTTGCTCTGCGGATGCCTTTTTCGTCTCGGTTTTTAACTTTCTGACATGTATTAACATCTATATCTCCATCAGTTACATCAGCTCTATCGTGAGCATACACGGCGGCGGTGTTGCGTATGTGACCGAATACAACATCGCTCGTACGTTCATCTATGGGGCGATTATCCCGTGGTTGTTTAAATTTGTTCGCCCGCACTTTCGTAGATTGGTGGACTCTTTGGACAAAGAATGGCGTACCGCCACGCTGGTGCCCCTGATGTTTTTAATTCTTCAAATCGTTCTTCTGTACTATCCGGTTCCATACTTTTTTTGGGAGAGCGAAAACTGGAACCAAATTGTTATCGTTATCGTCTATCTGTTGTTCTTAGCGGTATACTATCTCCTGTATATTCAGGCAAGTGATATTGTAGAAAAATATGCTTTAGAGAACCGAAACTTACTCATGGTACAACAAGACAAGCTGTGGGAATCGGAGCTTGCACGACAAAAGGCGGCAGTAGTTTTAGCATCCCAGCAGCTACATGATATGCATCACCACAATGCAGTTATCATGGAAATGCTTAAGGTCGGCAAACTGAGCGAACTTGAAGGATATATGCAAAGCTTTGATGCGGCTCTGGACATGACCCAAAGCACAGTCTATTGCAAGAATCCAATTATCAACAGCATTTGCAATGCCTATGCAAAAAAAGCGAAGCAGGCACAAGTTAAGATTACTTTTCAAATAGTTGTCCCTGAACAAATAGGGATTGATAACGTTGACTTGACTTGTATCTTTGGTAATATACTCGAAAATGCCATTGAGGGCTGTTTGCGGTTGCCTGATGAAAAGATACGGGAAATTACTGTGGCCGCAAGATATGTAGATGGAAGATTGCGTATACGAGTTGAGAATACTTGCCGTGAGGATATTGCCTTTGAAGGGGAGCTGCCAAAAACGCAAAAGCGAAGCGGCGGAACAGGGATAAAAAGCTTGATCTACACCGCTGAGCGGTATGAAGGCACATCAGGATTTTCGGTAAATAATGGTAAGTTCATTGCTCAAATCGTCCTCAATGAACTTTAAAACGTTCAAATAAGAAAAGAGAATGAGGAACTTTCCCAATAGCTGCTGTCAGCCACACTGATAGCAGTTATTTTGACATAATCAGGCAATTATCCCTAAAATGATAGCAATGACCCCAGAAACGGCTTTTGCGCCCCTTTTTATGTTATGTTTCATTTATATGTTGGTAATTCTAGCTTGCTTGCAGGATTTATCATCCACTAAAAACGGCATATGTATAAGGAGCGAAAGATATGAAAAAAACAAAAGCAAAGAAAATTTTATCTTTAATTTTAGTCGTTGCCATGACAATCGGGTTATTGCCACAAATGGCGATGCCTGTGTTCGCTGCAAGTGAAACAGCATACTCGTCAGGAGTTTCAGCAGGCACAAGTTCGGCACCTGTGGCTTATACCATCAGTGACGAGGCGCAGCTCGCTACTTTAGCAACGAAGGTAAATAGTGGAACTACCTATCAATACACAACCTTTGTGCTTCAGAATGATATCTCTCTCAATGCTGCGTGGACACCGATTGGAGGAACAAGTTATGCATTTAAGGGCACGTTTGACGGCAACAACAAAAAAATTACACAAGTTAAAATAGGCTCATCGACTACTCCTGAAAGCACCCTACAGTATATAGGCTTGTTTGGCAATGTTGACGGTGGGGCAATTAAAAATCTTGGGGTTGATATAGCAATTAATTCGGATTATGGTAGTGCTTATGTTGGCGGCTTGATTGGATACAGTATAAGTACAACAATCACAAACTGCTATGCTACAGGTTCTGTCACGGGAGGTGGCGCTGCTAATGTGGGTGGCTTGCTTGGATATAATCAAAGTGACATCATCACAAACTGCTATGCTACAGGTAGTATTAACGGTGGAGGCAGTGCTTTTGTTGGCGGCTTGGTTGGAGGAAGTAGTGGTGCTACAATTAAAAACTGCTATGCCACAGGCGGGATTACTGGCAAAAAAGATGCCTATGTCGGTGGCTTGGTTGGGTGGCTAAAAACCACCTCAATCGCAAACTGCTATGCCACAGGAAATGTAGTCGGTGGACATACTGCCACTGTCGGTGGCTTGCTTGGGTATGGGGAAAGCAACCCAATCAAAAACTGCTATGCTACAGGTGATGTCATTGGCGGATATAGTTCCGCTGTTGGTGGCTTCCTTGGTTGGGTGGTTGGAAGTAGCACGATTACAAACGCATACTGGAATAGTAATGCAAACCAGTCCGTAAATGGAATTGCTAGAACGGATGCAGCCAAACTAGGCATTGGAATTAATACTGACAGTACAACAAAAATGACATCTGCCGACATGAAGGACACAGCCTTTGTTACAACGCTAAACAATAATGGTTCCAGTATTTCAGGAGCCAGCACTTGGGTACCGATTTCTGAAGGTTATCCAACATTTTATGTTCCTCCGATCATAATCACAAAGCCAATTTCAATTGGTACAACTGCCCCTGTTACGGGGGTAGCCGTTGCAGACGGTACAAATACAGTTCCAACAGGTGCAATAGCTCCAGTAATTACTTGGTCTGACGACGGTACATCCTATGCTACTGCAAGCGGCAGCTTTGCAGCAAGCACGGAATACAAAACAAAATATGTGTATACTGCCAGCACAGGGTATGAGTTTGATAGCACAATTGCGGCAAGTGATATAACAGTCACTAATGGGGGCGCAGTAGCAGTCGTGCTTTCTAATGCTAATAAAACACTTACAATAACAGTAACTTGGCCGGAAACAGCAAGTAATGCTTGTGATATTACGGGGTTTAGCTTTGCAAGCCCTACTGTAACAGGGATAATAACAGGAACAAATATTGCTGTTATCGTTCCATATGGTACCATTATTACAAACCTTGTTCCGACCATTTTTATTTCACAAAAATCAACGATTTCACCGATAAGCGGTACAGGAAGAGACTTTACAGATCCTGTTATATATACAGTAACAGCCGAAGACGGAACAAAAAAAGAGTATACAGTAACAGTAACCATAGCGGCCGACCCTGATATTGCAACGGTCAACGATGCTAAAAATGCGGCGGAGAATGCAAGTTATGCAGAGATGAACCAAACGGACGCAATAAGTGAAGAGGCTATCAAAGACGCACTTAAATCAACCGCAACTACAGCGATAAACGATAATGGTGTAACCGTTACAATCAACAAAGTAAACTACACGGAAGCAGTTGCCGGAACGAGCGCAGATCCTGTCGGCACAAATGGTAGCTATGAGTTCACCATAACCGTAAGCAAGGGTAGTCAAACACAAATAACAGAAAAAAAGACCATTACAATTACTGCAACAGCTTTTACAGGTGTAAGTGATGTGGATGCGGTTGCCGCAGCTAAAACCGCTATAAAAGACGACACGATAACTGTAGCATTTGGTGCAGACCAAATTGCGAAAACAGCAGCTGTGCAAAGTTATGTGGACGGATTGCTGACAGGGGATGCTGCCGGAGTAACGGCTACTGTTACGTTTAATAGCGGAACCGGTGAATATGATGTTGTGATTTCAAAAGGAAGCGTTGAGGATTCAGCCATCATTACAATGACAATCACAGAAGATGCCGACCCGGACATTGCAACGGTCAACAATGCTAAAAATGCGGCAGAAAGTGCAACCTATGTAGATATGAACCAAGCAGCGGCAATAAGTGAAGATGCCATCAAAGACGCACTTAAATCAACCGCAACTACTGCGATAAACGATAATGGTGTAACCGTTACAATTAACAAAGTAAGCTACACGGAACCAGTTGCCGGAACGAGTGCAAATCCTGCCGGCACAAATGGTAGCTATGAGTTCACCATAGCCGTAAACAAGGGTAGCCAAACACAAATAACAGAAAAAAGGACAACTACAATTACAGCAACAGCTTTTACCGGTGTAAGTGATATGGATGCGGTTGCCGCAGCAAAAACCGCGATTAAAGACGGCACGATAACTGTAGCATTTGATGCAGGTCAAACAGCGAAAACGGAAGCTGTGCAAAGTTATGTGAATGGATTGCTGACAGATGCTGCTGCCGGAGTAACGGCTACTGTTACGTTTAATAGCGAAACTGGTAACTATGATGTTTCCATTGAAAAAGGAAGCGTTGAGGATTCAACCATCATTACAATGACAATCACAGAAGATGCCGACCCGGACATTGCAACGGTCAACAATGCTAAAAATGCGGCTGAGAATGCAAGTTATGTAGACATGATCCAAGCGGTCGCTACAGATGAAGTTGTTATTCAAGATGCCCTCAAAGCTATAGCAGAAAGTGCAGTGAATAACAATACAATTAACGTAACAGTAACCAAAGAAAGCTACACGGCGCCAACTGCCGGGACGAGCGCAGATCCTGCCGGAACAAATGGGAGTTATGTGTTCAAAATAACGGTTTCAAAGGGAACACAAATACGATTTACCTCGACAAAGACCATCGTTATTGTAGCAACCCCTTATGTGGAAATACCAACTTATAAAATTATAGGGATTGTGCAGGATGGAAGCAGCAGCAATGTTCAGGATGTGGCAGTTAAACTTATGCGTGGCAATAATCAGGTGGGGCTATCGGTTCAAACCGATGCAGATGGCAAATTCACTATTGAGAACGTAGTAAATGGTATTTATAATCTGGTGGTGAGTAAAAATGGTATTACCGTTACTACTCTTGTTGTAGTAAACAATGCGAATAACAGCCTTGAAAATGCAATCACACTTCCTAGTGGAAAGACCAATAGTGTTGTTGAAGTGAAACCTTCCACACCACCAATCGTTGTAGGTGGACTTGATAAACAATTTCAGACAACGGCTTCTGAAACCGATAAAGGGGTAACTTCAATCGATCATGATGTAGTAACAAACGGTGGATTAGTTGAAATTAAGTTTATTGCCGAGAAAAAGGATAACACGGCAACAAATGCAAGTGATATTTCAGTTACTGCAACATCAGACGGAAAAACAGTCGGCATCTTTGTTGACTTATTGGTATTAAAGACGGTGAAGGACAGTAATGGTGATGAAATTTCTTCACAATCTGCTATTCTTACCGAACTTCCAAATTTAATTGAAGTGCTGATTCCTCTTGATTCTTCCCTTCAAGGCAAGAGTAGTTATGTTGTTTACCGTTATCACGGTGCAAGTGTTGACACCATTACTACTACTGCAAAGGACGGTGAAAAAGTTGAACTTATCGATAACGGTACAGCCATCAAGCTTACTGTAAAAAAATTCTCCACCTATGCCATTGCATATACCACGCCAAGTAATCCATCAAATCATCATTCAAGTGGAAGCGGTACGAGTAGTAGCGTAGTAACACCAACTATCACTGCAGAAACAAGCAATGACGGCAAAATTACAATTAGTAATGATAAAAAGACTGCTACTATCACGCCTAATGATGGATATGTGATAGCGGATGTGATAGTGAATGGAAAGAGTATAGGAGCGACAGAAAAATATACCTTTACAGATAGCAACACGCACAAAATTACCGCAGTTTTTGTAAAGAAAAGTGCACTTCCGTATTACAATCAAGAGAACCAAAAGATTTACATTGGATTTTCTGCGATTGCAGGCAATCTCTATAAATATGTTGCCCCTACTGGTGTCACCGTAGAATTCAAAGAGAATCCAAAAAATTTTACAGACAATACCATAGCGTGGGCAAAACCAAGTATTGACTTTGTGACGGAGCGTGAAATATTTCTTGGGACTGCGCAAGATCAGTTTGACCCAAATGAAAGCATGACAAGAGCCATGTTTGTAACCGCAATTGGGAGGCTATATGAACGATCTTACGGAAGCATTTCCGAAAATGGAAGTGTTTCAGCAACGACCAGTTTCTATGATGTCAATGCAAACGGCTACTATGCCAAATATGTGGCTTGGGGCAATGAAAACGGACTGATTAAAGGCGTTGGAGAAAACCTGTTTGCACCTAACGAGAAGGTAACCCGTGAGCAAATGGCAGTCGTGATGCTGAATTTTGCAACCTATCTAAAAAAGACAAAGGTTGTGGACAGTTCACTTACATATGCGGATAGCACTAGCATTTCAAGTTGGGCGATTGACGGTGCTAAATACTGCCAGGAAACAAAAGTAATCACAGGCAGAGAAGGGGGGAGCTTTATTCCGCAGGGAAACGCTACAAGAGCCGAAGTAGCAGCGGTAATTGAACGGTTTATTAAAACCATTGTGGAATAGAGAAAAACGAACATCAATTTATTTAGATATTATAAGGACAGTCGTAACTTTTTAAATGAAGGCGACTGTCCTTATTAATTTATGTTGCAATAATCTAGGAACAGGAGATTGAGTTGCCTACTGGTGAAGGTAAAACTAATTATCTTCAAATAAAAATTATTAAAGTTTCAAAAGTCCATTAATCCCATGGAACACTAGCACACTGACATCATCAGATATTTTTTCAATTGCTATGCTACGATTAGAATTAAACCAGTTTTGATAAACAGCCAACATCCCTGAAATAATGAAGTCTGCAATTAAATTTATTTTAACCTCATCTGTTTCGATTTGGTTTAATATAGATTCTTTTATTTTTTCCTTCAGTGAAACTATAATCTTGGAAATCAAATTAGAATTGCTGTCTGTTTTTACTAGATAACCATAAAAATCCAAATCACTGTTTATAATGGTTGTTAGTTTTGAAAATATTATATACGGGTTCCTCATGTCTTCGTTTACGTTAATATCTTTTAAAGTTGCTTCAAAAGTGCAAACAATTTCATTCTCTATTTCATCAACAATCTGGTGGATTCCACTGTAGTAATTATAAAATGTTTTTCTATTAATATCAGCTTTATCTGCTATATCCTTAATGGCAATTTGATTAATATTTTTTTCTGAAAGAAGTTCTGCAAAAGCGTTACGAATTGCTTTTTTTGTTCTTATTATTCGGCGGTCGGTTCGTCTAGTTGTATTCATATAATATCTCCCAATTTTATACATTTTTATGTGTTTATGTGGTATATTGCACATTTTTTGTAATAAATGTGCAATTAGTATCACATAAGTGATATTGTGTCCATTGTTGATAGGTATCACTTGTAGTATAATACACATATGAGTAAAAAATAACAAATTTGAACTATTTCTAATTCTTGGGGGTGACTTTCGAAAAGAAAAAGATGAGATTAACTAATGTGGAGAAAAAAGATTAGTTGTACATAGTATTTTGTGTAGTGTAGCTGAGTAACTAACCGGATATGCTATGGAAAATTTATTTCATGTAAAATGATGGGATTACTCTCAAATGCCCTTTCAAATACACAGGAGAATTTGTTTGTGGGGGCTTTTTTATTTGGAGTAAGTAATTTTTTTATTTATAAATGGAGTCAACTTCCTTTACAAAAAATAAAATTACAAGAAATAATTATGAGAGCATATGAAAATATGTCATTAAAAAGGAGAAACATAAATGAAGAAAACAAACTTAATAGCAATACTTGTTTTTATAATTCTTTTAGTTGGATGCTCTAATGATAATACAGTACAAACACAAAGTAAAAACGCAAATACATCAACAGTTAGTACAAAGGAGTATGACACTGGTTTGGATTATTTAGGAATTGTAAGAGCGAAAGATACGAAGAATTATGCTTTTTTATCAGGAGGAAAATTAGAGGCTATATATGTTGAGGCAGGTGAAAAAATTAAAGCAGGAGATCTTCTTGCAAAACTGGATACTTCTTCATTAGAAATTGGTGCTAATACTGCTAGAATAAATGTCAATAGTTTGAAAAATTCATTGGAGACTGCAAAATCAGCATTAGATGCAACGAAAGTTTTACATGATAATGGTGTTATTGCTGATAAAGATTGGGAAGCTCAAGAAAATCAATATGTTACGCTTGAAGGAAATTATGAGATTGCTCAAAATAATTTAGAACAGGTAGAAAAGCAATTGATAGATTCAACTATTTATGCAGATGAGGATGGCTATGTAATGGAGGTTCCATATAAAGCGGGAGAAATAATTGCTGCGGGATATCCTGTAGTCATTATGAAAGGTAGTCAGAAAGTAATTTCTGTAGGAGTATCCACTGATGATATTGCTAAGGTTACAACGACAAGTGTAGTTAAAGTTGATGGAACGATTACTGCCAATATTGATAGCATTGGACAATATCCTGATGAAAAGACTAGAGCTTATACTGTAGATGTGGTTTTTGAATCAGATAAATATGAAATTGGTGATATGGTAGAGGTGCAGATTATTACTGGAAAAAATAGTGGGTGTTTTGTTCCTGTGCAGAGTATTTTTAATATTGATGGTATTGATTATGTTTATGTTGTAAACAAGGAAGGGATAGTAAGCCGTAAACAAATTATTAGAGGAGAGTTATGTAACGATACGGTGCAAGTTGATGGAATTGAGAAAGGAACAGTTATAATTAGTGACGGAGTTAAAAATATAAAAGAAAATGATGTTGTTATTTTATCTAACTCCTTAAATAGCATAAACCAAAGTAAGAATGCAAGCAACTAGGGAAGATAGGGGAATAAATATGAAGGAAAATTTTATAAATAGTTTTGTAAATAGTATTATTAATAAAAAGAATATCGTTCTAATCGTTGTGATTGCTATAATTGTAAGTGGTATTTTTAGCTATATATCGATACCAAAGCAACATTTTCCAGAAGTTGTATTACCTGTAGCCGCTATTAGTGTTGTATACCCTGGAGCATCGGCAGAAGACATGGAAGAGCTGGTGACCAAAAAATTGGAAGAGACAGTTCGGCAAACAGAAGGTTTTGACTCTTGTACATCTACTACTATGAATAGTGTAAGTGCAGTTATGGTTTCTTTAAGTATGGATATTAGCCAAAAAGAAGTAGACGAAAGTTTTGATGATTTAAGAAATCGTTTAGAAGAATTAAAAGAAACTTTACCTTCAGGAGTGACATCCGTGTCAATTGATACAAACGTCATGGATACAGCAGGTATGATTGTGGCTGTCACAGGCAGTGATGTGAGTGGTGACGAACTAGCACAGAGAACGGATGATTTGAAAAATCAACTGGAACTTTTAGATGGCGTTCGTAAGGTAGAGGTCTACGGCCAGCGGAATTCACAAGTAAAAGTCCATGTACATGCGGCACAATTAAATAATCTTGATATATCACTCTCGGAAATAGCAAATATTATTGGAGCACAAAATAGTATTATACCAATAGGGGATATTAATATTGATGATAGTATTATGACTGTAAATTCAAATGGAAAATTTGAAAGTTTGGATGAAATCAAAAATATTGTTATTGGTCAATCAGAGGTGGGGACAATTACTCGACTTTCTGATATAGCAGATATTCAGATACAAAACCCTGAAGACAGCGCTCATTATACATACAATAAAAAGGATTCTAATTTAATAGCTTTGTATTTTGATTCAGGGATAAATGTAGTTAATTTCGGAGACTCTATACGTCAGTGCATTGGGCAGTATCGTAATTATATTCCTTCAAATATTCAGGTGCATGAGGTGTATTTTCAACCGGATGTGGTATCGGATGCTGTAAATAGTTTTATTTGGAATTTATTAGAATCTATTATCTTGGTTCTTATTGTTGTTATGTTAGGAATGAACTTTAGAAATGGTTTAGTTGTTTCAGTCGCAATTCCACTGTCTATTCTAATTAATTTTATTGTGATGAAACTCATGGGGACTGAAATCCAGTTTGTTTCGCTGGCAGCATTGATTATTGTGTTGGGAATGTTGGTTGACAATGCAATTGTGATTAGTGATGCCATCCAAACAAATCTAGATAATGGGATGGAAAGAAAAAATGCAGTAATTGAAGGAACGAAAAAAATGATTATGCCAGTGTTTATATCCATGCTTACAACAGTGAGTGCATTTGCCTCCCTGCTGGCATTGTCTGGCGCGTACCGCCAATTGGCATTTACTTTACCAGTGGTAATTATTACTTGCTTAGTTGCTTCTTTTTTTGTATCAATTGCGGTTACTCCACTTTTTTCATATTTATTTTTAAAGCCATCTAAAATAAAAAAAGATAATTCTGGAAAATTAGTTTCTATGTATGACTACATATTTCAAAAGGCTTTTAGGAATAGAAAACGCACCATTCTGATAGCATTGGTATTCATGGTTGTATGTGGGCTAACCTTATCAATTATTGATATGCAGGTAATCCCAAAAGCATATAAAGATGTAGTAACCATTAATGTAAAAGGAAATGATGAAAATGATATTGAAAAAACAGCGGCTCTGATACATGAAATTGAAAAGATTTTAGACAAACAACCGGAGACAAAATATTATATGTCTGGAATTGGAATAGGAATTCCAAGATATGATTATTCGATAATGCCAAAGGCGACAGGAAATAATGTAGGGGATATTTTTATTAGAGTTGATTTATCCAAGGGTGGAAGATTTCATGAAACGAATGAGATGGTTGACTTCTTGCAAAATGAGATAGATTCTAATATTAGTGGAGGAAATGTTTTAGTTGATGAACTAGGTATCATTGCTTTTACATCAAAACCACTTGAAATGAAGATTTATAGTGATGATTTGGATGATTTGAATCAGTCTGCGGAAAAGGTAGCCAGCCTTATGAGACAGTTAGATGGAACCAAATACATAGATGCAGGACAAGAGTTTGCTACTTATAATTATTATGTTAATATGGATACGAAAAAACTTAATAGTTTTAGTCTTACAAAAGCAGAGGTTCAAAATGAATTGAGTATTGCGTTGATGGGAAGAAATGTTTCTATCTATCGCAATGAAGGGAAAGAATATGAGCTTGTATTGGATAGTGATATAGAAAGCCAGAATGCATTAAAGAATTTTCGAATAAAATCTTCTGTTAACCAAAATAAGTATGCCCTCCAGCAATTCACAGATGTACAGTTAAATCCAGAAATGAGTACTGTAACAAGAATTGATGGACGAAGGGGAAGGGCTGTAGGGTGTTACTACAGGTCAAAGTACAGTGACATTACACTTCAGACAAAATTGGAAAAGATGCTAGAAAACACAGAGTTTCCAGATGGAGTAACCTTGGAAAGATCAGGAATGAAGCATGATTTTATGGACGTATTGACTTCAATTGCAGAAGTTGCAGTTCTTTCCATAGCAGTTATCTTTATGATTTTATTGTTTAAATTTAATTCTATAAAGATTCCATTTTTTATTTTTACATCGGTTCCTTTTGGAATATTATCTGGGGTAGCAGGGTTATTTATTACAGGTGAGCGTTTGACCTTTTTTGCATTACTAGGTGCGGTAAGCCTCCTTGGCTGTGTACTGGCTAATGCTGTTGTATTAATTGAATTTATTAATGAAGAAAGAGCATTAGGGGCAACTGTGGATGAAGCTTGTCTTGAGGCAGGACGAAAAAGATTCCGTCCAATTCTTATGAGTACTATGACAACTGTACTTGGATTGATTCCACTTGGTTTTGGCGGAAATGAACTATTTGTTCCTATGGCAAGATTGATGATAATAGGTTTACTTGTTGCTATGATTATAAATCTAATACTGGTACCAATTATTTATGATATGTTTGAAAAGCAAACTTAGAGTGGATTGGAGGAAGATAGAATTTCTTTAGTGGCATTGATAGAGGCGGAATAAAGAGTCAGCATTTTTAGCTGTGGTAGAAATCGTTCTTTGATCGGAATCAGAAAAAAGATATTGAAGCATTTGTTGATTATACAGGAACATGAATGAAACAAATATATAATTGTCTACACGAAGTGGCGCACTTGACTTGGAATTTACCTTAAACAATTTTCTTCTTGCGCCCTTTTTGTTTACTTGACAACAATATTTAAACATGCTACTATCTTATTGTTTACTAGGAAACGATAAGGGGGTGCAAAATGGAACGAGAAATGCTTCGGCAGTTTATGCAGCTTTATAACAATCAAGATGTACTTAGCAATCTTATAAATAGTGGTTTAAATTCACGATATAGTAATTCAGAATTGCACTGCATTGAAGCTATCGGAAAGCTTGAACGCCCAAATGGAGTGCAACTCGCTACGCTTCTATCGATGACTAGAGGTGCAGTTACAAAGCTAGCTAAGCGCTTACTACAGGATGGTCTTATAGAACGTTATGCTCTTTCTGATAATAAAAAAGAAATCTACTATCGATTGACCGCTATAGGCGAGGCTCTGTTTAAGGAACATGAGGTTGCTCATACAAAATGGGAAGAACGAGATATTGCTTTTTTATCTTCTGTTCCAATAAAGGAACAACAAGTAGTACTCGAATTTCTACAAAAATTTAATAACTATCTACAAGCAAAAATACAGGAGGAATCTCTATGAAATATGACTTGACAACACAAGTGGATGTGGCCTTAATGGAGCAATGGCTCTCCACCAAAGAGAATCGCCATCTAGCGACTGGACATGTAGGTACACATTTAGATACCTATGAGAAAAGTGATATCCCATTAGATTACATTATATGCCAAGGGATACTTTGGGATGTTTCAAATATTGCAGAAAACCGTGAGATTTCTCTCTCAGATATTGAAAATTTATACATACCAGAAAATGCATTTCTTCTAATACATACTGGTCGAAGTGAAAAAGAGAAGTACGGTACAGCTGATTATTTTCGAGAGCACCCGCAGTTATCTAACGAGTTGATACAGTGGCTTTCTAATCAACCACTTTGTTTTTTGGGAATTGACTGTGCTGGAATACGGCGCGGAAAAGAGCATGAGCCTGCCGACAGAATGCTAGAGAAGAATGGTATCTTTGTTATTGAGAATCTTAGTAATCTTAATCAATTACGAAACACTGATGCCTTTCAGGTTTATACTCTTTGGTTTGATGATCCTGTCGCCACAGGATTGCGATGTAAAGTGGTGGCGGATATTATATAAAAAAATCACCATCAGGTAAACGATAAAAGGTGGCTTGGCTAAAAGAACAAAGGTAAGAAAGGTACATCGATATGACTAGAGTAAAAGAAAATATTATTTTTTAGTTTCTAAGAATATTAGAAGGGAGCGAATTTTTCATGACTGGACTAGATAAGAAGAAACTTTATCCAAACGAAAAAATAAAGACGGTTTGTTATATAAGTAATTTGCCCAAAAGAGACAATGTAGAAATTGGGGAATACACTTATTACAGTGATAATGTAAATTCTCCTGAAAAATTTTATGATAACATAGAACATCATTATGAATTTTTAGGAGATAAATTAATAATAGGTAAATTCTGTGCGATAGCACAAGGTGTTAAGTTTATCATGAATGGTGCAAACCATAGAATGGAGGGGATTTCCACATATCCATTTTATATCTTTGGGGGTGGTTGGGAAAAAGATACGCCTACAGTAAAACAGTTACCTTATAAAGGAGATACTATAATTGGTAATGATGTGTGGATCGGGCAAAATGTGACTATAATGCCAGGAGTTAAATTGGGTGACGGATCCATTATTTCAGCTAATTCAACGGTAATAGGAAATGTTGAGCCTTATACTATTTATGGCGGAAATCCAGCTAAATTTATTAAAAAACGTTTTACTGATGAAGAAACTGACTTTTTATTAAAGATCCAATGGTGGAATTGGGATGAAGAGATGATCTTTAACAATCTTGAACAGATAACATCTGCAGCAGGCTTAAAAGAATTAATGAAACGACTAAAATAACTATATCATTTTTGTTGAAGTTTTCCCTGAACGTAAAAATAACGCAGCCGAAGCTGCGTTAGAAATATGAATTAGCATCAGAATCTTAGTGACAAGCAAGTGAGGCTGCCGTCGATTTTCTTAAACTCACTTGTATCAACCAGCCTTACCGGGTAGCCTAGGTCCTCGATGATTTTAAGAGTTTTAGGATATCCTTCAGGAACAAGAACTGTACCGTTAATGTACAGACTGTTGATTGCGTAAAGTTCGTCAGGGGCTACAACGAAGCGATTAAAGTCTTTGAAAGCTTCTAGCTTGTCAACGGTTTCTGTAACAAGCATATTGTTGTTTTCAAGGTAGATTGCGAAATCCTTTAGATGAAGGCCTTCTGTTACAGGTACTGTGGATGAAGTGTAGCCAAACTTTGTAACTATTTCGTTGAACTGGCGGGCGCCTTCTGCGTTTGTTCTGTCGCTCAGACCGACGTAGAAGTGGTCGCCTATACGCATTACATCACCGCCTTCCATTGTTCCTGGAGCTTCGATGTGAAAAATCTGATCATCTGAGTAGAACTTACGAATAGCTGGAAGGATTTCTTCCTTTTCGCCATTGCGAGAGTCCTTTGCAGGGTTTGTGATCACTGCACAACGCTCCATAACAACGGCTGGGTCTTCTGTAAAACATGAGTCAGGGTAACGCTCATCGGCTTCTAAATCTAGAACTTCTAATCCAAGAGATTCAAGAGTCTCAACGTATTTATCATGCTGTCTGGCGGATAATTCGTACTCCGGCTTCTCGCCTGCTTCTACGAACTGAGCCGTGGATATTCCGTCGATTAATGCTTTGCAAGGTTTCTTGGTAATGGCTTTTGTAAACATATTTATACCTCCGTAAGATTAAATTGATGTTTTTTATGTTTTGAGTATATAATACAAATAAAGATTCGTAAACAGCAAGTATATCATGGCTTCCATGAGTATTAATCATATAATGAACAAGGAGGTGAAACATGAGTCTCTCACAATACGAGGCATTTATCAAAGCTGTCGAGACTGGAACAATGACTCAGGCAGCGGAGGAGCTTGGCTATACACAATCAGGGCTTACTAAAGCATTAAATACATTAGAGGAGCAATGGAATGTAAAACTATTAACTAGAGGACGAAACGGTGTACAACTTACTACAGAAGGGCAACTGCTGTTGCCATATATAAGAACGCTCCTTCATGACCAACGTAGACTTTCCGAGCGAATCGGAGAGATCAATGGCCTTCGTGAAGGTCTTATTAGAATTGGAACATTTAACAGTGTCTCTGCACAGTGGCTCCCTGGGATGATAAAGAGATTTCAACATGATTACCCTGGAATCAGATTCGAGCTGCTGCATGGAACAGATACTCAGATTGTCAGTTGGATCGCTGATGGACGAGTGGACGTGGGTTTTGTTGCATACCCAACTTTATCGGAACTTGAGTCCGAATTCCTGTATCGTGATCCCATTGTAGGCATTTTTTCTGAAGATGATCCCTATTCCAGAATGGAAAAACTCAACATTTCCGAGCTGCCAAATTTGCCGTACATTGCGCTCAACGAGGGAGTGGAGGATGAGATTACAGCTATTTTGGACAAAAACAGCATTACCTTAGATGCACGTTTCGTAGAAAGCGATGATCACGCCGTAATCGCTATGGTAGAGAAAGGGCTGGGCATTAGTCTTATGTCTGTAATGATGATACAGGGTTTTGACCGACGAATTGTGGCGATTCCTCTGGAGCCTCAGGGCTACCGTGACATTGGAATCGCTTGCCGCAACCATAACCTTCTGTCTAGCGCAGCATCAAGGTTTTACGAGTGTGCTCGTCGCTGGATAGCTGAGGAGTACAAGCCTATCGAACTATGACATATTTCTAAGGGGCTATGCATCCACAAAATAGAATCGACAAAATTTCAAGAAAATAATTCCTGAACAGCACATAATCCGGTAATTATTTTGGAGCTCATAATGGAATGACTTTGCTTGGTATTGGAGTATTGCCTTCTTATAGAGTGTGTAAAATGAAATTATACGTGTACAAAGGGGTTATTATAAAGTGCCTATTTATAGCAAATTATCCTTAAATTCCTGGTCTTTTTTTCTATTTTATGGTAAACTGTATTAGATTATGATGAAGAACATTTATTTAGGAGGATAAAATGCTAAAAAAAATAGTAGTTGCTTTAATTTGTGGAGTTATATCAATTGGGTTAATATCATGCGGAAGCGCAGCGGATGATAAAACAGATACCTTAGCTCAAAATGAAGAAAAAGATGTGGTTTTAGTTGATGATGAATATGTTAAAATAATATATTCAGGACTTGATGAAAACAATGAAACAATACCAACATTAAAATTATCTATAGAAAACAAAACAGATCAGACGTTTGCAGTTCAAACAGAAAAGGTATCTGCTGATGATAGTATGGTAACAACATATTTCAGCGAATCTCCTGCACCGGGTGAAAAAATCGATGCAAATTTAGAGTTAGAAGAAGTAGAAAAAGGTTTTAATTCTGTGGAAGGAACGTTTGTACTTATTGATGATAATTATGATACATTAAAAGAAGAGCCATTTAAAATATCTTTGGATGATACAGCAAAGATTGAAAAGGAAGATCAAAAAGAAGAAACTGGTGTAGTAATAGTGGATGATGATTATGCTAAAATAACATACTTAGGATTTGCTGAAGAAAGTAACATGGGGCCTACATTAAAATTATCTGTTGAAAATAAAACCGATAAAACATTTATGATTTTAACAGATCAATTCTATGTTGATGATAAGGAAATCGAATCAATGATGAGTTGTGACCGTGTTGCATCAGGCAAGAAAGCAAATGCAGAATTAACATTATATGCCGACAAAGATTTTAAAACTGTAAAGGGAACATTTGTACTTAATGATGAAGAGAATAATACGATTGCAACAGAACAAGTTGAATTTGAAGTACAATAAATAGTATTTAAATAATTTAATAATCAAGAAAAGTAGGCTAAGCTGTAGGTCAAATTAAGACCTACAGACTTAGTCTTTTTTAGCATTTTGATGACTTTCGACAAAATATATGGTTTTTTCTATAGTAAAATATGTATATAGAAGAACTGGAAATCTATAAAAGAGAGGAGAAACATTTTAAATTATATAATCAGCTCTCCTATAAAAAAATAATACTGTAATGAAGAAAAGGGGTAAAACTATGAAAAAAATGTGTATAATAATTATGACTGTTATTATGTTATTTTTACTATCAATAACAGCGTTTGCAGCGGAATCAACAACAACTAATAGTTTACAAAATTATTTTAAAAATGATCCAAGGGATTTAAAAATAAGTATGTCTGAGGCTGTAAACGACACAGGTATAAGCACAAGAGGATGGCCAGGCGAAGGACCTGCAAAACAAGTTACGAGTGTAAGTATTGAACAAGTTGGCATTTTGAACGTTGATGGTCATGAAGGGAATATCGGTGTTCTTGTAAAAGTTATAGGTTATGGCAGAGATTATGCAAAATATGATTCATCTCCGGTAAACTATTTTAGTTCAGAGGGTTTTATATTATATGGAACATTAGTAGATGGTTGGTATTATCTTTATGATTGTGGAGCACCAACATTAGGTGATCATAGATTTGATATTGAAATGGTTTCACTAAATCCTCCTTATACAGAGAAGTCTGCATGGGCAACATTTACAATTAAATAACATATTTCACGTTTATTTATAATAATTGTAAGAATGTGACCGGATTTGGTTGTACCAGATACACGAAATGTGTTTGTTATACGTGACGTCAAATTTGTTGACGCATTTCCTATCATTACATCAGGCGGAATATCTGCGGGAATAGATATGTCTTTTTATATCGTAAAAAAATTATTAGGCTTAGAAATTGCAAAAGCTACAGCAAAGAGGATGGAATATAATATTGATTTAGGGAATTAACACATTTGCAACCAAACCTTGCGACTATCAGACAAATGAAAAACGCTTGAAAACTGATAAAGAATATCACAATGCAATTTTTGTGGGATTAGACGAAAATGGCTGTGAAGATGGAATAAAAATAGTACTCCCTAGAGATTTTCTCTTAAGGAGTACTATTTTTATTCACTTACGATTTTAGTAATAAGATTCAACAGACTGTGTATTATTCCTAATCTACTTTTCCGCCATATATTTTTTTATTTCACCAGCAGTTAATTTACG
The DNA here is from genome assembly GCF_035621135.1 of Sinanaerobacter sp. ZZT-01. Lineage (NCBI taxonomy): Bacteria > Bacillati > Bacillota > Clostridia > Peptostreptococcales > Anaerovoracaceae > Sinanaerobacter > Sinanaerobacter sp. ZZT-01. The sequence continues at coordinate 2,687,485 of NZ_CP141728.1, forward strand.
CACCTGTGTTTGTGGAAACTCTATATATTCTTTTATTGAAAAAATGGGAGACATTTTAACACATGTTTTATCTTTATTTTTTTGCAGATATATTTCTAAATCTGTTGCTTCGGCAAATATTTTGTATGACAATCTACCTTTATTATTTTTTATCTCATAAATGCCACACGGCTTTTTGGTGGTATAATCAGCAGTTCTTAAATAAAGCTTAGCAATTTCTAATGATTTAAATGGGAAATTCCATCGCTGTAAACCTCTTTTTTGGTCAGCTTCAATACAAATACAACGACCGCAAGTGCCACAAATATATTGTGTATGATTTTCTAAACAATTAATTGGTTTAAGCAATGGAGTGATTCTATTATTATATGAATAGCATTCGCGACACATATTGCACCTCCCCTTAAAAAGGTTATACAGATATACCCCATCTTAACTTTGCATTAATGCATGCGGATTATTTTCATTAACCGATTGCAGGTGGCAATCGATTTTTAGTTATTATACATCAATTGAAACCAAAATAAAAGGAGCTGTGGTATCAAAGGTGTTGAGCAAGAAATTATGAACTCTCAGTTAAAGAACAGGAGGCTCCTATGTATTAAATAATTTGTTCATTTCGTTTCATTTTAAGGGATAAAAAATGAAATAGGATTGTAGCAGAAACTGCGGCTACCACATGGCTGATTAGAATCGCCCACCATACACCGTTAAGTGCTAAATAGGTATGGGATAAAAGATAGGCAAGAGGCATTCTGATAATAAGGTAGTAAAATATCATTAAATACATTCCTATGCCCGGTTTGCCGAGTCCATTGATAGACCCCATAAAGCAACTAGTAACCGTATATAGGATGTAACCGATACTAACAATCAAAAAATATGTTCTTACAATTGTGGCAGTATCTTCACTGTTCAAAAATAGGTAAGAAAGATTTCCAGAAAATAGGACGATAAGAGTGGAGAGAACCAGTAGTAATCCCGTACCGTAAATTAAGGATGTTTTTAAATACTCTTTTGCAAGATCCAATCTTTTTGCACCAATACACTGCCCAACAATTGTGGTAACTGCCATATTAAGAGCCATGGCCGGATAGAATAAAACGGTTTCAAGCTTTCCAGTAATTCCATAGGCTGCAATTGCAGTTACACCAAAACGACTGACAATGGAAGTTAAAACGCTGGTGCTAAGCGGAGGGATGCTTTGCTGTATGATGGAGGGGAATGATTTACATAGCAATGTTTTTGCTTCAGCCCAAGCAAAGAGTGCGATATTAAAATGGAATAGCTTCTTTTTCATGATATACCCTATCATGAGAAGCAAAGCGATCGACTGTGAAAGAATGGTTGCAATTGCTGCTCCACTGAATCCTATGATATGAATAAAAATAGGATCTAGTATTACATTTAAAATGGTACAAAGAAGAATAGCAATTACTTGAAATATCGTATTTCCGTAGCTGCGCAAGACGGCTGTAAAATATAAATATAAGAAAACCGGTAGAAAACCTAACAAATATAAAGACAAATAATCTTTTGCCATTGAGAATATTTCGGCGGGGGTATACAGAAGATTTAGTATTCCATCCAGAGAACATTCGCAGAAGATAGTAAGTGTAATACATAAAACAACTGTGCTAGTCAATGAGGTCGATAAAATACGCTTTGTTTTCGCATTGTCTTTTGCTCCGATTGCCTGAGACAACAGAATAACCAAACCATTTGTTGCTCCCATACCGATAGAGGTTAAGAGTAAAATAATGGGAGTAGAACTAGTGAGTGCAGCCATTGCATTTTCACCAAGAAGATTACCAATCCATAGGCTATCCACTAAGTTATAAGCCATGTTCAGCATCATAGCAACTATGAGTGGAATGGTCATTTTAAATAAGCCGTTCCTAGTTTTTTCGTTCATAAAATCAATTTGTGAGTGCATATAAATTTTCCTTTCAATTTATGAATGAATTTCATTCAATATTGTGTTATTTTTTATCCCTGCCCTTTAGGACAGGGATTTTTTTATAGTTCAAATAGTTGTAAAAGAAATGTTCGTATTCGGTTAAGCCTTTCTTCTCCAGAGAGATCATCACGCAGTAGAATGCCAAGCTGACCATATATGCAGAAGCTGGCAGCTGTTTCAGAATCTGTAAAATGAAGTTCGCCTAAATCGACTTCCCGCTGTATCTGTTCTTTGAGTATAGGTACTAATTTGTGGCATATTTTCATAGATAATTGGTCATGAATTTTTTTACTGTTTGTGCCATGACATACTTTATAATAAACACGATTATTCTGTTCAATATCCATAAAAGTTGGAGTTTCATATAGCTTTTGCCTTAATGTTTTGCTCGTGTCACATAATATCGACTGCATTTGATTTACTTGCTGCTGTGCATAATAGTCCAAAGCGGTATCGAACAACTCTTCCTTAGACTTAAAATAACGATAGCATAGACCTTGTGCAATTCCAATTCTTTCAGCAATATCAGTGATAGATGTTTTGTCATAACCATTTTGATAAAACAACTCCATTGCGGCGTCCAAGATTTCCTGCTTTCTAACTTCAGGTTCTTTTGTTATGCGAGTCATATTTTTTATCTCCCTCCGTTAAATCTATCCGTATTCTATCATATGGGTTATACTATGTCAATGAATGATATTCACTCAAAATAGTTGTTATAAACACAGAGGTGAAACTATCGCTCGAGAATGACAATTAACGAATGAAGAAGTATTAAAGATAACAGAATAAATCCAAAATTTATCATTAGAATTTTTCATCTTTTTCCGTTGAAATGTCAGCAGAATTAGATTTAAATGCAATATTTTTTAGTTTAGACAGGTATCTATATACACTGGCGGAAGAGCAGTGTAAATCGTCAGCAACCTTTTGAACGGATCCTTTTATAAGAAAAATACCGTTTTTTTCTAGAGAAGAAATGATAGATATGCGTTCATCAGTTGTAAGCCTTGCTGCACTTACGTTGAGTGTTGCAAGTTCATTTGAAATCGCTTCAGCGATCACAGCATTTTTAGAATTCGGAAAGCTTTCAGATGATATTTTTTTGATGTTGCTGGAAGATGCTACCTGTTGACCGTCATATTGAAAACTGGTTCCAATAAAAGTATCCGGATGACAAACTCGCATAAGTTCCTCGCTGATTATCTGATATCGGCTGTCATCAAAATTAATACATAGAAGGCCAATCAACTTTCCCTTATGTTTGATAAACATACTTGAAGAGCGAAGTGCCTTACCATTTGCAGCGACCCCTTTGTAGTTAGAGCAAAAGTTATTTTTCTCGTAAACTTTATCTTTTATCATTTGTAAAGCCATATTTGTAAGCGGAGCACCTATATCGCGTCCACTTATATTACTGTTTGCGATTGCTATTATAGATTGCTTTCTATTAGTCAAGTCATGTAGAGCCACTTCATAATCAGGTCCTAAAGTGTTCCCTAAAAATTCAGTTAGCTTAATATATGGAGCTAATAAAGAATTTGTCATAAAAGCACCTCCAATTTGCCCAAAACTACATTCTACAATAATAAAACGAAAATCTGGAATATATGTCAAAGCGACAATATATTATTATAGAGATAATATATTATTAAAGAGATAAATTATTTCTACAAAGATAAATTATTTCTATAGAAAGGAGGAAAAATGCAGGGAATTGTAAATACAGATAAGGCACCAGCAGCAATCGGTCCTTATTCACAGGGAATTATTACTGGAAATCTGATCCTTTTATCGGGACAGTTGCCACTCAATCCGGAAACCGGAACATTCCCAGAAGGGATCGCAAAGCAAACAAAACAATCACTTGAGAACGTTAAGGCCATTCTTGAAAAAGCCGGCTCTTCTATGGAAGCTGTAATTAAGACTACAGTATTCCTAAGTGACATGAACAACTTTGCAGCTATGAATGAGGTATATGCTACTTTCTTTAAAGATGGTAGCTATCCATCAAGATCTGCAATTGAGGTAGCAAGACTACCTAAGGATGCATTAGTTGAAATCGAAGCGATTGCAGAAAAATAAGAGCTTGCCAAACAAGCATAACGAACCAAAAAAGATACTGTCCGCTAGTCACTCTATAGCGATGACCGGAGTATCCTCTATCATGAAGGCGCAAGACGCTATATTAGGAGGAAACATAAATGAAAGAGTATCCATTAAAAACAGCAACACCTAGTTCATTCGCATATGTTAAAAAAAACATTCCACAAGTAACGGTTGAGCAGAGAGAAAAAGCTCTCGCAGCAACACATTATAACGAGTTTGCATTCCCAGCTGGTATGCTTACAGTTGATATGCTTTCTGATTCAGGTACAACTGCTATGACCGATGTACAGTGGGCAGCTATGTTCCTTGGTGATGAGTCTTACGGACGTAATAAAGGTTACTATGTACTTCTCGATACATTAAGAGATGTATTTGAGCGTGGAGATGATCAGAAAAAGATTATAGATCTTGTTCGCACAGACTGCCAAGATATAAATAAGATGATGGATGAGATGTATCTCTGTGAATATCAGGGCGGTCTTTTTAACGGTGGTGCAGCTCAGATGGAGAGACCTAACACATTTATCCTTCAGCAGGGACGTGCAGCAGAGTCAGTTCTTATGGAAATCGTTAAGAAAATCCTGAATACTCGCCATCCTGGAAAAGTATTCACGATTCCTTCAAACGGACATTTTGATACAACAGAAGGTAACATCAAACAAATGGGTTCCATTCCTCGTAACCTTTACAACAAAGAATTACTCTTTGAAGTACCAGAAGGTGGATCATACGAAAAGAACCCGTTTAAGGGTAATATGGATCTTGATAAGTTAGAGGAGCTCATTACAGCAGTTGGTCCTGAGAACGTTCCCCTTGTTTTCACATGCATTACAAACAATCCTGTATGTGGTCAGCCAGTCTCTATGGCCAACCTTCGTGCGGTTAGTGCGATAGCGCATAAGTATGGTATTCCTTACATACTGGATGCAGCTCGTTGGGCAGAAAATGCATATTTTATCAAAATGAATGAAGAGGGGTATGCAGATAAGTCTATCTCTGTTATTGCAAAAGAAATGTTTTCTTACTGCGATGGCTTCTGTGCATCTCTTAAAAAGGACGGACATTCTAACATGGGCGGCATCCTTGCATTTCGTGATAAAGGCCTATTCTGGAAAAATTTCTCGGATTTCAACGAAAACGGATCCGTTAAAACAGATGTTGGCGTACTTCTGAAAGTGAAGCAGATCTCTTGCTACGGGAATGATTCTTACGGGGGCATGTCCGGAAGAGATATTATGGCACTTGCAGTTGGTCTTTATGAGTGCTGCAATGTGAATTACCTCAAGGAAAGGGTAGAGCAGTGCGAATATCTTGCACAAGGCTTCTACAAAGCTGGAGTTAAGGGGGTTGTACTTCCTGCTGGCGGACATGGCGCATATATCAATATGGACGAATTCTTCGATGGTAAACGTGATCATGAATCATTTGCGGGAGAGGGCTTCTCACTTGAGCTTATCAGAAGATACGGAATCAGAGTTTCTGAGCTTGGTGATTACTCCATGGAGTATGATCTTAAGACACCGGAACAGCAGGCTGAAGTTTGTAACGTAGTTCGTTTCGCGATAAACCGCAGTCAGTTTAGTCAGGAACATCTGGATTATGTTATAGCAGCTGTTAAGGCTCTTTATGAGGACAGAGAGAATATTCCTAATATGAAAATTACCTTAGGTCATAAGCTTCCTATGCGTCACTTCCATGCATTTCTTGAGCCATATGCGAATAAATAAGAAAGGTTATTTATTATTGGGAGCTTTTAATATATAGTATAGCTAATGCGCAAAATCATCGGGCAACTATGATGGTGTCCGCAAAGAATATGTATATATTTTTTTGTTGGACACCATCATTTTATTTTTAGGAGGCAAATATGAGCGAAACAACACAACGTGATGGATTTAAAAGTAAATGGGGATTTGTCTTAGCGTGTATTGGTTCAGCAGTAGGTATGGGTAATATATGGCGTTTTCCATATATGGTTTCAGCATGGGGAGGCATGACATTCTTGCTTCCGTACTTCTTATTTGTAATTTTGATTGCTTCTACCGGTGTTATCGAAGAGATGGCACTTGGACGTGCAGCGGGCGCAGGTCCAATAGGAGCATTTGGAAAATGCACTCAGATTCATAACGGCAATAAAAAATTAGGTGAATCAATCGGAGCGATCCCGGTTCTAGGTTCACTCGCACTAGCAATTGGTTACACGGTCGTGGTTGGTTGGATCTTTAAATATACTTTTCTTGCTTTTAGTGGTAAGCTTGCCTCCATGGGGCAGGATATGGATCAAATTGGTAGTATGTTTGGAAGTACCGCAATATCCTGGGGCAATAACTTATGGATTATGATTGCAATAATAGCTAGTTTTACCATCATGGCTCTCGGTGTTGCCGGTGGTATAGAAAAAGCAAACAAAATTATGATGCCTACATTGTTTGCACTTTTTGTAGGTCTTGGAATCTATATTTTCACACTTCATGGATCACATGAGGGATATAAATATATCTTTACGCTTAATCCAGCAGGTCTGGCTAATCCAAAGGTTTGGATTTTCGCTTTTGGTCAGGCGTTCTTCTCGCTTTCTATCGCAGGTAACGGGACGGTTATCTATGGTTCTTACCTAAGTAAGTCCGAAAATGTTATAACGGCAGCACGTAATGTAGCGATATTTGATACTATTGCAGCTCTTCTTGCCGCTTTAGTTATTATTCCTGCCATGGCAGTAGGTGGTGCAGAACTCTCATCAGGTGGTCCCGGACTTATGTTCATCTACCTTATTAATGTATTTAACGGTATGCCTGGGGGAACTATAGTAGGAATCATTTTCTACGTCTGTGTACTCTTCGCAGGTATAAGCTCACTCATTAACTTATATGAAGCGCCTGTTGCTACGCTCCAAGAGATGTTTGGCATGAAGAGACTTCAGGCAGTTGGAGCAATTGCTGTTGTAGGATGTGGGGTTGCATTGTGTATACAGGGTATCGTATCGGGTTGGATGGATGCAGTTTCTATTTATGTATGTCCTCTTGGCGCTATGTTGGCAGGTATTATGTTCTTCTATGTTGCAGGTGACAAGTTCGTACTTGATTCAGTTAACGAAGGTGCAAATAAACCGATCGGTTCTTGGTTTATATCTCTTGGTAAGTTTCTTTTCGTTCCACTTGCATTTATCGCACTCGTTACAGGTGTTATGTTCGGTGGGATTGGCTAACTTTCATACCTTACATTGAAAAATAGGATGCTTGAGATGATCTTTAATATAGCTTGAGTAGCGGAGCCCCTTGAGCAGATAAAAAATGACAAAATGTCTTTTAAAGAAAAATAGAATTAAATCACAATATATTATGTGAAAAAACAGGGCAAAAAAATGATGGTTTTACACTAGCGCTGAAGATAAAATTGAATATTGAATCAGTGAATAAATAAGAGGCAGAGTTTGTAGTCAACTTAAAAGATCTACAAATCCTGCCTCCTTTCAGTATAGAAGTAAACTGTAAGTACTAAAGTTATTTCCAACCGGATAGCAAAGTTTTGTTATTTGCAATAGCAGATACTACTTCCTTCCCGGATTCGAAATCGTCAAAGGTACCTTTATTAATTTCGTCGATGGCTTTACTTAAAAGTTTTTCGTAATATGCTTCAGGTGTTAAATCGGTTGTGGATTGGATAAAATCCTCTTGGGATTCAGTAGAGGCTAGTCGTGCATACTCGTCTTTTATTTGCTCTATGAGCTTATCACGGTTCATAAAATTTACTCCTTTTCATATAAAGTTTATTTTGTCGTCAGTAGGTTTATGGTAACTGCTGAACTCTTCTTAATAGTAATAGAGGTATTATTTGCCGATGAAATAATTTTATTCAGATTTGTATTAGACTTGACTTGATCAGGAGTGGAGTGTGGGGGCATTTCGCCCAAAGGGAAAAGGTGTACTTCCCTACTTTGGAAATATACAGAAATTGTGGTAAGCTTTTAAAAAGCAGAACGGAAAATGTGCAAGTAATTGTTAAGGAGTATTTGAAAGTTGTGGAACAAGCCGGTTATGAAATGGCAACGCAGGGTGAGCTTCATGAAGAAACCAAAGATAATCTTGATATGGAACTGATGTCTACTGTAGATTATGTCAAATATTTGGAAATGTAGTGTTTCTTATGAATAGCACCTACCGTCATCACAAAACTAACAAGTAAATTAAATCTAACATCCCTAAAGCAATCTTTATTCGTAAAGGTTGTTTTTTTTGTTATAAAATTGAGAAAGGGCTGGAATAGATAGAGCTTGATATTTGAAAATTGACAACTTCTGTCGGTTGTGCTATTCTTGAAATAGACAGGAGCTGTCGGTATGTTTGGAGGGATGATTTCCTTATTAGAAATATAAATAACGGTTTTTGTCATTGTAGTAGGAATCTTGGTATTATCTGTATATTTCTCAAAGAGATTAGAATAAAACACATAAGGAGGAGCTAAGAATGGATACAGAACGTTTTGACCATATCGACTTGCAAAATGAAAAGGTGCTTCGTATTGTAAATTGTGGATTTGAGGTGTTTGCTAAAAATAGTTTCGAAAAAGCTTCGACAAACCTAATCGTAGAAAATGCCGAGATTTCCAGAGGTCTTTTATATCATTATTTCAGAAACAAAAAGGAGCTTTTTGAATTTCTTTTGTATTTTTCGGGAAAGAAAATTATAAGCAACATGGTGGATTCTGTTGACTGGTCTAATACTGATTTTTTATTGCGGGTAAGGCAGGCTTTGATTTCTAAAATAGAGACGCTTGCAGAATACCCGTACCTCTACGAATTTTGTGATAAATATGCAAGAGACTATGCTGAGGAACTGGCGCAAAAGTTAATGCCTGACATAAGTAGTCGTCTATTTAAGGAAAACCTTGATTTTTCACAGCTTCGTAAGGAAGTGGATGTTGAACTGATGAAAAGCACAATTGTAAATGCTTTAAGTAAACTTATAACCAAAATACTTAAGGACGGAACTGGGCTTAGCAAAACGGATATTGTTTTGCGTGAAACAGCGGAAATAGATAGATATTTGGAATTTTTCAGAACAGTATTTTATATGTAATGGAGGTGCGCATGAATAAAGTTTATAATTTTAACTCAAAAACAATACCACTGCTTTCCGAGGTCGGTGGCAAGGCAAAGGCACTGATTGAAACGACGAATGCAGGTTTTCCTGTTCCTGGTGGTCTGGCTTTGACAATATCATTTTTTACACCATGGACAGATAAAATGAAAGAGACCGAGGAATGGAAATCCCTTATTTCAGAAGTTACAAAGGAAAAATGCGATGCTTTAAAAGCTTTGGCGGAGAACTTAACTTTTAGCGTGGAACAAAAAATGTTGCTTTCTGCAGAAATGAAGAATATTAACTCAGATTTTTTTGCTGTTCGTTCTTCTTCGCCAGAGGAGGATTTGCAGGGAATAAGCTTCGCGGGTATGTATGAAACGTTTTTGGGTGTAACTACAGCAACGATTGAAAGATATGTTGCGAAAGCATTTGCTTCTATGTTTGATTTCCGTGTAATGGAGTATAAGGATCAACATGGTATCCCTGTTGCAAACACAAGGATTGCTATAATTATTCAAAAGCAACTTTATTCGTCAATTAGCGGTATTGGTTTTTCAGTAAATCCACATAACAACAGCTATGATGAAGTAATGATAAATGCGTCCTTTGGGTTGGGTGAATATATTGTTTCCGGTAAGGTCTCTCCTGATAGCTATATTGTTAATACTGCTCAGAATAGAATCCCTTATAAGAAAATCAATGAGAAAAAAGTTGCAATTTATCTTAATAAAGATGGCGGAATAAAGGAATCAATTTGTGAGGCTGCAAAGGAACAGGCACTAACGGATGAACAGATTCTTGAGCTTGCGAAGATGATTAAAAAATGTGAAGGCTATTACGGGTCTCCTATTGATACAGAATGGGCCTATGAAAATGGCAAGCTTTATCTTTTGCAATCTCGCCCAATTACAACCTACTTTCCCCTTTATGAAGAACTTTTGAGTAAACCAAATGAACGCAAAGAGCTTTATCTTGATATTATAAAAATGACGCAAGGTTTCCAATGGTCTATGAGTGAGCTAGGTGGTGATATTTTCTGTGAGCTTGTAAATAAAGCAAAGCAGGGTATGTTTCCTGTGGGAAAGGATGGAGCTGTTTACGATTGTCATGGAAGAATATATATACTTCTTGGGAATTTAGGTAAGACTTTTGGCGAGTCAAGAGTTAAAAAAATAATTTCATCGGTTGATCCAACTTCTGCAAGAATATTTTCCTGTTTTTCATTTGAGGATTATATTCCAAAGTATAAACCTGAAAAACTAAAAGGTACTTTGGGAAAAGGTTTGAAGTTAGGTGCGAAAATGAGCCCCTCTATAATTTCGGCAGCCATCAATTTTGAAAAAACGGTACAAGAATATTACAAAGCTACCGATTACAGCATTGAAAAGTTGGATAAATTGCGTAATAGTAGCGATGATTTCGCTAGGCAGATTGATGTTGCCTTTGAAGTTTTTGATAATTTAGTGTTTAAAATGATGCCTATAATGCTTGCGATGAATGCTACAATATCGCTCAAAAAGATGTTTAAGGATAAAACCTGGGAAGGAGATATTATCTCACTCAGCATGGATTTGAAAGGAAATCCTACAAGTAAAATGGGATATAAACAAGTTGAACTTGCTTCATTTCCAGAGTTTATCGAAGTCAAAAGTTTTGACGAGTTTTCTAAAAAGCTGAGAGACAAAGAATTTTCTACGGAGTTTATGGAGGCTTATGCTCATTATATGAAGCTGTACGGTTGCCGAGGTATCGGTGAAATTGATATTGCAAGCGTGAGAACTCGCGAGAATATTGAGGGATTTTATACCATGCTAAAACAACTTAATATTTACGATAATGCGTTGATTAAGGTTAGAGACAAGAAAAAATCTGCTTATGACAGACTTTTAAGAGAGGCCATAAAAATCGGCAAAAGGGAAAAATTCTTAAAGCTTGCAAAGCAGATTGAATGGATGGGTCTTCGTGAACACCCCAAATATATGTATGTCTATGCTATTGATGTTTTAAGGCATAATGTACTCAAAATTGCAGAGCAATTTGTTTTAGAGGGAAGGCTAAATAAGGTTGAGGATGTATTTTATCTTACGAGAGAGGAAATTACAAAAGCGCAAAAAGATAAAAGCCTAGACCTTATTCCATTTATAAATGAGGAGAAGAAAATCCGCAAGCTAACTGAAAACGTGAAAAATTGGCCTACCATCTTCAATTCCAGAGGCGAGATTTTTATTGCTAAAAGAGAGGCAAAGGAAGGGGAACTTTTAGGGGAGCCTGTTTCACCCGGTGTTGTAAGGGGCAGAGCTAAGATTCTTCATGAACCGTTTGAGAAAAAGTTGGAAAAAGGTGAAATCCTTGTAACAATTACAACAGAGCCGAGTTGGACGCCGATTTTTATTAATGCTTGTGCCGTTGTAATGGAGATCGGTGGGGCATTGCAACATGGTGCAATCATTGCAAGAGAATACGGGTTACCATGTGTTACGGGAATTGAAAAGGCAACCGAAATGATAAAGGATGGAGATTTAATTGAAGTTGACGGTACAAATGGATTTGTGAAGATTATTCAAGAAAAATAAGTTTAGAGAAAGCATTAGCTTATCGAAAGATAGGTTAATGCTTTCTGTATAAATAATGCACGAAAAGAGATGTTCTTTTGAGCTGTTTGAATTATTGTATGCACCGATTTTTTGCTGAAAAATCATCGCCCCTTCTGCCCCTGTCTGAGAAAGATATCGGCAATTTTGTGTTTTTTACTTTTGTAAGCCGATTGCATTGGATTTGTCAGTATCACAATCACAATTGTGAGTAAAAGCATGACCGCCAGGGATAACATGGATAAAGTGAGATTTCCAGGTTCGGAAGTATTCATGAATGTTCTTGTATCAAATCTCATAACCGTTAATCCCGACAAGATCGGGTACAGACTTCGCATTGTGACATTCTTGATAAACATAGCAGAATATCCGAACAGAAAAGATACGATAACACCACCCATAAAAATTCCCGGTTTCCTGCTTGTAAAAGCAATGATTGGCAGAACCGCAATATATGTGAAAATCGATATTCCTAACATTTGTAAAAGACCTGTGAACAAAACAGTAATACTCAGCCCTAAAATACCGGACAACAATCCGACAATCAGTGTTATTACATAACAGTAAAACCCGAACAGTACACTTAAGATTCCCATTGCCAGCAGTTTTCCGAACAACAGGAGCTGAAAACTTACCGGAACAGGTAATATGTTTTTCAAAGTATTATCTGTGTATTCCCGGTTAATTAAATACCCCCCGATCAATGTAAAAATTACAGGCATAAAAACTGTTGCGCTATTCCATAGGGTACTGTTAAAAAGAGCGGAAAAGTCAAAATTCTGTGTTGTGACCTCTGGAGTGGCGACTGCCTGCGTGAATACAGACAAAATTGCTGGAAGCGCCATACCGATGAGGCCAACGAGCAAAATATGAAATCTCTTTAATTTTAGAAATTCAGCTTTTATAATACGAAGCATGAAAGATACCTCCTTTCCTCAAATTTCTCTACGTTGATAGATGCGAATCATCAAATACATACAAACGACCGCTTCCAATAAAAGTACACCAAAGCATACAGGAGCTGGCACAAAGTATTGACTGAACCGATTGTAGAATTCTGTTTGGATTTCACCAGTGGGCGTGTAAAATTGATACAACCACCGAAAAATCATAGGAACGGGCATAAGGGTTCCGGCATTTATTCCTAAAGGCTGCATCATAATCGCATCGCTAAAATGCATCACATAATTTAGCAGAGTGTAAAAGAACACGATAATCGTTGAGAGAATATAGCTTTTATTAAACCATACAACCAGAACAATGCAGGGAAGCGCAGCAGCCCACATGAGTAGCCCTGATGAGACTGTGAGCGAAAATTGAAAAGCAAAATCAGTCGGCGGGATATTTTGAGAAACAGCGATTGCTGTGCTTACTGCAAAACCCATTAACTGAAATGCGACTGAAAATATTAGCAGAACCAATAACTTTACAAGAACCAATTGATTTTTTGATACCGGTATACAAAGCAGATTTTTCAATGTATCATTGTCCTGCTCGACAAAAAACAGATTAGCAGCTAAGATAATCAGCAAAGGTATTAAAAGCAAAAAGGCGTTATCCTCTCTTACTCCGGATTGGAGACTTGTAAAAGTGGAATCGGCTAACAATAGTGCATAAAAAAGAGGGAAAATGAAAGCTGCCAGTATTCCAAAGAAAAATATTTTCTTTCTTTTAAATTTTTTAAATTCACTTAGAAGCAGATTAAGCAATGCCCTCACCTCCGGTTATACGCTTGAAGTAATCCTCCAAGGTATCTTCACAGGTATGAGCTTCTGATACCTCCAATCCTTTTTCAATAAAGGTACGGTTTAATGCCGCCACAGATAAATTGCTGTCATATAAGCGCAAACTATGATCATTTTCCACTGTAAAGTCTTTAAACTTGAAGTCTCTCTCCAAGATTCTGGCTGCCTGTGCTGTGTCGGAAACAACAAAATGAATGTATTTACTATTCTTTTCTTCCAGTTCGGCAAGGCTTTCTTCCTCCAGCAGTACACCATGGTCAATGATTCCAATGTCATCTACCAACAAGGAGATTTCGGAGAGAATGTGACTGGAAATCAAAATAGTTTTTCCTTTCACATCGCAAAGTCTTCGGATAAACGAACGTACTTCGGCTATCCCGATTGGATCAAGTCCGTTGATCGGCTCATCTAAAATCAAGAGTTCGGGATCGTGCATAATAGCAAGAGCGATGGCTAAGCGCTGCTTCATACCAAGAGAATATTGTGAAAAAAGCTTTTTATCTCCATAGGGAAGCCCCACAACTTCTAATGCATCCTTTACAGCGGAACGCTTAGAAACACCTCTAAGCTGGGCAAAGATTTTAAGGTTTTCTGTACCTGTCAGATTCGGATAAAATCCAGGTGCTTCAATTAAGCTGCCGATACGAGGCAAAATTTTCTTTTCATTCCCCTGAATACTTTTACCGAAAATTTGAACTTCTCCGGAGGTAGGTCGTGTCAGGTTCAGAAGCATTTTCATTGTTGTGGTTTTTCCGGCTCCGTTTCGCCCAAGCAGACCGTAAATACGGCCTCTTTTTATATGAATATTCAAGGCGGCAACGCTTTTTTGTTCGCCATATTGCTTGGTAAGATTTTTTGTTTCAATCACGTAATCACTCAAATTTGAAACCTCCTTTTCTTATTGAGATCAGTTTATCATCTCAATCTTGCATTAACCTTGCCGGAACATTGCATTAACCTTGCATTTTATAAAGGAAATATAAGGATTTTTAACAGATGAAATTTACTTTATATAAAATGAGGTCTGAAGGCTTATCCTAAGCCCTCAGACCAATTCCTATCATAGAAGATTAGTGATTTACTACTTTTCTTTAATATATAGTTTAAAAATACTAGAATTAATATTATCTCTTTATTCCATCAATGAAATAATCTAATAACGTTTCTGTGTCTTTAGTCGCATTATATATTTCTGGGTGTTTAAGAATTTGCATAACACAGGAATGTATGAAGTGAATCAGTAGTTTTGTATCTACACTTTCTTTTAACAGTCCTGATTTTTTCCCTTCATTAAGAAAATTTGTGAAACTTTGAAAATATTCATCCATACCATTATTGATTGCTCTTTCCACGCTGGGGTATTGAAGAAAAATCTGACTTAATTTATCTAGAGAAAATTTTGCAATAAATTCCGATAAAAGCGTTGCACTATCTCTTAATATGCAAAAGAAATCTCTGTCTTGGATTAATAAGTCTTGCATTGCTTGATCATGTTTAGTAAGTGCTTTTAAAAGAGTATCCTTAATAAGTTCCTCTTTTTTACTAATAATTCTATAAAGAGTGTCTTTTGCAATACCACTTTTTTGGCATACCGTATCCATGGTCCAGCCTTTTGCGCCATAAGTAAAAATCAAGTTTAATGTCTCTTCATATATTTTATCAATAATATCATAATTGTTTATTTTCAAAACACTTCTCCTTTAAAGATTACTTTTGATATACTTTTTCTCCGTTAATAAACACCATTTCAGTATTTGCAAGAGCTGATAATTCATTGGCAACATCCCCGTTAACAACTAAAATATCAGCCAATTTACCTGTTTCAATTGAGCCGATTTCATGATCTTTCCCGAAAACAGAGGCTGCTGTTAGTGTAGATGCTTTTATTGCTTCAATATTGGATAAACCAGCGGCTGCAAGTAATTCGATTTCTCTTACAGGGGTTGTATGAAGTGAGAATCCAAGAGAAGAATCCGTACCCATTGCAACTGTTCCGCCCCGTTTTATATACTCTTTCACATTTTCAAGTTGAATCTTTGGAATGCTGCAAAGTTCCGATTTTGCAACTTTTATAAATAAGTCACCAACTGGCTTATCATCAGAGCCATTGTGAAATGCATTTGTAAAAATTTTCATGTTTTCTTTAATCACTTTATTTACGGGTGGATTATAATCTCGATTATCAATCCACTTCTCTTTAAGCCCCGTCACCATCAAATCAACTAAGCTCAGCGTTGGAACGAAAATAATCCCTTTGCGAATCATTTCATCGAGGTCTTCGTCATACATTTTACCATCAAATGCGGCGTGGTGAATACTATCAATTCCGCAACGTGCCGCTTGTGCATAGTCATCTTTATAAGTTATATGAGCACACACTTGAAGTCCATAGCTATGTGCTTCATCTGTAAGCGTCTGCAATTGTTTATCTGTCCAACAAACCTGAGGTTTTCCATCAAAGGTTCTTGTTACAACAGCAGTTTTTATAACAGATACGCCCATTTCATACAACTTTTTAACCGCTGTTTTAATATCCTGTTCCGTTTCACACTCTACTGCTGAACCCAGTTCGTAAAATTTACGATCCATGTATTCACCAGGATAACCATTGGGACAAGTAAGAATGGAAATTGCGTAAAATATTTTTGGTTTTTTTTGAGGTAACTCAGTTATTGATTTTATATCATATGGAGAACCCAAGTCAAGTACCGAGGTTACTCCTCCCATATACATTTGATGTATATTCTCTTTTACTTGGGAAGTATCTAAACCCACTCCAACATTTGAACCACCACAATTATAAACATGCTTATGAGAATCGATTAATCCAGGTAATACTGTTTTTTCAGAAGCATCAACAATATGAGGACAGTTCTCTAAATCTGTCCCGTTTTTTTGTTCTATCCTTACGATTCTTTGATTTCTAACTAGAATTTTTACATTTTTAATTGGTGGTCGCCCAGTCCCATCAATTAGTGTTCCACATTTAATTACGTAATCATTCATTTTCACCACTCCTTTTCTGTTAAAGTTATTTTTATTTAACCATAAAATCAAACCAATAATATCAATTGAGTTTGATTGGTTTGATTTTAATCCAAATGACTCACTCTGTCAAGATATATTTACAATTTGTATGACTATTGGAAGCACACATAAGGTTGACACAAATTTTTAAGAATAAGTTATAATAAAATCATGAGTAAAGAGAGAAAAACCTGCTTATTCCACAATAAAGCAAATATTGTATTAAAAACCTTATGTGAAGAGTGGGATTGACCGTGATATGTTTTAGTTTTGAAGCAAATTCTTGTTACAAGAGAATGAACGTAAAAAAACTTTGAAACGATTTGACACTAGCTTAGTCTTATGAGTAGGAGGTGATAGAGTGGGCGTACCGGATTTTGAGGAGATATATATAAAGTACTTTTCTGATGTAAAAAAATATCTACTATATTTATGCCGAAATGAAGCCGTCGCAGAAGAAATGACACAGGAAACTTTCTTTAAAGCTATGCGGTATATAAACAAATTCAACGGAAGCAGCACATTGTATGTTTG
This sequence comes from Sinanaerobacter sp. ZZT-01, assembly GCF_035621135.1. NCBI lineage: Bacteria > Bacillati > Bacillota > Clostridia > Peptostreptococcales > Anaerovoracaceae > Sinanaerobacter > Sinanaerobacter sp. ZZT-01. Next base: position 2,704,532 of record NZ_CP141728.1, read on the forward strand.
GCTTTGTCAGATTGCTAAAAATACTTATTTTACATTTTTGAAAAAGCAAAAAAAAATTATTCCGGAGATTGATGAGCAATATCAAGATACAAAGATAGATTTCGAAACGGCTTACTTGAATAAGGAGGAAGCAAAACGACTGCATATTTTGCTTCATAATTTGAGTGAGCCTTATAAAGAAGTTTTTACATTGCGAGTGTTTGGAGAACTACCGTATTTACAGATTGGTGAGTTATTTGGAAAAACCGATAGTTGGGCAAGACTGATTTTTTACAGAGCGAAAAAACAATTACAGGAGGAAATAGAATGAAGATATCATGTGAAATAATAAAAGATTTACTGCCGTTGTATCACGACGGGGTTTGCAGTAATGAAAGCAAAGCAATGATAGAAGAACATTTGGCAGAATGTGATAATTGCAAGGCAGAATTAGATACAATGGACGAAGTTTTGACTGTTACAAGTATGGGACAAAATCTCTCAGAAGCAGAAGAAGTAAAAAAGCTGTCTAGGAAATGGAAAAAGGGAATGTTGAAATCTTTGCTAAAAGGTGCACTACTTACACTTTTGATTGTTACTTCTGCTCTTCTTATACTCTTCTGCTTTGCGGATATAAGAATTGTATAAATAGAATGCGAATGTGCCCTATAACAGAAAATGAATGGATATTTTGTCTTGTTTTGTTCCGGGTAAGAGTAGTAGGATTGCTTGACAGAATAAACATAAAAGTGCTATACTCTCAAGAGTAATAAAGACAGTTCATTTGTACCATCCTGTCTCTAAACAAAACTAGGGCTCATTTTAATATTATTAAAAATGATTAAAAGTGACGAGTCACTTTATTAATCTTGCAAACTAATATAAAAATAGGCATAGTTTTATGCCTATTTTTTTATTTCAAAAAATTTTATTTATTCATGAAAGGATATAACTGAAGTATGTACTATTTAAAATCTGAACACAGCTTTGATTCTGCACACTTTTTGGCTAATTATGAAGGGAAGTGCAGGAATATACATGGTCATAGATGGCGTGTTGTTGTTGAAATAAAGAGTTTAACTTTGCAAACAGAGAAGCAATTAGATGGAATGGTTGTAGACTTTGGACAACTGAAAAAAGATATAAAAGAAGAAGTGGATTTTCTGGATCATGCGTTGCTTATAGAGAAAAATTCATTGAAACCGGCTACCTTTACGGCATTAAGAGAAGAAGGGTTTCGTATCATCGAGTTTGCTTTTCGTCCAACCGCGGAGAGACTTTCAAAATATTTTTACGATAAAATGGAAGAAAAAGGATATCGATTGAAATCAGTTGCAGTCTATGAAACACCTAATAACGCTGCTATCTATGAGGGGGATTTGGATGTCACAATATAAGGTAGTAGAAAAATTCATCAGCATAAATGGTGAAGGGAGTTTTGCGGGACAATTAGCTGTTTTTATTCGATTTTATGGATGTAATCTAGACTGTTCCTACTGTGATACTGCTTGGGCAAATAACGAAAATACTTCCTTTAGCATTATGACTGAGGCACAAATATATCATTATATTAAAGAAACGGGAATAAAAAATGTAACCTTAACTGGAGGAGAGCCCTTATTAAACCCTGAAATGATACAGTTAATTCAAGTACTTGCCGGAGATAGTGAGTTACATGTGGAAATAGAAACAAATGGAAGCATAGATTTATCAATTTTTATGAAAATAAGCAATCCGCCTACATTTACTATGGACTATAAGCTACCTGGAAGTTTCATGGAGTCTAAAATGTTAAATTCAAATTTCTGGTTACTTACGAAAAAAGACACGGTGAAATTTGTAGTAGGTGACATTGAGGACTTAGATTGTGCAAGGGAAATCATCACAAAAAATCAGCTGATTTCAAAATGCCATGTTTACATCAGTACCGTATTTGGGAAAATCGGATTGGATGAAGTGGTAGAGTATATGATAAAAAACACGATGAATGGAATTACATTACAATTGCAAATGCACAAAGTCATATGGGACCCTAATAGACGAGGCGTTTAATCGATTAAGAATGAAAGTAAGGTGAGGTAGAAGATGGCGATAGATACAGAAGCGATCAAGAAGCATATTAAAGGTATTCTTGCGGCACTTGGCGATAATCCGGAACGTGAAGGGCTAAAAGATACACCTTCACGGGTTGCGCATATGTTCGAAGAAGTTTTTGAAGGGATGAATTATAGTAATGACGAAATTGCAAGAATGTTTGATAAAACATTTGCAGCAGATTTGGAAATAGGACAAAGCACAGATGATTTAATTATTGTCAAAGACATTGACGTGTTTAGTTATTGTGAACATCATTTGGCATTGATGTATGATATGAAGGTTACAGTGGCTTACGTACCAAACAATAAAGTGATTGGCCTTAGTAAAATAGCAAGAATTGCTGATATGGTGTCAAAACGATTACAGCTTCAGGAACGAATTGGTTCGGATATTGCTGAAATTATACAGGAAGTTACAAAATCCCAAGATGTTGCAGTGCAGATTGATGCTTGCCATAGCTGCATGAGCTGTAGAGGAATTAGAAAAACTTCAGCTAAAACCCGCACTTCCACGTTGCGTGGTCGGTTCCAGACAGATGCAGCACTGCAAATGCGTTTAAAATAATTTAGATATAGGAGAATAAATATGAAAGTATTAGTATTACTAAGTGGTGGGGTTGACAGTGCAACATGCCTTGGATTGGCCATTCATCGATTTGGAAAAGAAAATGTGGTTACGCTATCGATTTCCTATGGACAAAAACATGTAAAAGAGATGGAAGCTGCAAAAAAAATTGCGGCATATTATCAAGTGGAATTTATATATTTAGATTTAGCAAAAATATTTGAGTATAGCGATTGCTCTCTTTTAACACATTCGGAGCAGGAAATTCCTAAAGAATCCTATGTGAATCAAATGGAGGAACAAGGAGAAAAACCGGTATCAACTTACGTACCGTTTCGAAATGGTCTGTTTTTGTCTTCCGCTGCAAGTATTGCCCTATCAAAAGATTGCAGCAGGATATTTTATGGTGCACATAGCGATGATGCAGCAGGAAACGCTTATCCAGATTGCAGCAAAGCCTTTAATGAAGCAATGAATCAAGCAATCTATATAGGTAGTGGAAAACAGTTGAAAATAGAGGCTCCCTTTGTTTCATTGAATAAGGCAAAGATTGTAGAAAAAGGTTTGGAACTAAATGTTCCGTATGAGTTAACCTGGAGCTGCTATGAAGGGGCTGAGAAGCCATGCGGCAAATGTGGTACTTGTATAGACAGAGCTATTGCGTTTGAGAAAAATGGGGTAAGTGACCCTGCGATGAATGTTTGATATTGAAAATAAAGGAGTAGAAAGAAATAATGAGAGGAACGTGTGTATGATAGGAAGAACTACAGAAGAAACAAATGGAATTTCTCTTTTGGGAAACCAAGGAACAAAATATGAAATGGATTATAATCCGTCTGTATTAGAAACTTTTGAGAATAAGCACAAGGGAAATGACTATTTTGTAAAATTTAACTGCCCTGAGTTTACGAGCCTATGTCCTATTACTGGGCAGCCTGATTTTGCAACGATTACGGTTTCATATGTGCCTAATATAAAAATGGTAGAAAGTAAATCATTAAAGCTTTATTTATTTAGTTTTCGAAATCATGGAGATTTTCATGAGGATTGTATTAATATTATTATGAAAGATTTAATTGCATTAATGGATCCCAAATATATTGAAGTGTGGGGGAAATTCACTCCTCGTGGAGGGATTTCCATTGATCCTTATTGTAATTATGGTCAAGCGAATACGAGATGGGAAGAGATTGCATTTAATCGCTTGGCAAATCATGACCTTTATCCTGAAAAGGTGGATAATAGGTAAGAAATCGGTATACAAAAAATATGCTGAAATTATAATTATACAGTTACAGGATATGTGATCAGGTTGAATTATGGGGTCAAAAACCGGACGAAAAGAGATGGTTTTTGGCCTTTTATAATGGGAACAAATATATGTAATACGATAGAAGAAGGCAAGAACCATCAAAAATTAAATCAAAGCGCATGTTATAATTATTGCAAGGAGGTGAAATTGGTGACACATATTCAAGAAATTCAAATAGCATTAGATTACATTGAAATGAATTTATGTGAAGAAATCACTTTAGATGAAGTTTCTAAGGTAGTAGGATTTTCAAAGTTCTATTTTCATAGGATTTTTCAAAGGGAAGTCGGGATTTCATTATATGATTATATTAGAAAACGAAGGCTTGCCAGCGCTGCTTCCGTTCTGCTAAATACAAATATGTCGATATTAGATATTGCCTTGATTTATCACTTTGAATCGCAAGAAGCGTTTACGAGAGCTTTTAAAAGTGTATATCAATTACCGCCAGGCAGATACAGATCTGCCATTAAGAATTTAATGATTGGAGGAATAAACATGAATAAGCAAGATAAAATAAAGGACTGGATTATTACAGGAACTGCTCCGGAGAAGTACGAGGTCAGTATTGACCATAGTATATATCATATGGGTTCAAAGTCAGCGACGATCCGCTCGATCGAAGACGAATTTTCAACCGGAGAATTTGGTACTATCATGCAACAAATTAGTGCTAAAACTTTTGTTGGGAAGAGGATGCGCTTTTCGGGCTTTGCAAAAACTCAGGATGTGGAGGGCTGGTGTGGATTATGGATGAGAATAGATAATGATTTGAGTGTTATGTTGAAACTTGATAATATGCAAAGCAGACCAATTACAGGAACAACGGAATGGAACTATTATTCCTGTGTATTGGATATACCAGAAAATGGAGCTATTATTAATATAGGTGTATTACTGATCGGGAAAGGGCAGGTATGGTTTGATAATGCTGATTTTCAGGAAGTTGACCATAGTATACCTACAACTGAATTTGTTTCTGAGGATGTTTTTCCAGATCATATTTTAAATCCATCGTTTGAGGAAGAATGATTACTGCTGTAAACACAACCGTAGCAGGCTGCTATCTGACTTATCAGATCAATTATTGCAGATGAATGCAATTTTTATCATTCAATTTCCGCCTGAACTTGCACTTGATGCAGCAACACTTGATGATGCAATAACAGCGCACATGGCTGCTTGCTGGGCTGCGATCAATGACATAGCAGCACTTACGGCAGAAGAAGTCGTTAAATTGTTAGATTGATCGATATAATCACTTGTAACTAACATACCGGCATGCATCAAACGTTGTTTTCTATTAATGCCGAATAATCTATATCCTTTTTGTGCAGAAAGAAAATTGTCCACCTCTATGATGTCATTTATAACAGCGGCACGATCTGCAGGAATCATAGCAAGAACACCAAGTGTTGCAAGTTCATAGTTTGTGCCGTATCGATATCCCTTTTTCTTTAAATCGTTGAATAGTGTCAAAGCCCTTCGACACTTATCTTCAGCGGTACCATCACAGAGTGTCAGTACATGACTTAAGGATTGCACTGCATTACCGGAGAAAAATTCGGGTTTTAAAAAATCATAACAACGCTTAGTTTCTTTAACGATCTGCTCGTCCGTCAAATCGGAAATTGCAAGTAATGCGGCAAAAACACTGTCTTCAGCGGAAGTCAGAAAAGGATGATCTTTTTTCATCAATTCGTAGATGTGCCTTGTGCGCTCTGCAATAGCGACATAGTGCTCGGGTTTTGCTAAATTGGTAATAATCATGGAAACTAAAGGTAAATATTGCGAGGTAAAGAAATATTTCTTCAATGCAGAATAGACTTCTAATGCATTTTTCAGTTTTTGCTCTGGCTCGCGATCTATAGCTAGCATGGTAATCATAACCAGTTTTCCGGTTCCTTTGAAATTAGAGAACAATCCTACCTGACGTTTCAAGAGATCTTTACAATATTTCATTTTATTCGCATCTGATTTTAGTTGGTTATCTGTAAAAAGAGCAGCACAGACAGGGTAAAGATATGTACTTTCCCAACCAAATGTCGCCTTGATTATATCTCTGTTTTCGATGAAGTTATCGCATAATGCAGATAAAGTATTTCTCATTGTTATACTCCCTTTTGTTGTTCGGAATTGTATGTCAAAATGATAAATTCAAGTTAAATTAGGACTCAGTTAATTTGTGTGGTAATTTATAAATTATAACATAACTAATCTATAAACCAAATTTAAATTATGGAATTGTCACTTTTATATAGGGATTGAAAATTAGTACACCATCAATATATAAAAAAGTACTTCAGCTGGAGGAAAAAGGATACATTAAAAGCAACATCGTGAAAGAAGGAAAAATGGCCGAGAAGGCTGTTTATTCTTTAACAGGTGATGGGGAAATAGAATTTGAAAAATTAATGCTAGGAATTTCTTCTCAACCAATTAGCATTTTTTTAAATGGAGATTTCACATACTCAAACAATTAATCAGGCTAATTTTTTATTGGACTATTATTGACAGATAACGATTTAAGATATATGATAATTTTGAAATTACAATAGTAATCCAAAGGAGTATATTATGAAAAAGCTACCCAATATATCGGATGCTGAATGGCAAGTTATGAAAATTCTATGGGCTGAGGATGTGCCAGTCACCTCTAATCATGTTATTGATCGGTTAAAAGAGGTTGTCGCATGGAATCCTAAAACCATTAGAACTTTACTTGGTAGATTAGTCAAGAAAAAAGCTATTGGCTATATTGAATCGGGAAATTCCTATCTTTATTATCCATTATTAAATGAGGAAGAGTGCATAAAAGAAGAAACTCGATCTTTTTTAGAACGTGCTTGCGGTGGAAGATTTAATGTATTAATGACTAATTTTTTAAAAGAGCAAGAATTAACAGAAGAAGAGATTGAAGAACTCAAACATATACTTGAGAAGAAAAAAAAGAAGGGATGATAAGCGGTGGTTGAGATAATAATGCTTTTTTCAAGATTTCTGTTTACATCCTTAATGGCGAGTGTGTTAATAGGTATTATTTTGGTAGTAAAAGCAATTTTTAAGGATAAAATAAGTGCCAGATGGTATTATGCCATGTGGTTTTTGCTTATAATAAAACTTATCATACCAAACCTTTTTACAACACCTTATAATTTATTTGATTTTATAGTATCCAAATTGAGTATTGACCACGGCATAGATGTCAACTCCAAGTTTAATGAATTATCTGGTGAAAATCAAAATGGAATGAATACATGGTCTTTTCCAGATGAGTATGCTTTATCTATAAATGGAAATCATACGATTACATTATTACAAATTTTATTTTGTATTTGGTTAATTGTAGTGCTATGTGTGTTGAGCCGGGCTTTTATTTACAATATAAAAATAGGGAAAATGGTTAAAGCAAGCAAACCTCTTGAAGATAAAGAACTTTGGAGCATTTTAGAAACCTGTAAAGATGAAATGAAAATTAAAAAAAGTTTTCGAATAGTTGAATCAGAAAACATACAAAGTCCTGCGCTATATGGGTTGTTTAAACCTATGATTTTATTACCAACAAATATAAAGTCAATCCTCAGTGAAAAAGAAATAAGATATGTGATGCTGCATGAAATGGCACATTATAAAAGAAAAGATATATTTTTTAACGTAGTATCTAGCTTTTTACAAGTGCTTCACTGGTTTAATCCAATCATATGGTATGGGTTCTATCGTATGCATGAAGACCAAGAATTGGCATGTGATTTTTACGTACTTAACAAAATAGATAATGAGGAACATTATGATTATGGTGCGACGCTTATTAAGCTTTTAAAAATTGCAAGATCTTCTATGTACAGCTTTACTATGGCAAATGTGGTGAATAAAAATCGGGGTATAAAAGAACGAATCAATATGATTTCGAAGTTCAAAAGAGAGTCATTGCCTAAAAAATTAATAAGCATTATTCTTATTGCAGTGATGGGCTTTATAGGTCTTAACACTTCAGAAGTAATGGGCGAAAGTTCTTCTGACATGAAGCCTTTTAATATACCAGAGAATACAATATATGAAGACTTAAGTGATTACTTTCAAGAATATACAGGAAGTTTTGTACTACTTGATTTAAACAAAGAGCAATATCATATATACAATGAAATGCTTAGCAAAGAAAGAGTGTCCCCTTGCTCAACTTTTAAAATTGTTTGTTCATTAATAGGTCTTGAAGCAGGCATATTACAGGACGAAAATACAAAAATGTCATGGGATGGTACGATCTATCCATATGAACAATGGAACCAAGATCAATCCTTAGATTCTGCTTTTACCTATTCTGTAGATTGGTATTTTGAAACACTTTTATTAAAATTAAAAACTAAAGAATTAGAAAAGTATATATCACAATTGGAGTATGGAAATCAAAATATTTCTGGAAAGAAAGATTTTTGGAATGAATCTACTTTAAAAATATCTCCTATTGAGCAAGTGGAGCTATTAAAAAAGCTGTACATATATGATTTACCATTTACGGATAGTAACGTAGATACAGTAAAATCAATTATGAAAGTTTTAGAGCAAGATAACATTGTATTATCAGGAAAAACGGGCACAGGCATTATTGATAATAAAAGTATAAATGGGTGGTTTGTTGGATATTTGGAAAAAGATGGGCAAGTATATATTTTTGCAACCAATATTAGAGGCCAAGATAATGCAGATGGGAAGAATGCAAGAGAAATAACTTTATCAATTCTTCAAGATAAAAAAATTTATGATTAATAAATTCATAAATAAAAGAGAAAATTTACAAAAAATATAAAGATGAGCTAATAGGAAGGGTGATTTTTAAGCACCCTCGCTGTTAGCCTTTTTTATTACAAAAAATGGTTGACAAAACCGAATTACAGGTGTACTCTCATAGAGTGGACTACATATGTAATTCGGTCTGCGAAAAGGAGGTAAAAATAATAGTACATATTTTTAAAGATAAATTGAATGGAGGTTAATGATGAAAATAAAAGTATTAATTTGTATAGTAGCACTATCTATGACAGTCGGTTTGTTAGGATGTTCGGAAAGTACAACAAATGCATCTCAAGAGAAAAAGAATATGGATAGTATAAACCAGGATGAAACAGCAATAGAAAGTATTGGGGAAGATTTATACATTGAAAAAATTGCTGAAGGGGCATATGTCGTAAACCATGTATTCCCATGGGCAGCTAATTCTATGGTGGTAGAAATGGACAATTCTGATATCATTTTGGTAGATACACCATATACACCAGAGGCTACAAGAGATTTGTTAAATTGGGTGAATACTCATTTTGAAAATCAAAAAATAATAGCAATCAATACAGGATTTCATTTTGATAATCTTGGAGGGAATCAGGCTTTGGTTGAAAAAAACATACCTATATACGGTTCGTCTTTAACTACTGAATTAATATCTGAAGCGGGTGAAGCATCAAGAGAACTTATGTTGGAGTGGTTAAATAAGCCAGAATCAAAGCGTTTTTATGAGGCTTATCAACACATTCCTTATGTGGGTCCAACGGAAAAGTTTAATTTACAACAGGATGATATGCAGGTAGATATAGAGCAATTAGCGGTATATAGTAAAGAAATAGAAATTTACTTCCCTGGCGCTAGTCATTCGTCAGATAACTTAGTCGTGTATTTTCCAAAAAAACGTATTCTTTTTGGAGGATGTATGGTTAAAAGCTTAGAATCTACTGATTTAGGCAATACAGCTGATGCAGATCTTGAAGAATGGCCAAAATCAGTAAACAGGGTGCTGGAGCGATATAAAGATAAAGCAGATATTATTGTTCCTGGTCATGGAAAATGTGGAAATAGTGACTTATTAGTACATACGATAGAATTAGGTGGAGGTATTTAGAATTACGGAAATATGATATAAAGTTATCGCTATGACAACTAACGGAATCGAAGAATTCTTTAATAAATTCAAACTACTCAGTTGCCTGGAATTCGATCACAGTGAAATTTGTCGAGAATCACTGGGCGAGGGATGCACTCAACGATATAGCATAAAAAATTGTAATCTATAATGTAGAGCCTTTTGAGCCGAACAAGGCAATAACAAGAGCAAACTTTGCAGCGCACATTGTAGTCTATCCAATCCACTCAACGTCCTTTTGCAAGGGTGCTCTCGACGATACATGAATAATTACATGAAAAAGAAAGAGGGCAATCCGCGCTTAATAGCAAGGGTTGCCCTCTTTTTCACAGTAATCGACATCAGCTTTTGCAGAGTTAATTTAGATTTACTAAGGTACGATTATTCCTCTAATCAGAGAACCTTTCATAAACTCAGTTTTATTCTGTGTTTGGTGTGTGATCAGTTAAACGAAGAAGGAGTTGGGTATTTATTAGGACTGGAAGACCAGCCATTTTTATACTTTATTGTCATATACAAGGTTTCGTCTCCATTTGAAATTTGCACATAGCATACATTGTCATTAAATTTATTTGTGATATCAATTTTCTGATCAAAATAGTAGATCCAAACCGAACCGTCATCTTCGTATCTTACATCTGGATCGTCAAGGTAGTCCATGATTTCATCTTCTGTTAAGGGCCTTTCGCTTCCATCGGGATTAAAAGCAACGCCTCCGCCACTTTGGTGACTCGCATTTCCGTCACTGTCAGAATATTCCATGTCATATCTTCCGTTGCCAGTAAAATCAATGGTTACTTCTGTTTGGTCTCCATGTATCCAAAGCTGAACAGTGCGCTGAATTCCGCCCAAATCAGTAGCATACGCAACCGTTGAACCTCCCACTAAAAGCACACAGGCTATACCTGCAACCATTTGAATGAATTTTTTCTTTCTATTTATATGAGTCATTTTTCTTACCTCCAAAGAAAATTCGTCAGCGATATGAATTGCAGAAAATGCCTGTTTATATTTTTCCTTATTCGTCATCTTCCCATACCTCCTTTAATGTGTTCTTAAGTAAACTTCTTCCGCGCGATAGTCGAACTTTTACATTACTTGCAGATATTTTCAGAATATCTGCTATTTCTTTTACAGAATAGTCTTCATAATAAAACAGATGAATGACAAGACGATACTTTTCCGGCAGATTCATTACCGTCTCAAATAATTCGGATGATTCGGATGATTCGAAAGTTAATGTTTCCATGTAATCTTCCAGAGGCATCGTATTTCGTCTGAAAAAGGCTGTATTCTTATTTTTTGCCTTATTGATCGCTACCCGTATGAGCCATGCGCGTATATGTTGCTCTGTTTCAAAATCTTTTTTTAGTGATATGTACTGAATGAAGGTATCTTGAACAACATCCTCTGCATCTTGAGCATTTTTGCAAAGATTAAATGCAATTGCATATATATTATTCTTGTACCTTTCGATCAGTATCTCTACTGGTTTTCTCATGAGCTTACTCCTTTATCCTTGAAAAGCCTTTCACTAATAATACAAATAAGAATAAGAAAAGGTTACAAAATATATCACAAAATTTCTTGTGATGATTAAGAAGCATGGATTCTACACAATGATCCGTGCTTTCATGTAACAATATAGGAAAGTATACCATAGCAAGTTGTACTTTTTATCTGACTTGTTCGGATTAATCAAACAAAAATTTGTAACTATTTATTTCAACTGAAGAAGATGGTAAAATGATTCGTATCCCCATATTGCTACTAGAAGACATTGTTTGTGAAGAGAAAATTTTTTGGCTGTATAATGATATATTTTGGTGGAAGGATCTATGCTTTTAGTGAAATAAAAGAGACTAAGAAAGATAAAGTAGTTTTAAAACTTTTATAATTGGATTTTATAGATGATGGAGGGAAGCGTATGCAAAATAACATTTTGATTATTGATGATGATATAGGGTTATGTCAATTATTAAAAAAATGTGTAGAAACTGAGAATATAATCGCGGATTTTGTACATACAGGAGCGGATGGTCTAAATCGGTTAGTACATAATAATTATCACCTGATTGTTTTGGATGTCATGCTGCCGGGAATGGATGGGTTTCAAGTGCTTCAAGAAATAAGAAGAACGAGTGCTGTTCCAGTGTTGATGCTTACTGCGAAAACCACCAGTGCCGACAAAGTTAACGGTCTGCGTATCGGTGCTGATGACTATCTTACGAAGCCATTTGATGTCGAAGAATTTATTGCTCGCGTTTTGTCTTTGATTCGCCGATATACAACCTTAAATAACAATGCCTGCGAAGAACCGCATAGGCTCTCCTTTCAGAATCTTACAATCGACTTGGACACTCGGGTTATTCATATTGAAGATGGGCAGGTTGAGCTACATGCAAAGGAATTTGACATTCTTTGTTACCTTGCCAAAAACCAAGGTAGAATTTTAACCAAGCAGCAAATCTATGAAGAAATATGGCAAGAACCCTATGCCTATGATGATAACAATATCATGGGATATATTAGTAAATTGCGAAAACAGATAGAGCCTGACCCGAATAATCCTATTTATATTCAAACAGTGAAGGGCGTAGGCTATCGATTTAGCAGGGAGGTGTAAAATGGAAGGAATCTATGTGAAGCTTCCGTTGCTTGTTGTTGTAGTTGTAATTGCCTTTATCGCTGTGATTTCCACCTTGCTTCTCTTTATCAAAATGCACCATGTTAAGTTGAAATTAAATGATGTTTCGGAAACACTGGATGACATTGTACAAGGCAACAATAATCGAAAAATATTAGCAAAACCCAGAAATATGACTTCTACAATCTGTTATAAAATGAATGATATTGTTCATGAATTTCGGAAACAGATCATTGACTTGAGAAAAGCAGAGAAAACCAACAGTCAATTGATGACGAGCCTCTCCCATGATGTGCGCACTCCGTTGACAACGTTAATTGGATATTTAGATGCAGCACAGAAAGGTATTGTAGTCGGCGCAGAACGGGAAGCATATATAGAAACCGCCCGGCTGAGGGCACATGATATGAAAGACTATGTAGATGTGCTGTTTGAATGGTTTAAACTGAACTCCAATGAAGAAACCTTTGCCATTCGGAGAACAGAGGTGACGGAGCTCACCAGAAATCTATTGAAAAATTGGATTCCACTCTTTGAGGACAATTGTCTTGATTTTGACATAGATATTCCAGAAAAGCGTATCAAGGTCAATCTAGATACAGATGCCTATGCCCGTATTATAAACAATTTAATCCAGAATGTAATCTCTCATAGTCGGGCGACTCACCTCAAAATCAAACTTTCGCTCCTTGCTACTAATGTAATGATTATTGTTGCAGACGATGGAAAGGGAATTTCCAAACAGGATTTACCGCATGTTTTTGAACGCCTTTATAAATGCGACACGGCACGTTCTGAAAAAGGAAGTGGTCTAGGGCTGTCCATTGTACAGCAGCTTGTAGAAAAGATGAGCGGTTCGATTTCAGTCCAAAGCGAACCATATCAACAAACAGAGTTTATCGTACAATTTCCACTGGCTGATGAAGAGACCTGCTGAAAGGCAGGTTTTTTACTTCTCTCATAAAATGCAAGGTTTATTCAAGGTTTGTGCAAGGTTTATACAAGGTTGAGGAGATAAAATCAGATTTATAAAAATAAAGGAGGAGTTTACATCTTGAATGATTTTGTAATTGAAACCAATAATTTGACAAAGCAGTATGGTGAACAAAAGAGTGTTGCCAATTTAAGCATCCATGTGAAGAAAGGTAGAATTTATGGTCTGTTAGGACGCAATGGTGCAGGAAAAACAACTACTATGAAAATGCTGCTGGGGCTGACAAATCCTACAGCTGGTGAAGTGCATATTTTCGGCAAAAATTTGCATAAAAATGAAAAGAAAATTCTTTCTCGAATTGGAAATCTGATTGAGGCGCCGGGTTTTTATCCCAACCTTACAGGTATGGAAAACCTTAAGATTATGGCGAGACTCCGAGGAGTACCGGGCAGCAATGCGATTAAAAACGCATTGGATGTGGTAGGCTTGCCCTATAAGGATAAAAAACTATTTTCACAGTATTCCCTTGGCATGAAGCAGCGACTTGGTATCGCAAATGCTATTTTGCATGATCCGGAGCTTTTAATCTTGGACGAGCCTATTAACGGACTTGATCCCATCGGTATCGTGGAAGTTCGTGATTTCATAAAGAGGCTTAGTACGGAACAAGGCAAAACTATTTTAATTTCCAGCCATATTCTGTCTGAAATGGCACTGTTGGCGGACGATATTGGCATCATTGATCAAGGTGTTTTATTGGAAGAAGAAAGTTTAGAAGAATTAGAGAAGAAGAACAGCAAGTATGTTCATTTTATTGTTACGGACACTTCTCAGGCTTCCAGAATTTTGGAGACTGAATTTCATACATCCAATTTTCATATTGATGACGATTGTAATTTGCGACTTTACGATACGGAAATAGAAGTATCCGCTATTACCCGTAAATGGATTGAAAGTGGTCTCAATATATCAGAAGCGCATACTCAAAATGATACTTTGGAGGATTATTTTAAACGTGTCACCGGAGGTGAGGGGATTGCTTGATTTAATCATTTGCGAATTTGCCAAGATCAAACGGCAGAAGTTTATTCTATTTTGCATGTTAGCAGCCTGCCTCTTTCCTATTCCACTGACTGCATTAGTAGCAAAGGATAGTCTGCATTTTGAACAGCTTTTTAAGCTGGTCGTTACGTTTGGAGATTTTCTTCTTTTGCCATGTGTAGTAAGTGTAGTAGCAAGCATCCTGTTCTTTATGGAAAGGGACAGTGATATGCTGAAAAACCTGATGACCGTACCGGTTCCTAAAAATAAGCTTGTAGCAGCTAAGTTGTTTATGCTTTTGATTGTTGCCGTATTATATTCCATAGCCGGTTTAGGAGCTACAATTCTCGGAGGACTGGTTGTGGGTGCTGTAGAAGGGATTGTATTTAAATTAGGGCTAAGTGCCATTCTTGGGATGATGCTGTTTGTTTCAGTCCTTCCGGTGATTATTCTTATTGTCTATTTTAACAAAAGCTATGTTTTTTCCATTATCGTTGCCTTTATTTATTCAATCTTAAATTTCGGCATATCCCTTAACATGCTAAACTTTGCTCCAAATAATGCGCTCATTACCATGCTGCCAGCACCAGTCACTATGCGCTGGTGGACATCCTATTGGAGCGGACTGCCTGCGGAATATCTTGCAATGAGAAAACCATATATGCTTTCCACTCCGGTTTGTGTAGGCATATTATTTTTAATAGCGGCAATATCGGTTCTGCTGATTTTATTCGTATTTCAAAAGCAGGAAGATTAGGGGGAACTATGATTAATATAATTATCACAGAATTTCAAAAGCTGAAGCGTTATAGCATTCTTTGGGTCGGTATTGTAGCTGTTTTATTTTCAGCACTTTTAGCAGCTTTTCAGCAAAATAGCGGTAATGAAATAATACAGTATGAAAGTTATGCAAACAGCGTCATATGGAATAACTTCAGCATGGCTTTTCCATTTATGATTGTTCTGATTGGAGGTTATATCATAAACCGTGAGTATGTGGATCATACACTAAAAAACATGTTGACTGTACCGATTTCATTTCGCAAATTTTTGGCGGCAAAAGTGATTACAGTTGGGTTTGTTGCTGTGTTGTACGGCTTTTTTAGCTTTTTATGTACATTTGCATTCGGTGCGATGATCTGTCATGGAGCTATAGATCCGGCTCTTGTAACGAAATCGCTCTTTCAACTTGTTGGATTGGGACTGTGTTGCTATCTGGCTGTGTTGCCTATCATTATATTTTTTAGTAGAAAACAAAACGGCTTTCTTGCTGGAACTGGTCTGGCATTTGTTTACGGTTTCTGTGGAATCTTTATAGCGGGCAGAGCTCTAACTGATTACTATCCTATAACTGCTGGTCTTGGAATTATTAAATTTACGGGAGATGGTACTCTGATCTTCAATCTTTCTGTGGAAATTGGTGTATTGCTGCTTATGGCAGTGATATCAATTCTTATGTTGCTTTGTACGAAAGGTCTTGAAAATGAAAGAACCTATAAAAAACAAGTGAAACGGGTATAAAAAGTAGACCTCGGTGACGAAATATGTAGAAAATCCTCAAAGAAGCAACGATTGCTGTTTTGAGGATTTTTAATGAAGTTAAGCTTTATTAGATATTATTTTTTATTTTTAACGATACAATTGCACCATTAGTATCCATTTGATTTTTTATTTCAAGCGTTCCATGGTGAAGTTGTGCAACCGCTTTTGCAAAACTCAGCCCTAAACCATAATGCTGATTTGTTCGTGAGATATCTTCTGTAAAAAATTCTTGTGTTGCTTTTTTTAAACTTTCCTCTGAAAAGCCTTTTCCTAAGTCAGCTATATTGAATAAAATGTAGGATTCATTTTCTGAAACGGTAAAGCAGATTTGAGTATTTTTATCGGAGTAGCGGACTGCATTATCAATAATATTGATGATTGCTCGCTTCAACAGATCCCTGTCTACATATATGGTAGGGCATTTTACAGTATTATTTAGGTTAAATGCTATATTCTTAATTTTACAAAGAGCCGTTGCCTCAGTAAAAACATTATGAAGGAAATCTTTTAGAGAAATCTCATTTTTATCGATGTGTATGGAATTGTTATTTACAACACTCATCAGTAATTCTATATATTTTTCGATGGTATCTGAGCTTGATTGAATGTAAGCAATAAGCTCTTCATCCTCTTTGGAAGGGTCACTTTCTGCTAATAATTCAGCATTACCTTTTATCACAGTCAAGGGTGTTTTAATGTCATGTGCTAAGGCAGAGAGTTGAGATTTCTTTTGCTGTTCCTTGTCCCACTGTTCTTTGAGTGAGGAAGATAACGCAACTTTTAACTTTTCAATGGTATTTAAAACGGTATTAAATTCAAGAATTTGAGTAGGGGTAATATCAAAATTCAAATCTTGAACGCCTATTTTTTCGGTGGCCGTCACAATTGAGTTCAAATTTTTTCTTAGTTTTTTACTGAATTTTGAAGCGGTAATCACTGCAAACAGAATGATCGATCCAAAAAGAAGAATCAATGTGAAAAGCTCGGGATAAGGAATCATTTTATGCAGGAGGGGATTACTGAAATGTGCAAGCATATCATATTTAATAATAAGGATATTACCATTATGTTGAGAGATCTCCTTGTAAAAAGCATAGTAGGATTTTTTTCCGCTTAACAAATACGACTTCATTTTTTCTAAATCTTTTTTGCTCATATCACTATCAATAATCTCGCCATTAACGTCTACGACAATATAACTGCAATATGGCGGCAATAAAGTACGATCAAAATTCTCAGTGAGCGTATCTTCTAATTTACTTAATTTTACATCGGTATAATTGGCTTGTAAAACAATGCCTGATTGAAAAGAAATGGATACAATGAGGATGAATACCATGATTAAAGCGATAATGGCAACGGAAAGTCCGATTAAATGTTCTAAAAACAGTCTATATATCGAAATGGTGCTTTTTTTTATTTCCATTTATAGCCCACCCCCCAGACCGTTTCAATGGGGCAATCCATGACTTCACTAAATTTACTCCGAATGTTTTTTATGTGTACACGGATGGAGGAAATATCACTTTCAGAATGAAAGCCAAATATTTTCTCCAATATATTTTCAAGCGAAAAAATCTGGCCTTTATTTCTTGCCAATAGTTCGCAAATTTCATATTCACTTTTAGTTAAGCTTATCAACTTGTCTTTAACGGATACCGTTTTTTCTGATAGATCAAAAACGCAATCATTCAAAATCAAACTTTGGTGTCTGTCCCGATGTTCTCTGCGTATATGTGCATCGACTCTGGCTCTGAGTTCTGATATGTGAAAAGGTTTTTTGATATAATCATCGCCGCCCACAGATAACCCATCGATAACATCTTGTTCCATTGTTTTTGCTGTTAAAAATAAAATGGGACAATCAATCATACTTCTGTATTCCTTACAAAAGGTTATGCCATCAAGCCCCGGCATCATAATATCCAAGAGAATTAAATCAATCTTTTTAAAGTCATTTACTGCAACTTCCGTCGCAGAATTCTTTGTTATAACCACATGTCCATCTCTTGTGAGTGCGGTTTCAATTAATTTACAAATTGCAGTATCATCATCAATAACAAGAATATTCGCCATACGACCTCCTATCTTTTAATCTTCTGATTTTTTGACTTCCCATTTATTGGATAAGAAAATAAGAGCTATGAGAAAAAGAAAAATGAAAATTAAAATAAATATCATACTTTGTATCATACCATCAGATTGTAAAAAATCAATATTTCTTGAACTTGATAAAAGTAACATTTCAGAAAATCTTCCGCAGATTCCCCATGGAAGAAAAGTCCAAATACCATCGCCCAATCCTGTTAAAAGGAGTGCGGAAAGCAGACTGCCTATAATCCCTAGCCCCAAGCTGTAGCCTTTGCCGCCAATAAAAAAGCTCATGATGTAATGCAGGAAATATAAAGGGATCACGCTAATGGATAAGAGCAATGCAGTTTTTATATAAAAAAAGATATTAAAAGCTGTGAACCCCAATAGGCTAAAACCAATCCCAAAACCAACTAACGCAAGCAGAGATGAACAAAAGCCAAATATAATAAGCCATATCAGTTTCGTGATATGAGGTACATATTTTGGTGTTGCAGTGGATAAAAGCATTTGGAAAGCTCCTGCCTTTTGTTCCGATTCAGCCAAAATTGAAGTGATGATTCCAATTAAAACAGGAAAGGTGACAGATAGTATTTGAATATATGCTAACAGTTTATCCAATTCACTCCAAGGTGAAAAGGAATAATACCATACAAACAGAACAATTCCGATCACAGGTACAATGAAATGAATCAGCAATAGGGGAGAATGACGGAATTTATATAAATCAGATTTTAAGCTACTATAAAAAGACATTATTTTACCTCCCTATGATGAAACCACAATGTAGTTATGGCCGAGAAGAGTAAATACAACGCAACTGTTATTACAATACCTGTAAAAACAACAGAGGTGTCGCCTAAATGATTTCCTGCTTCAAGCGGTAAACCATTCGGTTGAACTTTAATAATAGGGGCCATTAACCTTGCTGGAATTGCAAATGGAACATACCACAA